>JAUWQO010000001.1 GCA_030610995.1 Desulfobacterales bacterium
GCGTGGTCAGGTAGTAGCCATACCAGGTTCGATAATGCCGTACACGAAGTTTAAGGCTGAGGTATATATATTAAGCAAGGAGGAGGGAGGTCGTCACACTCCGTTTTTTAATGGATACCGGCCGCAGTTTTATTTCAGGACGACCGATGTTACAGGGATATTAACTTTGCCGGAGGGAGTAGAGATGGTTATGCCTGGCGACAATGTAACCATTACGGCTGAGTTGATAACACCGATAGCTATGGAGAAGGAGCTGAGGTTTGCGATAAGGGAAGGCGGTCGGACTGTCGGCGCCGGAGTGGTAAGTGAAATAATTGAATAAGAAGAAATAGATGATGATGAACACCAAAATAAGAATTAGACTCAAGGCGTATGATCATAAACTTCTGGATCAGTCGACATTAGATATTGTCGATACTGCTAATAAAACAGGAGCAAAGGTGGTTGGACCTATTCCGCTACCGACAAGTATCAACAAATATTGTGTGCTGCGTTCTCCCCATATAGACAAGAAGTCTCGAGAACAGTTTGAGATTAGAACACATAAACGGCTTTTAGATATTCTTGAGCCAACCCAGCAGACAGTGGATGCTTTAATGAAACTGGATCTTTCTCCGGGAGTCGATGTGGAGATAAAACTTTAGTCGAGCAGGAAATTGGTCGAGTGGTCGAGTAGGAAATTGGTCGAGTGGTTAACTAGTGCCTGAACGGAAACTATCCAAAATTGTTATTTCGAACGGAGCGAGAAATTTTATAACACTGAAAATAGAAATTGGAAAATAGAAATTGGAAATTTGGCCTCATGCTTTTGTACTGTTGATGAATGCATTCAATTTTGGGTCGAGTTTCATCTCTCCCAAATTTCTACTTTCTAATTTCAAGTCGTAAACAGCTACAAGATTTCTCCCTTCGGTCGAAATGACAAAAAGAGGGGTTTTTGTTCAGGCACTAACTACTCGACCACTCGACCACTCGACTAATAAATGCCCATAGGGAAATGCAAAAGCCATGTGTAAAGGATTAATAGGGAAAAAATTAGGAATGACAGGCCTTTTTTCTCCTGAAGGCAAATACGTTCCGGTAACGGTATTGCGTGTCGGCCCGTGTGTTGTAACCCAGGTTAAGACGGTTGCCACTGACGGATACAACGCTCTTCAATTGGGTTTTGGCGAAAAAAAGAAATCTCGCACAAACAAGCCGATCAAAGGGCATCTCAAAAGGAGTGGAGAGACTTGTTTTGCGATACTTCGTGAATTTTCTGTGGATAATCCCGGAGATTACAAGCCTGGCCAGACATTGAGTTTGGATATGTTTAAGGCAGGTGAACTGATTGATGCCACCGCCAGTTCCAAAGGAAGAGGTTTTGCGGGCGTTATAAAGAGGCATGGCTTCCATGGCGGAGGTGAAACCCATGGAAGTCACAGCCATAGGGTCCCGGGCTCTATTGGATGCAGCGCATGGCCTGCAAAGGTTATTAAGGGGAGAAAAATGCCGGGTCACTACGGTAATGAACAAAGGACAATCAAAAACTTAGAGATAGTTGACATAAGGCTTAAGCAGAATCTTATATTTGTAAAGGGGGCTGTGCCGGGTTCTAGATCCGGATTGGTTTCGATAAAGAAGCTTAAATTTGTTAAATAGAGGGGATTTTGCAAAGGTTTAGCAGCAGAGACTGCAGAAGGAAATAAGAGAGATATGGCTGTTGTTGATGTTCAAAATATAGATGGAGAAAAGGTTTCGCAGATGGATCTTGCGGACAGTATATTTAATGTGCCCTTGAAAGGAAGCGTCCTGCATGAAGTTGTGACAATGCAACTGGCCCGCAGGCGTTCGGGATCAGCATCTGTAAAACATCGCAGCGACGTTAAGGGTAGTGGAAGGAAACTTTTTCGTCAGAAAGGAACAGGCCGGGCACGTCGTGGTAATATCAAGTCCCCCTTGCTTAGAGGTGGAGGCGTTGCTTTTGGTCCCGACCCTAAGTCATATTCTTACAATGTTCCAAAAAAGGTCAGAAAACAGGCCCTTAAAATGGCGCTGACCAGTAAATTTCAGGGAAATGCCATTGTAGTTCTTGACCGGTTTGAGCTTGAAAAGATTAAGACAAGGAAATTCGTAGAGGTTTTAAATAGCTTAAATGTGAAAAATGCATTGATTGTAACAGATAAAAAAAATGAGAACCTGGAGCTTTCGTCCAGGAACGTGCCCGGCGTAAAGGTTTTAAGAACCGAGGGATTAAACGTATACGACATTCTCAAATACAAGAATTTGATCCTGGCTGAGTCTTCTATAAAGGTTATTGAAGGGAGGCTGCTCGAATGATCCAGTATGATATTATTAAACGTCCTTTAGACACGGAAAAAACTAATATTCAAAAGGAGCGTTTCCACCAGTTGTCATTTGAGGTGGATCGAAGGGCGAACAGGATTGAGATCAGAAAGGCAATTGAAAAAATATTCAATGTCAAGGTAAGCGGTGTCCGGACAATGCAGATTAAAGGAAAAAGCAAACAAAAGGGCCGGATCATTGGAAAGCGCAAGGACTGGAAGAAGGCGATTGTGACATTGATGCCTGGTGAACGTATTGATTTTTTTGAAGGGGCTTAGGGGTATAAGCGATTAAATAAGCATTTTTTTAACCCCAGAAGTAGTTGGAGTAAAATTTACAATTAGCAATTGATTATTGACAATTTGTACTGATAAATGAAGTAGTTATCGACACCAGCCCATTTTGTATAATAATCAATAATCAATTGTTAATTACTAATTGTTAATGATTTTCCCCTTATTTGAGTGCTTATGGGGCTTAGGGGTCCTTAGATGATCTGGTAAGTGAGGCTTATGATGGCGATTAAGAAAGTAAAACCAACATCTCCCGGACGACGAAGTCAAGTATATTCAACATTTGACGAGATTACCACTACGACACCTGAAAAAAGTCTGCTTAAGCCAATCAAGAATTCAGGCGGGCGCAATGCAAACGGACGCATTACATGCAGGCACCGCGGTGGTGGTCACAACCGGCATTACAGAATTATTGACTTTAAACGGGATAAGACAGAAATCCCTGCAAGGGTGGCATCAATAGAGTATGATCCGAACCGTAGCGCAAGGATTGCTCTTTTGCATTATGCTGATGGTGAAAAACGGTATATTCTGGCGCCGCTCGATCTTTCTGTCGGCGACACTGTTATGTCGGGGCCAAAGGCCGATATTAAACCCGGCAATACTCTTCCTTTGATAAACATTCCGCTCGGCACTCATGTTCATAACATTGAGTTGCGTTTGGGAAAAGGCGGCCAGATCGTAAGAAGCGCCGGAACATTTGCGCAGTTAATGGCAAAGGAAGATAGATATGCCCTGATAAAACTTCCATCAGGCGAAGTTCGGATGGTTTTGTTGAATTGCAAAGCAACTATAGGGCGTTTGGGCAATGTCGTTCATGAAAATATATCTCTGGGTAAAGCAGGTCGCAAGCGTTGGCTTGGAAGACGACCAAAGGTGCGAGGAGTTGCGATGAATCCCGTTGATCATCCAATGGGAGGCGGCGAGGGGAGATCATCAGGAGGACGGCATCCATGCAGCCCATGGGGCATTCCTGCAAAGGGTTATAAGACTCGCAATAAAAAGAAAAGTAATCGATATATTGTAAAAAAACGTACAAAAAGATAATTATAAATTCCTAAATTCGCAATGATAACGAATAACAAGCAAGATATCAGGAGAAAGTTTTATGCCACGGTCGTTGAAAAAAGGTCCATATGTTGAGCCTAAATTATTAAACAAGGTAATGGAAGCCCAGGAGACTCGAACCACCAGAGTTATTAAAACATGGTCAAGGCGCTCGACGATTATTCCGGAGATGGTCGGTATCACTTTAGCGGTTCACAATGGAAGAAAATTTATTCCTGTTTTCATATCAGAGAATATGGTAGGGCATAAACTGGGAGAGTTTTCCCCAACACGACTTTTTTATGGTCATGCCGGAGATAAGAGATCGAAATTAAAAAAGTAAGTTGTTTGATTAATCGGCCTAAAGCACTACCTCTGGTCATACGGCGCTTAAATAAGCATTTTTTAACCCCAGAAGTAGTTGGAGTAAAATTCACAATTGACAATTAGCAATTGATTGTTGACAATTTATGGTGATAAATTAAGTAGTCATCGACACTGATTTATTTTGTATAATAATCAATTGTGAATTACTAATTATTAATGATTTTTCCCTTATTTTAGTGCTTATACCTTTCGTTACTGGAGTCCTATGGGGGTGGCAATTTGATTTTTATTAATAGATTTAGGTTCGTGGAGAGAGGGTAATGGCTGCAAAAGAGGTAAAAGCTGTATTAAAATATGTACGAATTTCTTCACTGAAGGTTCGGAGGTTGGTTGAAGCTGTCAAGGGAAAGCCGGTTCAGGCCGGTTTGGACATTATTCAATTTATGCCGCAAAAGGCGGCGAATATAATTGAAAAAATTATCCGAAGCGCTGTAGCGAACGCTGATCAACACCCGGATATTGATGTAGATTCACTCGTTATTCGCAATATAATTGCAAATCAGGGTCCCACGTTGAAACGTTTTAAAGCAAGAGCGCGCGGCAGAGGCACAAGAGTATTGAAAAGGACCACACATATTACTGTTATTTTAGCTGAAGATTTGGCGTAAAAGAGGAGGTAAGAGTTTGGGCCAGAAAGTAAACCCGATAAGCTTGAGGTTGGGGATTGTTAAAACCTGGGAATCAAAGTGGTATGCCATAAAGAATTACTCCGATTATATTCTTGAAGATTATAATATCAGAAAGTTTATTAAAAAGAGGCTTTATCATGCAGGGATAAGCAGGATTGAAATCGAGAGGTCATCTGAGCGTGCAAAACTCCGAATCTATACATCCAGACCGGGCATTGTTATTGGAAAAAAAGGATCTGAAATAGCCTTGCTTAAGAAAGGCATTGAAAAGATGCTCGGCCATAATAAAAAGGCGAAGGAAATCCTCATAGATATTCAGGAGGTAAGAAAACCTGAGATTGATGCCCAGCTTGTTGCCGAGAATGTCGCTCTCCAGATTGTGAGAAGGGTTGCATTTAGGCGTGCCATGAAGCGCGGTGTTTCATCGGCCATGAGGTTTGGCGCCAAGGGTGTGAAAATTATCTGTTCAGGGCGTCTGGGTGGGGCCGAGATGGCCAGAACCGAATGGTATAGGGAGGGCCGTGTGCCGTTACATACCTTAAGGGCAGACATTGATTACGGTTTTATTGAGGCCAATACAACATATGGAATTATTGGCGTAAAGGTCTTTATTTTTAAAGGTGAGATTTTGAAGAAAGACCTGATTGAAAGTCAATAGTCAAATTTATCATGGCACCTAACACTTTACACTTAACACCTGATGAATTCGTTTTTTTACGAATTCATCAATATTAGGAGATATAATATATGCTGAGTCCAAAGAAGGTCAAATTTAGAAAGCAGCAAAGGGGCAGAATGAGGGGCTTAGCTACCCGTGGTTGCAATTTGAATTTTGGTGAATTTGGATTGCAGGCAATAGAATGCGGCGCAATTAACGCAAAACAGATTGAGGCCGCCCGAATCGCCATGACACGATATGTAAAAAGGGGCGGCAATATGTGGATAAGGATATTTCCTGATAAGCCGTTTACCAAAAAACCTGCTGAAGTAAGAATGGGAAAGGGAAAGGGCGCGCCTGAAGGTTGGAATGCAATAGTTCGTCCTGGAAGAATTCTTTATGAAATACAGGGCGTCTCGAGAGATATGGCCAAGGAGGCGCTCCGACTCGCTTCACACAAGCTTTCGGTAAAGACAAGGTTTGTGGAAAGGAGCGATATATAATGAAAGCAGGTGACATTAGAGGGTTGAGTCCTGAAGAGAGACAACAAAGGCTGGTTGACCTTAAAGAGGAGTTGTTTAATCTGTATTTTCAGCACGAAATAGGTCAGCTCGAAAATCCTCGAAAAATAAAGCAGATCAGGAGTGATATTGCAAGGATTAAAACCATAATAAAGGAAGCTTGAGGAACAGAGAAGCAATAGATGCCATGAAAAAAATAAGTAATAAAAGACAGGTGGTCGGGACCGTTGTAAGTGACAAGATGGATAAGACCGTGGTCGTTCAGGTTGAGAGAATGATTAAATATCCCCTTTATCATAAGTATATAAAGAGACGCTCCAAGTTTTCATCTCACGATGAAGGTAATGCCTGCCAGGTTGGTGATAAGGTGTTAATAACAGAATCAAGACCGATCAGCAGGACAAAAAAATGGCGCGTAAGCAAGATTCTTAAGAAGGTTGTATAATTAAGGGAATTCGCAAAAATGATTCAGGCAGAGACGAGATTAACAGCAGCGGATAATTCGGGAGCTAAGATATTGTATTGCATAAAGGTTCTTGGAGGCTCCAGGAGACGGTATGCAAGTATTGGCGATATAATTGTTGTAAGTGTGAAGGAGGCAATCCCTAATGCAAAGGTTAAAAAGGGGGATGTCTTAAAGGCTGTTGTGGTTCGAACTAAAAAGGAAATCAGAAGGCCGGATGGATCATATATCAGATTTGATGATAATTCAGCTGTTTTAATTAGTGCGAATCTGGAGCCCATAGGCACACGTATTTTTGGTCCTGTTGCAAGAGAGCTCAGAGCCAAAAGGTTTATGAAAATTATTTCTCTGGCTCCGGAGGTTTTATAAAAGGGATTGAGGAATTGAGGGATTGAGGGATTAAGGAATTGAGGAATTGAGGAATTGAGGAATTGAGGGATTGAGGAATTGAGGAATTGAGGAATTGAGGGATTAAAATCAATAAAATACCTTCAATTCCTAAATTCCTAAATTCGCAATTCCTAAATTGTTGCGAATTATACGAGAAGTGATATATAATGAAAAATAAATGTCTTATAAAGAAGGACGATAAGGTTAAAATTGTTGCCGGCAAGGATAATGGCAAGATCGGAAAGGTCCTCAAGGTAATCAAAAAGGATAAACGGGTTCTTATAGAGAAAGCGAATCTTGTTAAAAGGCATGTAAAGCCCAGTGCTCAGAACCGGCAGGGAGGGATTGTTGAGAGTGAGGCTCCAATAAGCTGGTCTAATGTCATGTTGATGTGTAGCAAGTGCGTGTCGCCGGCACGTATCAAGATGAAGAGTCTTGAGGATGGGAAAAAGGTTCGCGTTTGCATTAAATGTAATGAGATAATAGACTCTTAAGATCGTGTCGGAGAATAATAATGTCGCAGTTAAAACTTTTTTATGAAAAAAATGTCGTTCCAGGATTGATCGAAAGATTTAAATACAAAAGCATAATGCAGGTTCCTAAGCTTGGCAAAATTGTGTTGAATGTGGGTCTTGGGGAAGCAATTCATAATATCAAACTGCTTGATTCTTCTGTTGAAGAACTTAAACTGATTACAGGGCAACGGCCGGTTGTAACCCGCGCTAAAAAATCTATTGCAGCATTCAAGCTAAGGGAAGGAATGCCGATTGGCTGTATGGTAACGCTTCGTCGCAAACAGATGTATGATTTTTATTGTAAACTGGTAAATATTGCTCTTCCTCGTGTTCGTGACTTTAGAGGCCTTTCAGGAAAGGCGTTTGATGGGAACGGGAACTATACTCTGGGAATAAAGGAACATATTATTTTTCCGGAGATTGATTACGATAAAATCGATAAAATCAAAGGTCTTAATATAACCATCGTTACCACGGCGCAGACTGATGAAGAGGGGAAAGAGCTCCTTAAATTGTTAGGCATGCCGTTTAGAGATTGATTTTTAAACAAGGAGGATGAATTGGCAAAAAAGGCTCTTAGAATGAAGGCGATCAAAGAACCTAAGTTCAAGGTAAGGGCATACAACAGGTGCCCGATGTGCGGCAGGCCGAGGGGATTTTTAAGGAAATTTGGGATTTGTCGTATATGTTTTCGTAATCTAGCTTCACAGGGGATGCTTCCCGGAGTAACTAAATCAAGCTGGTAGTATAAGGGATTGAGGGATTGAGGGATTGAGGGATTAAGGGATTAAGGGATTGAGGGATTAAGGGATTGATAGAATACCTTTAATTCCTAAATTCCCAAATTCCTAAATTCGCAATTAAGCGAAGCGAATTCCTAAATGCTGAACTATTACGAATTATCTAATATAAAAATATTATATTACGGAGAAGAAAATGTCGATGAGTGATTCAATTGCTGACATGCTAACCAGGATCAGGAATGCTGAAAAGGCAAAATTTAATAGTGTTGATATTCCCGGGGCAAAGCTAAAAATAGAATTAGCCAAAGTCTTAAAGAATGAAGGATTTATCAGAAACTATAAATTTGTGAAGGATTCCAAACAAGGTGTTTTGTGTATCTACCTTAAATACGGCCAGGGACAATCAAGTGTGATCATGGGGATTGAACGTGTCAGCAAGCCAGGCAGACGGGTTTATGTTAAGGGTAAAGATATTAAGCCTGTATTAAACGGTATGGGCATATCAATTTTATCCACATCCAAGGGGATAATGACAGACAAAACAGCCAGGCATGAAAATGTTGGAGGCGAAATCCTCTGCAACGTATGGTAGATAGAGGGGTATAAATGTCTCGAGTAGGTAAAAAACCGATTCCGATACCTGATAATACAAAAATATTATTTAAAAACAGGGTAATTACTGTTGAGGGTAAAAATGGCACACTTGAAAGGCCGGTACATCCTGCAGTGAACCTGAAGATAGAAAAAAGAACTGTAAGTGTAACTATTGACAAGGATGACAGGATCAGCCGGTCTTTGCATGGTCTTACCCGCAGTCTTATAGCTAATATGGTCGTCGGAGTGAACGAGAGATTTGAACGCAGGCTGGAAATTAACGGCATTGGCTATCGTGCCGTAATGCAAGGTAATACCATTGTTTTAAATCTTGGGTATTCGCATCCAATCAATTTTGATCTGCCTGATGGTATTTCAGCATCCATTGAAAAAAATAATGTTATTAAACTTTTCAGTATCGACAAGGAGAAGCTGGGTATTGTATCTGCGGCAATTAGACGATTGAGACCTCCGGAGCCATATAAAGGTAAGGGTATCAAATATGCAGAGGAGCGAATTCAGAAGAAAGCCGGAAAGGCAGGAACTAAATAAAGATATTGAGGGATTAAGATAAATTTATTGTATAGGAATTTCCTTTCCTGAAATAACAAATAACAAATCACAAATATCAAATAAATTACAATGACCAAAACCCGCCTGCCATGCGTTGTAATTACATTAACAGTAAAAGCACATTGGTAGGCGCCTGATTATGATACTTCGGTAAATCCATACAAAGGCATTGCGGGCAGGTTCAAAATCCCAAACCCGTAAATGACCTAAATTTGAAACTCCAAACATGTTTTGGTCATTGAATATTGAAATTTGGGATTTATTTGTAATTTGATGCTTGAAATTTGGGATTTTATAAGTTCATTGGGGTGTTTTTTTGGATTTTGTATTTCTTATTTTGGTTTTCGTTCAGGCACTACTTTAGTCATAAGGATGTAACAAGAATGGGTTCGTTAAATATAAAAAAGCAGGCGCGTTTAAAGAGAAAGAAAAGAATCAGAAAGAATCTGGTCGGTTCTACGCAGCGACCGAGGTTGAGTGTGTTTCGAAGCGCAAAGCATGTGTATGCGCAGATAATCGATGATACATCCGGACATACTATTGCTGCCGCATCAACTGTTGAAAAGGATGTAAAAGAGCATTTCGCGGCTGAATCAGGCAAAGGGAAGGTTGTTGCGGCAACCTATGTTGGAAAACTTATAGCAGAGCGTGCTGCTGAGAAAGGGATTCAGAAGGTGGTATTTGATAGAAATGGTTTTCTGTTTCACGGGCGGGTCAAGGCTGTCTCTGAAGGTGCGCGTGAAGCTGGTTTGAATTTTTAGCCAATTTTATGGAGAATAGAGGAGGCGGATTCCTTGATTAAACAGGATGCAGGCGAGAATCAGTTAATTGACAAGGTAGTTCATATTAACCGTGTGGCAAAAGTCGTCAAAGGCGGTCGAAGGTTCAGTTTTAGCGCTATAGTTGTAGTTGGTGACGGTAAGGGAAGTGTCGGGTTTGGATTGGGAAAAGCAGGAGAGGTGCCTGAAGCGATTCGTAAAGGAATAGAAAAGGCAAAAAAGAGCATGATCAAAGTGCCTTTGGTTAACAGCACAATCCCATACAAAATTATCGGAAAATTTGGCGCAGGAAGGGTTTTATTGAAGCCTGCCTCCATGGGCACCGGAGTCATTGCGGGCGGCGCTGTCAGGGCGGTGCTTGAGGCCGTAGGGATTCAGAATATTCTGACAAAGTGTTTGGGATCAAACAATCCTCATAATCTGGTTAAAGCTACTGTTGCCGGGCTTCAACAGCTTCAAAGCCGTGAACAGGTGGCTTCAAGGCGTGGCATTCGCGTTGAAGATCTATAAATCTTAGGGAACAATAAATGACTGGGATGTTGAAAGTAACTCTTGTTAAGAGCATGATTGGAAGGCCGGAAAAGCACCGCAGAGTTTTGCGTGGAATGGGGCTGACAAAACTCAACAAGACCGTTGAGCTTAAAGATATGCCTTCGGTCCATGGAATGATCAATCAGGTATCACATCTGGTGAAAGCTGAGGAGAAGATCAATGAAGCTAAATGAATTGTCACCGCCAAAGGGTTCACGGAAATCACCCAAGCGTTTGGGGCGTGGCGTTGGATCAGGAACGGGAAAAACCGCCGGAAGAGGAACAAAGGGGCACAACAGTCGTTCCGGAGGAGGGGTGAGGCCAGGTTTTGAAGGCGGCCAGATGCCTATTCATCGACGTTTACCTAAACGTGGTTTTACAAATATTTTTAGAAAACATATTGCCACACTTAATATACGCGATCTGTCAAGATTTGAAACCGGCAGTGTAGTGGATGAGGCGGCCCTTATTCGTTGTGGACTTATTAAGGGCAGAAATGATGGGATTAAGCTTTTGGGCCAGGGCGATATAAAATATCCGCTAATAATCAGAGTTAACGATATTAGCAAAGGAGCCAGAGATAAAATCGAAGCTATTGGCGGGAAGATAGAGGTCTTAAAATAATGGCCGGCGGTGGTTTCCAAAATGTATTCAAAATACCCGAACTAAAGAAAAGGATCATTTATACACTGGCCCTTTTGATTGTTTACCGCATTGGTGTGCATGTCCCAACTCCGGGTATAGACGGAGTCGCGCTCGCTTCATTTTTTGCAAAGATGGAAGGGACTATCTTCGGGATTTTTAATATGTTTTCGGGCGGAGCCTTAGAGAGGCTGTCGGTTTTTGCCCTGGGGATTATGCCGTATATCAGCGCGTCCATTATCCTGCAGTTATTGACTGTAGCGGTACCGCATCTTGAGCGGTTAAAAAAAGAGGGTGAACATGGCCGTAAGAAGATTACACAATATACAAGATATGGCACTGTTGTATTAAGCATCATACAGGGCCTTGGCATCAGTGTCGGTCTTGAAAGCATGACTTCGCCGGGCGGCGCTCCGGTAGTTATACACCCGGGCTGGGCGTTCAGGCTTATAACGGTTATAACTCTTACAGCGGGAACGTCATTTATTATGTGGTTGGGCGAACAGATTACAGAGCGTGGCATCGGCAACGGCATTTCTCTTATCATATTTGCCGGTATTGTGGCCAGCATTCCAAGCGCGATAGGGAATTCGTTACGCCTTCTTTCAACAGGGGAAATGGGAATATTTGCCATAATAATACTGGCCGTACTGATGGTTCTTGTCGTCGGATTCATTATATTTGTTGAGCAGGGACAGCGCCGAATACCGGTTCAATATGCCAAAAGGGTTGTGGGCAGGAAGATGTATGGCGGTCAGAGCACATATCTTCCTCTTAAGATTAATACTTCCGGTGTAATACCGCCTATTTTTGCTTCTTCAATAATCATGTTCCCTGCCACTATAGCCAGTTTTATAGCGATTCCGTGGCTACAGAACATTGCTTCTTCAATTATGCCGGGTAATGTTATATATGAA
Source organism: Desulfobacterales bacterium (assembly GCA_030610995.1). Taxonomy (GTDB): domain Bacteria; phylum Desulfobacterota; class Desulfobacteria; order Desulfobacterales; family ETH-SRB1; genus Desulfaltia. The sequence continues at coordinate 12,011 of JAUWQO010000001.1, forward strand.
TTGATGTTTGTAAGCTTTATATTCTTTTTCTGTTACTTTTATACTGCCGTTACCTTTAACCCTGTTGATGTTGCCGATAATATGAAAAAACAGGGTGGTTATATTCCGGGCATCCGTCCGGGCAAGCGCACGGCGGATCATATTGACAGGGTTTTGACACGGATTACCCTGGGAGGCGCAATATATGTTTCTGCAGTATGTGTACTTCCATCGATCTTGATATCTAAGTTTAATGTTCCTTTTTACTTTGGAGGCACTGCTCTTCTAATAGTTGTTGGAGTTGCGATTGATACTATTTCGCAAATGGAATCTCATATGCTATCCCGCCATTACGAAGGGTTTTTAAAAAAGGGCGGGGCAAAGATAAAGGGGCGGTTCTAAGGTGCTGATATGGTGATTTTAAAATCATCCCAGGAGATTGAAAAGATTCGGAAAAGCAATCAAATGGTTGCTGAAATACTTGCTATACTTGAATCAGAGATTAAGCCAGGAATAAATACTCTTTATTTAAACGACCTTTCGGAGAGATTAGCCAGAGAAAAAGGAGCAACCCCGGCCTTCAAAGGATACAGGGGTTTTCCGTATGCACTATGCGCTTCGCCAAACAATGTGGTCGTGCATGGATTCCCTTCCAAGAAACCACTTTGCGAAGGGGATATCATAAGTCTTGATTTTGGGGTCTTTTTTGATGGTTATTACGGTGATTCTGCTATAACAGTGGCTGTTGGAAAGGTGTCAGATTCTTCCAGGCGGCTTGCCAGGGTTACAAAAGAGTCTCTTTACAAAGGGATTGAAAAAGCGGTTCCAGACGGCAGGCTTTCAGATATTTCACATGCAGTTCAATTGCATGTGGAGGCTGCCGGTTTTTCGGTCGTTCGTAAGTTTGTCGGCCATGGTATTGGCAGCAAACTACATGAAGAGCCTCAGATACCCAATTTTGGAGAGCCTAATACCGGGCTCCGCTTAAAAGCGGGTATGACTTTGGCCATAGAGCCTATGGTTAATGAAAAAGGTTATGATATTGAAATACTTGAAGATGGATGGACTGCTGTAACAAAAGATGGTTGTTTGTCTGCTCATTTTGAGCATACAATTGCAATTACAAAAGACGGCCCAGTTATCTTAAGTGAAATTGACAGGGGTTAAGACATGCCGAAGGAAGAGGCCATAAAGGTTGAGGGCAAAGTGCTTGAGACGCTGCCCAATGCGATGTTTAAAGTCGAATTGGAGAATAAGCACCAGGTGCTGGCGCATATTTCAGGAAAGATGCGTATGCATTTCATCAAAATTTTGCCTGGGGACAAGGTTACTGTTGAGCTTTCACCGTATGACCTTACTCGTGGCCGAATAACTTACAGGTCAAAATAGCTGATAGTCGAGTGGTCGAGTAGTCGAGTAGTCAACCACTCGACCAATTTCCTACTCGACCACTCGACCAATGTCAAAAGGAGTATAATATGAAGGTCAGAGCATCGGTGAAGAAAATCTGCAGTAAGTGTAAAATAATCCGTAGAAAAAGGGTTGTAAGAGTAATCTGCGAAAATAAACGGCACAAACAGAGGCAAGGATAGAGGAGGAGTTGGTTTGGCAAGAATTGCGGGCGTAGACCTACCCAGAAACAAACGGATTGAGATTGGTTTAACGTATATTTATGGTATTGGTAGAACCATATCAAGGCGTATACTGGATAAACTCGGCATCGGTTATGATATTAAGACAGATCAACTGTCAGAGTCCGAAATCAATGACATTCGTAAAGTTATTGACAGTAAAGTCAAGGTAGAGGGTGAACTTCGTACGGAAATTTCGATGAACATCAAACGATTGATGGATCTTGGATCATATCGGGGGCTTCGCCATCGTAAATCGCTTCCTGTGCGAGGGCAGAGGACAAGCACGAATGCACGTACCCGCAAGGGGCCAAGAAGATCGGCGGTTAAAAAGAGAGGCGGAGCTACAAAGAAGTAGTTGTTGTAACTATTGAACTTATAAAATCCCACGCACAGCGCAGGCGCTTGCGCCGCGTGAATTTCAATATTCAATGAAACAGGATAGTCGAGTAGGAAATTAGTCGAGTAGTCGAGTAGTTAACAACTCGACCATTTTCCTACTCGACTACTCGACCAAAAAGGTACGGGTTTGAGATTTTGAATTTTGGTTATTGTAATTTATTTGATATTTGTGGTTTGTTATTTGTTATTTCAGGAAAGGAAATTCCTATACTATCAAGCTAATAACCTGAGCAGTTACTAATTATTGACTAATTAAGAGTCCTGTAATGTAATATTTATTGCGATATCACAGGAGATAGGGACGTTATAAATGGCAAAAAGAACCGGTACAAAAAGAAAAGAAAAGAAAAATATCCCAAATGGAGTGGTACATATCCAGTCTACTTTTAACAATACAATTATTACCATAACAGATTCTGCTGGTAATGTTGTGGCCTGGTCAAGCTCCGGCGTCCAGGGATTTAAGGGTTCTCGAAAGAGTACTCCGTTTGCCGCCCAACTTGCAGCCGAAGATGCTGCTAAAAAAGCAATGGAACAGGGAATGAGGAATGTGGATGTATATGTCAAGGGCCCTGGGGCTGGTCGTGAATCGGCGCTCAGGTCATTGCAGTCAGCGGGATTTAATGTTGTTATGATAAAAGATGTTACTCCTATTCCACATAATGGTTGCCGACCGCCGAAAAGGCGCAGGATATAAAAGGAGGATAATTTGGCACGATTTATAGGTTCGGTTTGTCGGCTTTGCCGCCGCGAAAACCTGAAGTTATTTCTTAAAGGGGATCGATGCTATTCTGATAAGTGTGCTTTTGATCGACGTAGTTATCCGCCCGGCCAGCATGGTCAGCGTCGTGGAAGAAAAAGCTCAGACTACGGTATACAGCTTCGTGAAAAGCAAAAGATAAAACGTATGTATGGCCTTTCTGAAAAACAATTCCACCTGTTTTTTGAAAGGTCTGAGCGACAAAGAGGCATTACCGGCACAAATCTGCTTACATTATTGGAACGCCGGTTTGATAATGTTGTTTATCGCTTGGGTTTTGTGAACTCACGCGCTCAGGGCCGTCAGTTTGTAAAACATAATCATTTTCTAATTAACGGTAAGAAGGTTAATATACCATCATTGTTAATAAAAATTGGTGATGTAATTGAAATCCGGGAAAAAAGCCGTAAAATGCAGGCAATAGTTAATTCATTAGATGCCGTGGTTCGTAGAGGCATTCCCCCATGGCTTGACCTGGAAAAAGATGAGCTGAAAGGAACAGTAAAGGCGTTTCCGGTGCGCGAAGACCTTACAATGCCTATGCAGGAGCAGCTTGTAGTTGAACTTTATTCCAAGTAACAGATAAAGCGAGCGAGTCCAAAGCTCTCAAAAACTGGAGTTATAATAATGGCATTAAATGAACTAATGTTTATGAACTGGCGAGAAATGATAAAGCCGGAGAAGGTCCAGGTAACCACCAGCACGCCTTCATACGGCAAGTTTGTTTGTGAACCTCTGGAAAGAGGATTTGGGATAACGATCGGAAATTCTTTAAGGCGTATAATACTTTCTTCCTTGTATGGCGCGGGTATTGTGTCTGTCAAGTTCGATGATGTTATGCATGAATTTAGCACTATTCCAGGTGTGCTTGAAGATGTATCCGAAATTATTCTTAACTTAAAATGTGTGCGTTTAAAATTGGCCGATGCTGAACCGAAAACAATACGCATTGATGCTAAGGCAGAGGGCGAAGTCAATGCCGGAGATATTATCAGCGATGACGGAAAATGCGAGGTCCTTAATCCGGAGATGCATATTGCAACCCTTTCCAATAACGCAAAGTTAAAAATGACAATGATCGTTAAGGTTGGCAAGGGATATGCCTTATCTGAAGCAAATAAGGATGAAGATGCGCCAATAGGCACAATACCTATAGATGCTATATTTTCACCTATTAAACGGGTAAACTATGTTGTGGGTAATGCCCGTGTTGGCCAGAGGACCGACTATGACAAGCTGACTTTAGAAGTATGGACAGATGGAAGCGTTCTTCCAGAGGACGCGGTTGCCTATGCCTCCAAGATATTAAAAGAGCAAATGGAGGTTTTTATAAATTTTGACGAAGATCTTGAGCCGGAGCCGGGGAAAAAATTGGAAGAGGCGCAGAAACCACAGTTTAATGAAAATCTTTATAGAAGTGTTGAAGAGCTTGAACTTTCCGTTAGAAGCGCTAATTGCCTTAAAAATGCCGGAATAAACAAGATCTATCAGTTAGTCATCAGGACCGAAGTGGAGATGCTTAAAACCAAAAATTTTGGAAGAAAGTCATTAAATGAGATCAAGGAAGTCCTAAATGAAATGAGCCTTTCTCTTGGGATGAAGCTTGATGGATTTGTGCTTCCTGAGGAAGACACAGAGGAAGAAGGGGAGTAAAGGGATTCTATGAGACATCGAAAGGCTGGTTTGAAATTAAACAGGACAAGCAGTCACAGGAATGCCATGTTTAGAAATATGGTTACCTCACTTTTTAAGCATGAGCGAATCCGCACTACAGATACTAAGGCAAAGGGCTTGAGGCACTGGGCAGACCATTTGATTACTCTGGCTAAACGGGGAGATTTGCATGCCAGACATCAGGCCCTTTCGATTGTAAGGGAAAAGAATGTCGTTCACAAACTATTTGATGAAGCTGCCGAGCGGTTTGGCTCTATATTCGGAGGCTATACCAGAATTATTAAGATGGGAAGACGTCCCGGAGATGCCGCTCCTGTGTCTATGATTGAACTTGTAGGCGCTGAAAAGGGTAAAAAGAAGAAAATCAAGGACAAAAAGCCGGCTGGAGCAGAAAAGAAGAAAACCGCAGAGAAAAAGCAGGCTGTTGATAAAAAAGTCCCATCAGATAAAGCAGAGAAAAAGGCTGTTGATAAAGAAGTCCCATCAGATAAACCCGAAGAGAGCGTAGAAAAAAAAGAGGATTAAGGAGTAAGGATTAATTTAGCGCTTTAAAAACCTGTCTAATTTCCTTGAGAAGTAAAATATTGCCAATTCAAGTTGTCATCATTTGAATGTCGAATGTCGAACAAGGAATTTCGAATTAAGAAGGCTTGTTCGTTGCGGTTTACTTCGACATTCATAATTCCTTGTTCGATATTCTGCGGTTCAAAAACCCTTATCAAAGTTATATCTTTATCCCTTAATCCTTAATCCTTTTATACGCAGCCAGCGCTTCTTCCTGCAAAAGGTCTTCCATGCCTGAGTACCTTGGTGAAAAATGAAAAAGTGTGAATTGTTTTACCCCGGCCATGCCTGCTATCGTTCCGGCATTTCTGGCTGTGAGATGAAATTTTTTTTCGGCAATATCTTTATCTTTTTCAAGAAAAGCAGCCTCAATAAAAAGGTGGTCCGCATCCTTTGCGAATTCCACCGCCTTTTCAATATTGGGTTTGCAATATAACATGTCGGTAATATAGGTAATTTTTTGGCCTGGAGTTATTATTGCAATCCGATTCGTAAGATCCCCTAATATAAATCCCTTTTTTCTTATATTTTCTTGTCCCAATTTAACATCAAATTTTGAATCAGGATCTTGATGATTAAAGAGAGCCTGTTTAAATTCTCTAAGCCATGGGCCGATTTCAAGCCCAAGATCGATCAGCCTCTCTTTTATTATATTAACGTGAAACCGTTCCTTAATTGTAAAACCAAGGCACGGAATTTTATGATTAAGCACTACTGAAGAGAAGGTCAGCGCAGGTTCTTTAAAGAGGATGCCGTTAAACGGTTGCTTTATGGCGCTTTTGGAAGCTGTAAATCTATTTTTGCATCGGTACTGTCTGGTTATAAGCTGCTTAGCATGTACTTCGGTAATATACAGGGTGAATCGATTGTTGAAGTTTTCTACAAGGTTCCATGAATATCCGGCAAGTTTTCCCTCGACATTTTTTAAAAAGCCTTTGGGGCCGTACATATAAAGTTTTTTTTCACGTCCCAAAAACAGACGCAGCAGCCTGTCAAAGCCAACAAAATGATCCATATGAGTATGAGATATAAAAACATGACTAATTTTGAGAAGATCCTTTGCTGAAAGAGAATAAATATCGCCCAGATCGAAAATTACGGCGCGTTTCTCAAAAAAAAAGGGTATGAACAGGCCGGGGTCCTCAAAGGGGCTGTTTATTAGCCTGGGATGAAATAAGGAGCGCATTGTTTATTAGGAAAGAAATTTTGCAACCTGACGGTTTATACAGATATATATATCTTCGTCGGAACCGAAAATATCAACTACATCCTTGTGCGTTAGAAGCTGTTCTATAACAAAGGCTGTAGTATAAATGCTTACAATATTAGGATCTCGTGTAATGTGTCTGAATGGCGCTATCTGAAAGTCAACATCAAAATCTTCAGCTCTGGTTAATTTATTTAGACATTGCATTATCTGTTCTTCGAGGGCATTTTTATTGGTGGTTTCAACGAGATTGTTTTCAATAAGCTTTGTTGAAATTGCATTGGAAAGAGGTTCAACGCAGTCTTTTATGCTGTTTATTGCCTTTCTGCGCTCAAATTCCTTTGACGATTCTATCTTTGATAAGATGGTTGCTTCGCGGCTGCTTGGCCGGAATATTTTAGCCATTGGTTAATCCTTTTTATATGGTGATACCTTCGCAAAACGCCCCCTTTTGCCCGATTACTGCGTCAAGCTCAAATTTCAATCCTCGAAATATTCAACATATTCCTCCGGTTGAACCTGATTTAAAATTTGGTCGCCTTCCTTGTACTCGAACAAAATTGAACATTTTTCAAAGGTCTCAGTTTGCTATTTTTATCCGGCATGATAATGGCAACATTGATTGATTGCAAGGAAAATGTTTGACTGCTTCGAAAAAGTCCGATTTCTATATTGTGCGGCATTCCCTATAATCATTTTGCAAAGATCTTAAGGCATATCCGGCAAGAAAATTTGTGGTTTGACCATAGATTATGCGCATGATATTGAACCAGGCTATGCATTGCTTGCTCTCCGCAAGCCACGTCCTTTCCATGTGGAGAACTGATACATGTTTAGATTTTTACATGCTGCCGACATTCATTTAGACAGCCCGCTGCATAAGCTTAATTACTACGAGGGCGCTCCTGTCGATGAACTTCGCCAGGCGACCCGCCGGGCATTAGACAACCTGGTTCAGACTGCTATCAGGGGAGGACTTGCGAAGACTTGCGGGACGTCCATAAATAAATAAATAACTTGCTATAGCAGTAATCTTTGGGTTTTCATTGTTTTTAAACAAAGGTTGAAATGGGGATGACATTGGTGACTTTGTCCAACGAATATCCTGTGGATAATATAAAATTGCAAGTAGATGATCCGGCCTTGAATTTTGCTAATGAGTTTTATCCCAGGTTCGAGTGTAGCAGCGGGGATAAGCCGCCGTGGATTGTGTTTGCAGCGGCTATGCTGTAGATGGCCTGGCACAGGAAATTCTGGACGCAGGTGCTCAAGATTTTATTCAAAAACCATTTTCACTAAAAACATTATCGGAGAAACTGAGGAAAGTTTTGATGGAGCCACTGCTTGTGTAAAAGAGCGAAGGCTCAATTGTGGTATTTGAGATACCATCACGTATGTTTTTTTTGACGATCGGAGGATTTTCTGATGACCGATAAGCCAACATATGAAGCATTGGAACAGATGGTCAGGAAATTAGAGAAAGATGCCGTTAAGCGCAAGCGGGCCGAGAAAGCTGTTTACGAAAGTGAGGAGAAATTCAAGGCTATAACCGGCTCAGCCAAAGACGCTATTATAATTATGGATAATGAAGGAAATATCTCCTACTGGAATAAGGCAGCGGAAAATATATTTGGATATTTGTCTGATGAGGCTCTGGGGAAACAATTGCACGTATTCCTCGCACCTGAGAAATATTATAACTCGTATAAAATGGGCATCCATGCATTCAAGGAAACAGGCAATGGTCCTGTTCTCGGCAAAACGCTTGAGTTGGAGGCGGTAAGGAAAGATGGCACAATATTCCCCATTGAACTGTCTGTATCCGCGGTCAAAATAGATGACAAATGGAATGCCGTAGGAATTGTCAGGGACATCACCGAAAGGAAAGAGATAGACGAAGAACTGAGAAAACACCGCAACCAGCTTGAGGAAATGGTGAAAGAGCGGACCTCAGAACTGACAACGACGAATGAAGAATTGCAGGCAGAAATAGCTGAGCGCAAGCGGGTAGAGACGCGACTGAGAGAGTCGGAAGAGAAATTCAGAGTCATTTTTGATAGCGCTACTGACGCGATAGTGATATTGGATTTGGAAACGGAAAAATTCCTCACAGGAAATTTCATGTTTTGTGAAATGCTTGGCTATAGTCCTGAAGAGATCAACAATCTCAAAGTTAAAGATATACATCCCAATGAAGATTTGCCTTATGTCTTAGCCAAGATAGAGGCTCAAACAAAAGGAGAGTACACACTTGCCGCCGACATTCCGGTGAAAAGGAAAGATGGAAGCATTTTTTATGCTGATATCAACTCTTCTGTCATAAGCTTCTATGGAAAACCTTATCTGATGGGTATCTTCAGAGATATTACCAAACGCAAGCAGGCCGAGGAAGAGAAAAAGAGACTCGAGGCCCAGCTTCACCAGGCACGGAAGATGGAAACCATAGGCACTTTATCTGCCGGCATTGCCCATGATTTCAATAATATCCTTGGAGCCGTAATTGGTTATGCGGAACTTGCCCAGTTAAACATTACGCAAGAGACCCCGGTAAAGGCCAAGCTGGATGAGATACTTAAGGCAGCAGAGCGAGCAAAAGACCTGGTGAAGCAAATCCTTACGTTCAGTCGCCAAAGCGAAATAGGATTAAAAATATTACAGCTCAGCCTTATTGTCAAAGAGACACTGAAGTGGCTGAGAGCAACTTTGCCCACGACCATTGAAATTCGTCAAAACATTAAGAAGGACTCGGGTGTGGTGCTGGCCGATCCCACTCAAATACACCAGTTATTTATGAATCTTTGCACGAATGCAGCCAATGCCATGCGAGACAAGGGAGGCGTGCTGGAAGTGAGCGTTGTAAACGTAGATATTGATGCTGCCGGTGTATCTAAATATCCGGATATGAGAGAGGGACAATATATTAGGCTTACCGTAGCCGATACAGGTCATGGTATGGTCCCTGAAGTCATGGAAAGAATCTTTGACCCATATTTACGACCAAAGAGAAAGGGATGGGAACAGGACTGGGACTGGCTATAGTACAGGGCATAGTAGAAACCTATGGAGGAAAGATCTCCGTGTACAGCCAGCCCGGGAAAGGAACGACCTTTCATGTTTTTCTTCCCAGGATCTACTCAAAGTCTGCTGTGAAAACAGCACCAGAAGAAGCTCTTCCTATGGGAAACGAGCGCATTCTGTTTGTGGATGATGAGCCGGCACTTAGGAATATTGGGCAACAGATGTTAGATCATTTGGGTTACAAAACCGTTACCAAAGCAAGCGGCGTAGAGGCTCTGGAGACCTTTCGGGCACAGTCAGACCAATTTGACCTCGTCATTACCGATCTAACAATGCCCCACATGACAGGCGATATTCTAGCTAAACAGGTCTTGAGCATAAGATCTGATATCCCGGTTATCCTTTGTACCGGATATAATGATATGATTACGGAAGAAACGGCAAGGGCCATGGGCATTCGGGCATTTGTCATGAAACCGATAATGATGCGTGATTTGGCCGAGACTATTCGTAAGGCGCTGGATAAAAAATAATAAACAGAAATTTAAAACCTGCATTTTGCACATAAATTGCCGCTGTGAACTATGTGTGGGATTTATTTGTTATCCCACCATCATGTTCGCTTCACTGAACTATCAATCAAATACTTCTAAAAGTACTACTTTTTACCCGTAATCCATTTATTTCACCCACGATAATTATCCGATATTACATTTAAATATTTACGTGCAAGAAGTTTCTTGCACGTATTAAACAATGGCAAAACGGTATGGCCAACTACTTCCATTTTCCCAGGGTCTTGCTTTAAAGCGTAATGTATCTAAAAACTTGAAGAAGTTTAATATCCAATGAATTCGCCTGGTTGATCCCTAAGCTGTCCATGTAGCGCCAAAAGGTGCTGGCTACCGGCAAACGTGTAAGCCGGAAAAACCCGCAAAGCATGGCATCCAATTGGAGATAGGTAAAATGCCAAAGTCGATTAAACCCTATAAATAATAGCATCAAAATGCCTGCTACCATGGAATAATGACCCAGCTTGGGTCTTTGGCTTGGTCTATGATAGGCATAGTTAAAAATTTCTTTAAACTTAACCAAATCAAAAAACTTGATCACTGCCAAAAGCCCGCCATATGGGCTAAGCTGCTCATTACAGATCTCATATTCCGTTGAAGCATTGATTTTTCTGGCTCCACCAAAAAAATACCTGAACTTGCAAAGGTTTTCTTACAAAAGAGGCTGCCCCAGAATAAGGCAGCCTCTCATCAAGACTCGGTTTTTCTCCTTAATTTTACTCGGTTTGCTTATTGATTGATCTGATAACTAAGTCATCAGTGTATTCTACCACTACATGATTGCCCACATTAAAGTTCTTAAGGTTTACATCCGGACCAGCGGTTAAAGTTAATGCCTTGCCAGATTCCTTCTCTACTACTATAATTTGTTCGATATCAGGCCGTTTATCGCTTATCATTCCTGTCATTTTTTCCAACCCTGTTTCCTGTGACTCCTGGGAAACTGCTATTCCGGCAAAAGAGAGCATAAACAGGGCAACAACCAATATGGAAACCAACTTCCTTGATGTTAATTTCTTCATCATTATCTTTTACTCCTTTTATTTATGGTTAGTTTAAAAATCTTCTATCTTTTCAGTTATCATTGGTTATCATGTGAGACGTCACCACCTCCTTCCTGTTCTCCCTGGGGCTGTCTTTCCACTTTTATCACTTCCTTTCTTTCTGGTATTCATGAAACAACCCTGTCAACTTGGAAAAAGAGAAGGGCTTATCGAGAAGGCTTGCCTTGTATTTGGTCTTTTCCTCTTCAAGGCGTGTTCTAAACCGACGCATGTTCCCACTCATATAGATCGTCTTTATCCCAGGATCATGATTCCGCATGTCCCTTACCATTTCGAGGCCGTTTTTCGCCGGCATCTGGATATCGGTAAGAATGATATCGGGTTTGAAGTGGAGGAAGACCTCATACCCCTCCTCGCCATTTACGGCCGTCTTCACACGATAGATGCCTATCTTCTTTATCATTTCCTTTATGAGACCGGCTAATGCCTCATCATCATCGACAATCAATACCTTCATAATGTTCTTCTTACCTGACCCACCATTTCCTATCTTTTTGGCCACGTTTTCACCCAGCCTTGTTCAGGGAAGGGAAGCATTGTCCCCTCGGCTTGTAGGAATGACCTTTTTATACTCTTGTTTAGCAAGGGGCATGCCAAACTTTCGTAGTTGGACTAACCCCTTGATTCTTTAAGAATTGTCATCACAGGAGGATCGTACGGGCAGGATCTTTTTGAAGGGTTTTTCCTACAGGGGAAGATGGGTAAAGCTTAATTGATTGATTGATAGGCTGAACTACTTATAAGTTCTACATTCTTAGAGTGTAGGTTATTTCATACGCTTTACTTCGGAAATTTACAAACTCATTATGAGGTTAACCTGAGGCAACGGACAATTAGGGGTGACTATGGTTATCAAATCTTGAATTGTGAATTACACTTTTCTTTATTCACTATTCAAGAAAAGGTCCAATTTTTGGACAAGGGCTTGCGGGACATACATTAGTTTATAAGTTGACGTGGTAATTAAACTGAAGACGCAGTTGACTATGTTGAATAACTTTCCATGTAGAATAGGAGGGGAATAATTGGGGATGTCCGTAAAATTTCAACATTTGGGGAAGAGGGCGGGATAGTTATTACTACGATGGAACAAGAGGTGTACGTTAAAGGGGTATGTTAATTGACTTTATTAGATTTATTCTGCATTATGCATTATAACCTCAAATACTTTAGAAATAGTGATTGGGTCAAAAGAGTCTATCCACCGGATATTATAAACAATAAAGACAAACTGTATAAAAGACCGGAATATAATCCTTTTAAATAAAGGCATGCTCTTGTAGATTGATAACCGCTATATTTGTATGACAAGCAAGTCTATGGAATAGACGTTATGCTTTAAATCAATTAATTGGAAAGGAGAAATAGTTATGGCAACATTTATTATGTTAGGCAAGTACACATCCGAATCATTAAAGGGCATAAGCCCGGAGCGTACTGATCAGGGAGTAGATCTGATAAAAAAGTGCGGTGGCGAAGTTAAATCTATTTATGCTTTACTTGGCAACCATGACTTAATAGTTATTGTTGATTACCCCGGCGTAGAACAGGCGATGAAGGCTTCTATTGCTCTGAGCAAACTAACTGGTATTGCATTCACTACATCGCAAGCAATTTCAGTGGAAGAATTTGATAAGATGATAACCGAGATTTAAAAATTTCGCGCTCGCTGTTTCAGTTCAAAAGGGTGAATATAGATGATGACTTCGTAAAAAATCATTAATATCCGGAGTCAGATTAGATGACATCGAAAAATATTCTTGTAACGGGTCCGCCACTATATGGTGATGAGGCTGGCCATTGCTGACGGTTTATTAGCAGGTTTCTGCCGAGGTTTTTTCATTCGAACCTCTACCCATCTTCCTTTATGGCAAAAACTCCTGACATCGACTGCAAAACGTGGGACCTTTGCGATCGGTATCGTAGAGGCTGTTGGAAAAATGCATCACGCAGGTAGGTTGCGGGCAGTGACCTATTCCCAAGAGGTGACCTACCTCATGCACCGCTTCGGTCAGCGCCCGGCGTAAAAATAGTTCTGCAGTAAAGGGCTTTCCCTGATATCCTGCTTTCAACCTGGCCAGTGAAATGATGGCGCAGCGGGCCGCTAAGTAGGCCTCGCCAAACACAAAATTCAGTCTGTCGGCATAAAGGTCAGCCTCGGTGACCGCCAGCAAAAAATCCTGGGTCGGCTTCAGAATACGAAGGCGCCACAGGATAGGGGTCGATTTATACTGCCCTCGTGCAGCATGAAGCTCCTTTTCCTTGAGTTCAAACGTCCTGCCCGATTTTACAGTACCGCAGAAAACCATCGCCAGGTTTTCCTGCAAATGGTTCAGTACTTTTGAATCAACGTCCGTAGTCCGGAAAATCCAGATTCGCATACCTCTCATCTGCTTCTCTATTTCCTTATACCTCGGAAGGTTACAAATTGCGTTTTTTTCGGTGAGCAATGAGCATCAAGAGCAAGGCGCGAAGGCGCGAAATAGCAAGCTATTTCAAGCCTGAGCAACACAGCTATTGATGTTCAGGGCCAGCGAAAAATCGCGAGTTGTGGCCTTTCGAGGTATAGTTTGCCTGTTACCCGTGATGCGCTTTGGATCACATTATAATTAATTCCTCTGGCTGCCGGCTTTTTACCGTCCTCTCATCACATACCTTTTATGTGCGGACAGGATACTTTTCCTGATGCGTATCGATTTTGGCGTGACCTCGACCATCTCGTCGCTTTTTATGAAATTTATTGCGCGCTCAAGGGTCACAGGTCTTACAGGGGCCAGGATAATATTGTCATCCTTTCCTGATGCGCGCATATTAGAAAGCTTTTTTTCCTTGCACGCGTTAACAGTAATATCATTTTGCCGGTTGTGTTCCCCTATAACTATGCCTTCGTAAACAGGATTACCCGGAACAATAAAGATCTGTCCCCTTGGTTCAAGATTAAAAAGAGCATATGCCACTGCCTTTCCTTCTCTGTCCGCGACTATGGAGCCGGTAACCCTTGATTTGAAATCTCCCCTGTATTCGTCGTAACCTGCAAAGATAGAATTTATTATCCCCGTGCCCTTAGTGTCGGTCAAAAACTCATCCCTGTAACCTATAAGCGCTCTGGAAGGAATATTAAATTCTATCCTCACCCTTCCTTTTCCATCATTAACAAGATTGATCAGTTTCCCTTTTTTTATGGAAAGTTTTTCCGTAACAATTCCTAAGAAATGTTCGTCACAATCGATAAAGAGCTGTTCTGTTGGTTCAAGTTTCTTGTTGTTTTCATATTTATAGATTACTTCAGGACGGCCTACGCAAAGTTCAAAACCTTCCCTCCTCATGGTTTCAATCAGGATAGCCATCTGGAATTCGCCTCTTCCCTTGACAAGAAAGCTTTCCTTCTCCTCTGTTTCTTCAACTCTTATAGCTACATTTCTTAAGGTTTCCTTTACAAGCCGTTCGTATATTTTGCTTGATTGAACATATTTTCCTTCTTTTCCGGCAAAAGGAGAATTGTTTATAGTAAACTTCATCGATACGGTGGGTTCATCGACTTTTATCCTTTTTAAGGATTTTGGATTTTCTTTTGTACAGATTGTATCTCCGATCCTGACATTTTCTATTCCTGAAAGTATAACAATATCACCGGCTCCTGCTGTTTTAACCTCTTTAAGATCCAGGCCGTCATATACTTTTAGATTTGAGATTTTAAGTGGTACAGGCTCGTTGTTTTCATTAATACAGACAAGATTGTCGTTGAATTTTACATGTCCGTTAGACATCCTGCCTATGGCAAGCCTTCCCAGATAGTCAGAATAATCGAGGTCTGATACCAGCATCTGGAAAGGTTCTTCCGGATCATAAAAAGGGGCCGGGATATTATCCAATATCGTATCAAAAAGCAAATTTAGATTTTCCTCCTTATCATCTAATGATTTTTTAACAATTCCATCCCGTCCTATGGCATAGAGCAAAGGGAACTCAAGCTGGTTGTCCGTGGCGTCAAGATCTATAAAGAGATCGTATATTTCGTTTAGAACTTCATTGGGGCGGGCGTCATTCCGATCGATCTTGTTAATTACCACTATAATTGTAAGCCCGGCTTTTAGCGCCTTTTTTAATACAAAACGGGTTTGGGGCAGGGGGCCTTCTGAAGCATCTACCAAAAGGAGCGCGCCATTTGTCATGGAAAGCGCTCTTTCTACCTCACCGCCAAAATCAGCATGGCCAGGGGTATCTATAATATTTATCTTTACCCCTTTCCATTTTACGGAACAGTTTTTTGCAGCAATGGTAATCCCCCTTTCACGCTCCAGATCCATCCTGTCCATTATTCTTTCATCTACTTCCTGCCCGGTCCTGAACAACCCGCTTTGTCTTAACATACCATCAACAAGCGTGGTTTTTCCATGATCAACATGGGATATGATTGCGATATTTCTTATTTTTTCATTTTTTACAAAATTAACCATTAATTTGTTCCTATTGTTAAATAGTGTCACGAAAACCCTATTAACCATGATTAAATAAGGCTTTGCACTATATTTATACACATGAAGTTAGTACCTGTTAGGTGTTAGCATTTAGCTGTTAAATGAAGACCTTTGCATAACTCCAGTATTGTCATTGCGAGCGAAGCGAAGCAATCTCATAACACATTGATAAGCCACGAGATTGCCGCGTCGCTTTGCTCCTCGCAATGACCAAAATTGGGCAAAAGTTGGGGTTATGCAAAGGTCTCAAATGAAAAATATAGCGTTTAGAGCTAATTGCTCAAAATCTTCGTTCAGAATAAAAGCTGCAAATGCTTATTTTATCAAAGTGTTAGATATACCTCGAAAGGCCACAACTTGCGATTTTTCGCTGGCCCTGAACATCAATAACTGTGTTGCTCAGGCTTGAAATAGCTTGCTATTTCGCGTCTTCGCGCCTTGCTCTTGATGCTCATTGCTCACCGAAAAAAAGCGCAATTTGTAACCTTCCGAGGTATAGTTTTCGTTCAGGCGCTAAATATAGTATCATTATTTTAGATTGATCAACTGTAGCGAATTATTTATAATATAATATTAAAAAACTCAAAGTCAAAGAGCAAAGAATACCATACTGTTTAATATCAATAGGGACTTGCGGGATATTAATTGATAAGTTGACGTATTAAACTGAAGAACGTTGGCTATGTTGAATAATTGGTAAGCGTTCACGGAACGTTGAAATTGGAAATTAGAAACTGGAAATTAGGCATTCATGCTTTTGTACTGTTCTTCCCAATTTCCAATTTCAAATTTCTAATTTAATCTCTCCCAAATTTCTAATTTCTATTTTCAAGTTTCAAGCCGTGAACGGCTACAATAATTGTAAGGATAGGAAACATCGTTGATGGAGAATTTTAGGCCTTTAAGCGCCTGGAGTTTGGACCTTCTTTGTTTTCATTTTTTGAATTGCGATTTCTTGCATACGGAATTTCTGTAGCTTGCCGGTCACCGTCATGGGAAACTCTTCCACAAACCAGATATAGCGCGGGATTTTGAAGTGTGCCAGGTTATCCCTGCAGAAGTCACGGATTTCCTGCTCAGAGGCAGTCTTACCGGTGTGTAGTTTGATCCAGGCCACAACCTCTTCGCCGTAGTACTCGTCCGGCATGCCAAAGACTGCCACCTCGGCAACCTTAGGATGACCGTAGATAAACTCCTCGATTTCGCGTGGGTATATATTCTGGCCCCCACGGATGATCATTTCTTTCAATCTTCCCGTGATGCGCACATATCCATCGGCATCCATGGTTCCCAGGTCACCGGAATGAAGCCAGCCGTTTCCATTGATGGTTGCCCTTGTAGCCTCCAGGTCCCCATAGTAGCCCTTCATAATGTGGTGGCCTCGAAAACAGATCTCCCCTGTTTGTCCAAGGGGCACGGTTGCGCCAGTGTTAATCTCTACTACCTTTGCTTCCTGATGGGGGAGGCTCTTGCCAACGGTCATGATACGGCGTTCCATACTATCATCTCGTAACGTTAGGTGAGTCAAGGGAGATGCCTCGGTCTCACCGTAGCCAATGAGGATCTTCCGGCAGTGCATCTCTTCCATCACCCGTTTCATGAGGGTTGGAGGACAAGGCGCACCTGCCATGATTCCCGTGCGCAAGGTAGAGATATTAATGTTATTAAATTCCGGGTGCTCCAGCTCAGCAATAAACATAGTAGGCACGCCGTGAATGGCTGTGCATTTCTCCGCTTCGATCGCTTCCAAGACCTCCAGGGCATCAAAATGCTCACAAGCAATAACGACACAGGCTCCGTGAGAGAGACAGAGCAGATTAGCCAGCACCGCGCCAAAACAGTGATAAAATGGGACGGGCACACAAAGCCTGTCCTTTTCTGTAAAGTGCATGGATAGTCCGCTAAAATAGGCATTGTTGAGAATGTTGTGATGGGTCAGGACCACTGCTTTGGGGTGGCCGGTGGTTCCTGAGGTATATTGGATGTTAATTGGATCATCGATGTCAAGGGATGCAGTGATCCTGTCCACCTCTTTCAGGGGAACGGATTCTGCCAGTTCAAGGATATCCATCCAGGTGTTGAAGCCCGGATAGAAACGGCGGCTCTCCATGGGTTCAGCGGGGTGGTATAGGACAACCTGCTTTAAGAAGGGCAGATCCTGGTTTTTTATCTCTCTGCCTTTGCTGTCTTTTAGTTCCGGGATCAGTTCCACCAGCATGGAAACATAATCACTGGTCCGGAACGAAGGAATGACAAAGAGCCCTTGAACCTCGGAACGTCGCAGAGCATAAGACAGCTCTTTCAATCGGTAGGCAGGGTTAATGGTTGCCAGAATGACCCCTATACGCGCGGTGGCCATTTGGAGAATGAGCCATTCCAGATTATTGGTCGACCAGATGCCGATTCGGTCACCTTTACCGAAACCTGAGGCAACCAGGCCCCTGGCTAAGAGATCCACCGACTCTGAGAGAGCAGTATAAGTGAGCCGTTTTTTCTGGGTAATTGAAACCACTGCCTCCCTGTCCGGAAACCGTTTTACGACCTGGATAAAGTGCTCGGGAATGGTTAGACCAAGAAGTGGAACCGTCCCGCCGGAATGGAAGTAACTTTTCTTGATGGTCTCCATATTGCCTCCTGTTTGATTATCAATCAAAGAACATGGGATATAAAACCTGGCCCTCAGGATTCTTTACTCCCATAAAATTTTATATAATGCAATATTCATGAGACCTTTGAACCGCAAAGGCGAGCGCATTCCCCGCAACTTACTGCGGGGAGCTTCTCATCTGTTTAGAGGCAGATGGCTTGGGCATGCCCAGTTTGATAGAAGTCTCTTGATATTATCCCTGATTTGATTTAAGAGATTGAATACAATAAATACAACGCGTAGATTTAAGTGAAAATTTCTAATTTTATAAAGTTAATTATGCTTTTATGCAAGCGACAGGAATGGTAACTGATCATACGGCAGATTGTTTTCGATATAAGGAAATCTATCTGACATGAATATAAAAAACAATCGCAAACCGCAAAATATTGGATTTGTTTCAACCCGCCTTGCCGGAACAGACGGTGTTTCCCTTGAAGCATCAAAATGGGCTAACATCTTTGAAGAGGAAGGATTTACATGCTTTTATTTTGCCGGTGAATGCGATCGTACACCGGAGCGTTCATACATAGTTCCTGAAGCCCACTTTAAGCATCCAAATATACGGAAAATCCATCGAAACTGCTTTAGAGTGCCAAAACGAAGCGACTATATGTCACGGAAAATCCATGAACTCAGGCTGAGATTAAAAAAAGATCTTTACAAATTCATCCGGCGATTCAAAATCGATTTTCTGGTAACTGAAAACTGTCTGACAATACCGCTTAATATACCTTTGGGTTTAGCCATTACAGAGTTAATATCTGAAACCGATACTCCAACAATTGCCCATCATCACGATTTCTTTTGGGAACGACAGAATTTTATGACAAACGCTGTATGGGAATATCTTAATATGTCCTTTCCTCCTAATCTGCCGCAAATTAGGCATGTGGTAATCAACTCTTCTGCTAGTAACCAGTTAAGCCTTAGAAGAGGTGTTTCTTCAATCATTATCCCCAATGTCATGGACTTTGATAATCCGCCTGAACCAATTGATGATTATGCATCTGACGTGAGAAAGGCCCTTGGAGTCGAAGACGATCAGCTATTAATTCTCCAGCCCACCAGAGTTGTCAGGCGCAAAAGAATTGAACTTGCGATAGAACTTGTCCACAAGTTGGGAAAGAAAGCTAAATTTGTTATTTCTCATGCTTCAGATGATGAAGGCTATGATTACGAACACAGAGTAAGAGAATATGCCGATATGCTGGGAGTTGATACAATTTTTGTTTCAGAGATTATTAGTGAAAAAAGAGGATACACAGAATCAGGCAAGAAAATTTATACCCTGAATGACATTTACCCTCATGCAGATTTTGTCACCTATCCTTCAGATTTTGAGGGCTTTGGGAATGCTTTTCTTGAAGCAATGTATTTCCGAAAACCAATAGTGGTTAATACTTATTCGATTTACTCAATAGATATCAGGACAAGGGGATTTTCTGCAATTGAAATTGATGGATATATAACAGATAAGTCCGTAAATCAGGTTAATAAAGTTCTTGAAGACGCAGAGCTTCGGAAAAAAATGGTTGATCACAACTATGAAACAGCCAAAACTTACTATTCATACTCAGTTCTTCATAAACAGCTTAAAAGTCTTCTTTTAGAATGCACAGCCCGCAAATTTTGATGAACTCGTAAAAAGTCGAAAAGTACCATTTTTCGTCATTCCGGCTCAGCATCAAGTGCGGGATAAACTGCAGCCGGGCACGTAGTGACACAAAGTGACACGTAGTGAAGCGTAAGCGCTAACCATCAGCGCTAACCGTTAGCGCTATCCAGTCTATTTAAATACTTACGAGGGCTCTGGACTCCGGTTTTCACCGGAGTGACGACTTTTTTGCGAGTTCCATAAATTTTAAGCTTAACATCTGTCTCTGAGTACTCTGTCAAACTTACCTGCAAGCGCTGAATGACCTGACTAACGATTGAATTTGTTGACAACAGGTGGATAAAAAGATATAATTTAAAAATTAAGTGGATATTTAGTTTGTAATTATCCCTACAACGACACTTGTCATTTCGACCGAAGGGAGAAATCTTTAACTATTTGTTTTATAATAAGATTTCTCGTCACTTCGTTCCTCGAAATGACCCCGCCATGGCGGGGGTAAGTGACGTTGTAGGGTTATAAAACTAATAAATTTTATTAAACGGAGGGGTTTTATGAGTCGCATTATTAGATTGTCTGTAACTGTGTGTTGTCTGTTTGCATTGATTGCACTTCCTGTTGCGTGTGGCGGTGACAAAAAAGAGGAAGTTCCTGCCAAAAAGGCAGAACAGGTACCAAAGGCAGAGGTAGAGCCTGCGCCAGAGGCAGAACAGGTACCAAAGGCAGAGGTAGAGCCCGCGCCATAGGCAAAACCGAGTCCTGACAAGGTGCTATCAATGCTTAAGGCCGGCAATAAGAGGTTTGTTGAGGGAATACGAATCATCCGCACATCAACCTCGGTCGGCTTATTCAATGCGGAAAAGAGAGTCAGAACGATCATGCTTATGCGCCGGTTATTACCTGTTCTGACTCCTGTGTTCCTGTTGAGCTTATTTTTGACGCAGGCGTCATGGATATTTTCGTCATCAGGGTTGCAGGCAATGTCTGCGATGTGGATGAGATCGGATCGATCGAATACGGTTTAGCCCATGTGCATACTCCGGTTCTTGTTGTTCTGGGTCACACACAGTGTGGAGCAGTAACCGCTGTAACCCATGCTATTCACGGCACAGGACATGCTCTGGAACGCAATATTCCGCCTTTGGTTGACAACATAGAGCCGGCTGTGCGTCGTGCTATGAGTAAACATCCTGAACTGCATGGCGATGATATTATTCCTTATGCGATCGAAGAAAACGTCTGGCAGGGAATTGAAGACCTTTTCATGAATAGCCCTGCAACCAGAAACCTTGTAAAAAGCGGAACCGCCAAGGTGGTTGGCGCCATTTATGATGTCAGCACAGGCAAGATTGAGTGGCTGCCCGATGCAAAGGTTGATTACATCCTTAAAACAGTCGAGGCAAATCCAGCCCGTGCGATGGAAGCCATGGCCTCAGGAGGTCATTAAAAAAACCGTAGCCGTTCACGGCTTGAAACTTGAAATTGGAAAGTAGAAATTTGGGAGAGATTAAATTAGAAACTTGAAATTGGAAATTGGGAAGAACAGTACAAAAGCATGAAGGCCAAGTTTCCAATTTCCAATTTCCAATTTCAACGTTCTGTGAACGGTTACTGTCCTTTAATATCTTCAATAACAATTTGAGCTGTTTTTTTTTCGTTCCAGTGGTTCCAGCGCAGTCTGAACGCAATTTGATCAAAGTTGTCCCGCAGGTTTTTGCTTGTATCTACATTAAAATGGATGGCATTAAAGGAGTTGCCTGTTCCGCCTGCGGCGGACTGCTGTAAAAGCATGCGTCTGTGGTTTTTGCCAACGATTTTTGAATCCATTACCCTGACATTTTTGGCTATAAAGAGAGGTTCATGGTTGCCTGTGCCAAACGGCTTTAAGGTTTCAAGTTCATTGATCAGCGTATCTGAAATGTCGTCAAAATTGAGTTCAAAATCGATGGAAATTGTCTGCACGAAATCATCGTGCGTGGTCATCTGTTGAACAGTGTTTTCAAAGTTTTTTTTAAATACATCCATATTTTCGGCCTTTATTTTAAGACCTGCCGCCATTGAATGGCCGCCAAATGCTTCAAGATGGTCAGAGCATGACATAAGTCCATTATAAATATTAAATCCTGGTATGCTTCTGGCAGATCCTTTGCCGACTCCTTCCTTTATTGCGATAAGGACCACAGGCCGAAAGTATTTTTTTACCATCCTGGATGCAACTATACCCAGAATTCCTTCATGCCACATGTTATCCAGTTCATTATCTGATATGACCAGCGAACTGTTTTTGAGCACGCGTTGATTGTTTTTTAGATATTCGAAAATATCCTCTATTATCTTTTGTTCAATGTTATGCCTTTTAATGTTCAAGTTGTTAAGTGATTGGGCAAGTTGTCTCGCAGTTTTAAGGTTGTTTGTCGTCATGAGCTCAACAGCGGCTGAAGCATGCTCGATCCTGCCCGCAGCATTTAACCTGGGCGCCAGCCTGAAGGCTACATCTTCTGTGTCCACAGAATTATTTTTTATTCCACTGAATTCCATCAACGTTTTTATGCCGCATCGCTTGCCTGCATTTATTATTTCAAGTCCTGTTTTTACCAATATACGGTTTTCATCGACAAGAGGGACCATGTCGGCCACGGTTCCAAGAGCTACAAGATCGCAAAGGCTTTTCAGATTTGGTTCAGGCCTGTTTTGCCAGAAATGACTGTCGCGCAGGTGTTTTCGGAGGCAGATCAGAAGATAGAAAGCCACTCCGACACCGGCAAGGCTGTGAAAATCAGATGAGCAATCATGACGCTTTGGATTTAATACGGCAACGGCATGGGATGGTTTGTCGGATATTTCGTGGTGATCTGTAATTATTACATCAATTTCGGAACTCGATGCTGTTTTTACAGCATTGTTGCTGCTTGAGCCGCAGTCAACGGTGATTATCAGGTTTATTTTGTTTGGTATTGCGTAATCTGTTATATGTTTTGTGTGAAGGCCGTATCCTTCTTTGGTTCTGTGGGGGATATAATATGAAACATCTGCTCCTGTATAATGTAAAAACTCGAAAAGGATTGTTGTTGCGGTGATTCCATCAACATCGTAGTCGCCAAAGATTAATATTTTTTCATGATCTGTTATGGCTGAATAAATACGCTTTACAGCGGCATCCATATCTTTCATCGAGCATGGAGGCCGCATGTTGTTAAGAGAAGGCCTCAGGAAGCGCAGAGCATTATCTTTTGAAATAATTTTACGATTTGCCAGAACAGTTGCTATAACACGATTGCATTGTAACTCCCTGCGGATTTTTTCGACTACATCAATATCCGGTTGTAAAAGTTGCCACTGTTTTTTCATGGGAAGGATTATATATCCGATAGCAATAATTTGAACAAGCCATTAAGACTTTTTTATTGATAAATTAATTCGTATGATGGTAATTAGTGTCTGAACGAAAACTATCCAAAGCCGTCATTTAAGATTTCTTCCTTTGGTCGAAATGACAAAAAGTGGGGTTTTCGTTCAGGCACTAATTAATCTTTTTAAAATGATAATTGTTCTTTAACCCAGCCCATATCGGATTTATTTTGGAAACCATAAGCAAATATTATCGTGTTGATCGCAGAGAAATCTGCTTTTTAAGATTTATTTTTGAGGCTTATGACGGCATTGCAATATTAACAACAATCGATCCCAGCTCAGGTCTTGTGGCTTTTCATATTTCTCCTGGATGTGAAGAAACTGTTGAGATGATTTTGCAGGATCTTAAAAAAGAGATTATGATCGAACCGGTTGCAAATTTCGAGAAATCAAGGGAGGTGTCATGAAAAAAGGATTCTATTTTAGCCTCGTGGTAATAATATCTTTTTGTACGCTTGGAATGGGAGGTATGGGGGAAGGGGGTCGAATAGATGTGCCCGAGCCCGAAGAAAACTACGCGGTAAATCTTATAGACCAGTCTGACGTGTCAATTGATCTTGAGAAATTTTCCTGTGACGGGCTGACTTATTTTATAGGCAAACTGGGCAGGGTTGAAATATCTGTTGACTTTGACAAGATAAACTCTGTTTTTTTTCTATTACAGGATAAGGATGTTAAGGCAAAGGTAAATTTAAAAGACGGGAAGGTTATCGAGCTTCTCGTGGATAAGACAAAACCCTGCTATGGAGTATCTTCATTTGCAGATATCAGAATAGAGATGCAGGATATAAAAAGGATCACTATTCATGGGAAGATACCGAAGAAGGTCGAGTAGTCGAGCGGGGAATTGGTCGAGTAGTCGAGTGGGGAATTGGTTGATTGTCGATTAAAAGGATAGAGCGGAACGATTCCATCAATCATCAATCAACAATCCAAAGAATGAACACTAAATACTTATATATTAATACTATCGGGTGTCAGATGAATGTTTATGACTCCGAACAGATTTCAAAAGGATTAAAACCGCTGCAATATAAAATGACTTCATCCCCTGAAATGGCTGACCTGATTATTGTTAATACATGCGCTATCAGGGAAAAGGCGGAGCAGAAAGTATTCAGCTTTTTAGGCCGCCTTGCGCGCCTTAAAAGAAAAAAACCTGATCTTATTTTAGGCGTTGGCGGATGTGTGGCACAACAGGAAGGGCTTAACATACTGAAACGTCTGCCGTATCTTGACCTTGTTTTCGGGACCCATGCCATTGGCCGTCTGCCGGGTATGATCGAACGGATAGAGGCTAAAAAATGCCGTATTGTCGACGTTGAAATGCCGGAGGGAATAGATGAATCTGTTTTTAGCGTTGATACAGAGGATAGGGACAGGGTTGCAAGCTTTGTGACTATAATGCAAGGATGTGATAATTATTGCACATACTGTGTGGTTCCCTTTGTGAGGGGCAGGGAGGCGAGCAGAAACCCCGAGAAAATAGTTGGCGAGATTCGCGGCCTTGTTGAATCCGGCATAAAAGAGGTTACCCTTCTTGGGCAGAATGTAAACAGTTTTGATAAAAAGGAAGGGCTGTGTTCATTTCCCGAACTTCTTTCTCTTATTAATAAAATTGACGGTCTTTTAAGAATCAGATTTACCACTTCACACCCAAAGGATCTTTCAGACGATTTAATTTATGCCTTTAAAAACCTTGATAAATTATGTAATCATATACATTTGCCTGTACAGTCGGGGTCGGACAGTGTATTAAAAAGGATGAACCGGAAATATTCCAGCGATTATTATCTTGCAAAGGTGGATAAACTGCGAAATATTTGTCCTGATATAGCCATTACTTCCGATTTTATTGTAGGTTTTCCAGGGGAGACCGAGGATGATTTTAACGAAACGCTGGACTTGATCAAAACAGTACAATATGATGATATATTTGCGTTTAAGTATTCCGACCGTCCCAATGTACCCTCAACCCTTTTTCGTCACAAGATATCTGAACAGGACAAGAAAGACAGGTTGATTGAATTATTGAAATCGCAGGAATATTATACAAAAAAAAGGAATGAAGTTCTGGTGGGATCAACCCAATCAATACTTGTTGAAGGGCTGAGCAAAAAGCAGGTTAAAACTGATGCAAACAGCGAGAATATCCACCAGAATATCCAATGGACCGGAAGAACATCAACAAACAAAATCGTAAACTTTATTCCAAACAATGATACTTCTTTCCATGATGAAAATTTTTCAGGCAGGATAATTAATGTAAGGATTGAAAAAGCATTATCCCATTCTCTTCAGGGGATACCGACACTGGATTCCCGCTTTCGCGGGAATGACATAATTTAATTTACTGGTTTGAAAGGAGAAAAATGGTTATGCTGCACAGGGTAAGCATAGCAGGCTTGACTATGGATCCGACATCAAACACGCCGATTATTATTTTAAAGTCGGAGGAAGATGGCCAGACCATTCCAATATGGATTGGATTACTCGAAGCAACCTCCATAGCTTCGAGTATGCAGAATATAAAGTTCGATCGTCCCATGACACATGATCTTTTCAAGAATTTTACCGGTATGCTTGATATTGATGTGTCAAAGGTTGAGGTATGTGATTTAAAGGATAATACCTTTTATGCCAGAATATATTTTATTTCCAAAGAGAAAAATTTCAGTATGGATGCCCGCCCGAGCGATGCAATAGCCATTGCTTTGCGGTTTAGCGCTCCTATTTATGTCAACGATGAGGTTATTGCTAAATCAAAGCAGAAAGATGTTAAAGGAGAAGTTATGGACAAAAGTGAAGAAGGAAAAAAATGGGCGGAATATCTTGAACAACTTTCTTCAGAAGATTTCGGCAAATATAAGGTATAGATAACAAAAATTGAAAATTGAAGATTGAAGATTGAAGGTATTCTATTAATTTTAATCCACAGATTACACAGATTACACAGATTTTCGTGAGTTATTGGGTTAAATTCCCCGAAGCTTGCTGCGAGGTAGTTCATTTAAAATGATAGAGCGAAGCGATTCCACAAATATTCAATATTCAATATTCAATATTCAATATTCAATATTCAATATTCAATATTCAATATTCAATCGACAATATTCAATTTTATGACAAATTATGATTGATCTTCATACCCATTCAATTTTTAGCGATGGAGCTTTGATTCCATCCGAGCTTGTCAGGCGCGCTGAATTTGCGGGGCTAAAAGGAATCGGGATTACCGACCATGGTGATTTGTCCAATCTCGATTTTATAATTCCCAGGATAGTCGCGATAACAGAAGAGCTAAATAGAGTCGTAAAGATAAAGGTCGTTCCGGGCATAGAAATAACACATGTTCACCCTTCTTTGATAGCGAATAATGCCAGAAAGGCGCGTTCTCTGGGTGCAAAGATCATCATCGTTCATGGCGAAACAATTGTCGAACCGGTTGCTGCCGGCACTAACAGGGCTGCTCTGGACGCAGATATCGATATACTTGCGCATCCGGGTCTGATTAGCGAAGAAGAAGTTTTAATAGCAAAAGAAAAGGGGATTTTTTTGGAGATATCGGCACGTAAGGGGCATTCTCTAACCAATGGACATGTTGCAAAGCTTGCCGGTAAAATTGGTGCAAAGCTTGTAATTAATACCGATGCGCATGATCCTGATGATTTGATCGATAAAAGTATGGCGCAACGCATTGTTTGCGGCGCCGGATTGACTGGGAATGACTTTGAAATAATGCAGGAAAATGCATCTTTTTTTCTATAATTAGTACCTGAACGAAGACCCCTGGTTCCAAGCGGTCATTGCGAGGAGTGAGGAACGAACGACGAAGCAATCCCCTGATTTTTAACGAGATTGCTTCGGTCGTACCTCCCTCGCAATGACAGGAAGAATGTAATTTAAGGGTTTTCGTTCAGTCACTATCTGAGTAAATTAAAATACCAGGATATCAGACTGGGTCCCCAAAAGATATAGGTGATGGCGCCTGTAGATAGAAACGGGCCAAACGGCACGGCGATTTTCATCCCCTTTTTAGTACTCAGCATGATTGTGATTCCAACAAGAGTTCCGACAAGAGATGAAACAAAGATTGTAAAGAGTATACCTTTCCAGCCAACGATTGTTCCAATCATAGCCATGAGCTTTATGTCTCCGCCTCCCATGCCTTCGGCCTTTTTAATTAGATAATAGATCCATCCAACCAACAGGAGACTTCCGCCTCCGGCAAGCAGCCCCAGCAGAGATTCCTTGTATGTTATTGACGGGAGGGCAAAGGATGCCAGGAAGCAGACAGGTATGCCGGGAATAGTTATTAGATCAGGTATGATCTGATGATCAATATCGATAAAGGTTATTACGACCAGAGCTGTAATGAAAGCAAAGTAAACAAGCGCTTCGAGGGTAGGCCCAAACTTGAGAAATGTACAGAGCGCAAAAACGCCGCTTATAATTTCCACAAGCGGATAACGGAAAGATATTGGCTTATTGCAGTTGCGGCATCGTCCTTTAAGCCAGAGATAGCTTAAAACAGGAATATTGTCATAGAATCGTATTATACTGCCGCAATTTGGACAGATAGAACGAGGTGGATCAATGATTGATTTTGAAGCCGGAAGCCTGTATATACATACATTTACAAAGCTTCCTATACACATGCCGAATATGAAAATTATTGTTTGGACCAGGTGGCAAGAGAACATTTTGCTCCTCAATCAAAATTTTAAATATTATAACCTAAGTTGAGCGATTTATTGCGAAGATATGTGCCGAGATCTTGATGCATAAGGGTTTGCGAAAACCACAGGCATACCCGTGGATATGTCGAGGATTTTCGCGAATCCTTGATGCGCAAGAGATTGGTGCAGATCGAGTAAAAAATCGCTTAATTTAGGTATAAGTATGTTTCATTGAAAAATCAATATTGATATTGTCAAAGATAAATTATGTTATATAATATAAGTTTGTAATTTCTTAATCAGCAATTCTAATTATGGCTTTTTTCTGTCGATTTTAAAATAATTTGAAGAGCGGAGCGACATCATTATTCGACGTTGGACGTTGGACGTTGGACGTTGGACGTTGGACGTTCATTTTTTAATATGTTCGATGTTCAAAATTAGAATCGCTGCTTCTCAAGAAAGTCCTGGTAAATGCTTTGATATACGAATTGTCTGGATTCTCGTAAATAACCCCGAGGTCTTTTGAGACGGTTATGAAGGGGAATATATTATAAGGAGAAAATATGGCTAAATCTGACAGAGATGACCTTATCAGCATTATTGACGGAGATGGAAAGGATGCCGATATACCTGCTACTCTACCTTTAATGCCTGTTCGGGATGTAGTGATTTTTAATGATATGCTGCTTCCTCTTTTTGTTGGACGTGAAAAGTCGGTGCGTGCTGTAGAAGAGGCTATGACAAAGGACAGTTTTTTAATGCTGGTTACCCAGAAAGATCCAAGTATTGAGGACCCAAAGCCCAATGAAATCTACAGTGTTGGAACCGTCAGCCGTGTCCTTCGCATGTTAAAGCTTCCTGACGGTAGTGTTAAAGCCCTTGTGCAGGGTATTTCCAAAGCTCGGATTGTAAGGTATATAAAAAAGAAGGATTTATATCTTGTAAAGATTGAAACTATTCCTGAAAACCCTATAAAAAAAATAAACCTTAAAATTGAGGCTATGATGAGGAATGTCAGGGACTATTCCATGAAAATCCTGGCACTTCGCGGGGAATTAACAGGCGATGTGAGCAGTATTCTGGAAAGCATAGATGATCCCGGCAAGCTTGCCGACCTTGTTGCCTCGAATTTAAAGCTGAAAATAAAGGAGTCGCAAACAGTACTGGAATATATCGATCCTGTAAAGCGTCTCAATAAAGTAAACGACCTGCTCTCCCGTGAAGTCGAGCTTTCATCCATCCAGGCCAAGATCCAGTCTGATGTCAGGGATGAAATTTCTAAAAATCAGCGAGACTATTTTTTAAGGGAGCAGATGAGAGCTATCCATAAGGAATTGGGTGACCAGGATGAAAGGAAACAGGAGATAACCGGGTACAACAAAAGGATCAAAAAAGCAAAGATGTCAAAGGAGGCGGCAAAAGAGGCGAAAAGGCAGCTAAAGCGACTGGAACAGATGCATCCTGACTCTGCGGAAGCTTCGGTAATACGAACCTACCTGGACTGGCTTGTTGATATGCCCTGGAGCATAACGACCAAAGATGTAATCAATATAAAGAACGCAAAAAAGCTGCTTGACGAGGACCATTATGCTCTTGACAGGGTAAAGGATCGCGTGTTGGAATATTTGAGCGTTCGTAAGCTTAACCCTGAGAGCAAAGGCCCGATTATTTGTTTTGTCGGCCCCCCCGGCGTTGGAAAGACCTCGATGGGCCGTTCAATTGCCCGTGCCATGAAACGAAAATTTGTGCGTATTTCTTTGGGTGGCATACGTGATGAAGCAGAAATAAGAGGTCACCGTCGTACATATATAGGGGCTTTACCCGGACGCATATTACAGGGTCTGAAACAGTGCGGCACAAAGAATCCTGTTTTTATGATGGACGAGATCGACAAGCTTGGAGCCGATTTTCGAGGCGA
This sequence comes from Desulfobacterales bacterium, assembly GCA_030610995.1. Taxonomy (GTDB): domain Bacteria; phylum Desulfobacterota; class Desulfobacteria; order Desulfobacterales; family ETH-SRB1; genus Desulfaltia. Next base: position 41,636 of record JAUWQO010000001.1, read on the forward strand.
TCCTTCCTCCGCCCTTTTAGAGGCCTTTGACCCCGAGCAGAATTTTTGTTTTAGCGACCACTATCTTAACCTGCCTTTTGATCTGTCAAAGGTTATGTTTGTACTTACAGCAAACTTGACAGATACTATTCCTTCAGCTCTTCTCGACAGGATGGAGATTATTTCACTTTCCGGATATATGGAAGAGGAAAAAAGGATCATTGCCGAAAAGTACCTTTTGCCGCGGCAGATAAAGGAAAACGGTTTAAAGCCCAAAACCATGAATATCAGCGCCGGGGCGTTGCAGCAATTAATTAGAGAATACACATCAGAGGCAGGCTTAAGAAACCTTGAACGGGAGATAGGAAACATCTGTCGAAAGGTGGCCCGCAAAATTGCCGAAGGGGGAAAAAGGCCTTTCAACATCACAAAAGGCAACCTGCAAAAATATATGGGTGTGCCAAAATATTTCCCTGAAATGGATCAGGAAAACAGCCAGGTTGGCTTGTCAACCGGCCTTGCCTGGACACAGGCCGGCGGTGAAGTCCTGTATGTGGAAGCCTCTTTGATTAGAGGCAAAGGTGATTTGATTATAACCGGACAGTTAGGTGATGTAATGCAGGAGTCTGCTCGTGCTGCCGTGACTTATGCCAGGGCAAATCTTAGTTCCTATAAAATAAAAGAAAACCTGTTTGAAAATCATGATGTGCATATCCATGTTCCGGCCGGCGCTATACCCAAAGATGGGCCGTCTGCCGGCATTGCAATGGCTACAGCCCTTATTTCTGCTTTGACTAATAAGCCGATTTGCAAAGATGTTGCCATGACGGGTGAAATTACCCTTCGAGGGAGGGTTCTTCCTGTAGGGGGTTTGAAGGAAAAATCTCTTGGAGCTTTAAGGGCAGGGATCCATACTATTATATTGCCTGAGAAGAACAAAAAGGATTTGACCGAGATTCCGGCGAATGTAAAGCGGAAGATAAGATTTGTTCCTGTAAGCAGCATGGATGAAGTCCTTAGTATATCCTTTGAAAAGCAAAATAAATCAAAGCAACCGGCAAATAAATGAAAATACTTGCTGTTGATACGGCCGTAAAAAGTTGCAGCGTTGCGATAGTTGATAAAGAATCCGTGCTGGTTGAGTTTACCCTGGGTATCGAACAAACACATTCAAAACATTTAATGTGCATGATAAATAGCGCAATTGAATTATCGGGCATTATTGTTTCCGAACTGGATGGATTTGCGGTAACCAGGGGCCCTGGAAGTTTCACCGGTCTTCGAATAGGAATAAGTTCAATAAAGGGGCTGGCTGCTGCAACCCGCAAACCTTTGGTAGGTGTTTCAAGCCTTGATGTGCTTGCTATGCAGTGTTTTTTTTCTCAATATCTCATCTGTCCTCTTTTAGATGCCCGCAGGGGGGAGGTCTATTTTTCACGTTACAGGTTTGAACGCGGTATTTTGAAAAAAGAAATTGATGAGCAGGTTCTGCCTCCCGGCGAAGCTGTTTGTGATATTAATGAAGCATGCATATTTGTTGGAGACGGTGCCTTCGTTTATCAAAAGGCTATTAGAGATAAGCTGGGAACCCTTGCACATTTTGCCTTGCCACATCAAAGCACTATTCGGGCTTCGACGATAGCAAATATCAGCATGGATAGATTTAAAAACAATGACACAGATGATATCTGCAGTTTTGTGCCCTTTTACATACGAAAATCATATGCAGAGCTAAGCCACAAAAGCTCTCATTGACATTATTATTTGATATGATAATATAATTAAATTATATAGGAATTTTCTTTTTTTCACCCTTTAAAGGGAGGGCAGGGATCTCAGCTGATTGCAAATTTTAAATAACAAATAGCAAATCACAAATATCAAATAAATTACAATGACCAAAACTCAAAATCCCAAACCCGTATATGATCTTGAAGAAAGAACATGTTTTGGTCATTGAATATTGAAATTTGGGATTTATTTGTAATTTGATGCTTGGAGTTTGGGATTTTATAAGTTCATGTAGTAATTTTTGTGCATTCCCACGCAGGAGCGTGGGAACGAGAGAATGCAAGCGTGTCTGTAATTTGACATCAAACAGCCAGTGTTTATTTTTAAAAAAGCTGAACTGTTACAAATTAAGCAATATTAAATCAGGAGGCATTATGCGTTTTGATAAATTTACCATAAAATCACAGGAGCTTATTCAAAATGCCCATGCCCTGGCCTCACAACATAATAACCAGCAGATTGAGCCTGAACATTTAATGAGCGCGATGTTGGCAGAGGAGGAAGGGATAGCAAAGGCAATGCTCCGCAAGCTTGGCGTTTCACCGAACGGCGTTGCTCAGGATATGGCGTTAGCCATTGATAAGCTTCCAAAGATAAGCGGAAGCGGAATGGGTGAGGTTCATATTTCTAAGACAACGAGTGATGTGCTTGAAGCGGCTTTTGTTGAAGCAGCTAAAATGAAGGATCAATATGTAAGTATTGAGCATATCTTCCTGGCGATTTCAGACAAAAAGGATTGTGATGCGGCAAAGATTTTAGGCCGTTACGGGATAAAAAGGGAGTCTGTCCTAAAGGTTCTTATGGATATTCGCGGATCGCAAAGGATAACCGATCCTAATCCTGAAGAAAAATATCAGGCTCTTGACAGGTTCAGCCGAGACCTTACCGATCTTGCCCGCCTTGGGAAGCTTGACCCGGTTATCGGCCGTGATGACGAAATCAGGCGCATTGCTCAGGTGCTTTCGAGACGCACCAAGAACAATCCTGTTATCATAGGCGAGCCCGGGGTCGGAAAGACAGCGATTGTTGAAGGCCTTGCCCAGCGCATAATTGAAGGGGATGTATCCGAGAGTCTGAAAAATCGTCGTGTTGTATGCCTGGATATGGGAGCGCTGATTGCGGGCGCCAAGTACAGGGGCGAATTTGAGGATCGCTTAAAGGCGGTTTTAAAAGAGGTGGAGCGCGCAGAGGGAGAGGTAATCCTTTTCATAGATGAGCTTCATACCTTGGTCGGGGCAGGCGCAAGCGAAGGATCGATGGATGCCTCAAACATGTTAAAGCCTGCCCTTGCCAGGGGAACACTGCGGTGCGTAGGCGCGACCACATTGAAAGAATACAGGAAATATATTGAAAAGGACGCCGCGCTTGAAAGGCGGTTTCAACCGGTAATGGTGCGTGAGCCAAGCGTGGAGGATACGATTTCCATTCTTCGCGGTTTAAAGGAAAAGTACGAGGTGCACCACGGCGTGCGGATTAAAGATTCAGCTATAGTAGCTGCCGCAACCCTTTCAAACCGCTATATTGCAGATCGTTTTCTTCCGGACAAGGCGATTGATCTGATGGATGAATGCGCTTCAAAGCTCAGAATAGAAATAGATAGTATGCCTGCGGAAATAGATGAGGTTCAACATAAAATAACCCAGACTGAAATAGAGCGGCAAGCCTTGAAAAAGGAGTCTGATCCAGCATCAAAGGAGAGGCTTGCAAAGCTTGAAAAGGAGCTGGAGATCATGCAGGGTGAGCTCGATAAAATGAAAGGCCACTGGAGTAGTGAAAAAGAGGCAATTAAAACAATAAGAGAGATCAAGGAAAAGATCGAGCAGTTAGGCATTGAAGAGCAGCAGGCTGAAAGGGATGGAGATCTGGCAAAGGTTGCTGAAATCAGATACGGAAAGGCGGCTGATCTTAGAAAACGCTTAGATGAGGCAAAGGTAAAACTATCTAATCTTCAGGAATCCGGCAAAATGCTGAAAGAGGAGGTTGATGATGAAGATATTGCCAAGGTTATATTCAGGTGGACCGGGATTCCTGTCAGCAAAATGCTTGAGGGCGAGATGGAAAAACTTGTTCATATGGAGGATCGCCTGAGACGCAGGGTTATCGGACAGGAGGAGGCGGTCGAGGCCGTGTCAAATGCGGTTCGACGCGCACGCTCGGGCATTCAGGATCAAAACCGCCCTATAGGATCCTTTATTTTTATGGGGCCGACAGGTGTAGGAAAAACCGAGCTTGCCAAGGCACTGGCGGAATTTATTTTTGACAGTGAACAGGCAATGGTGCGGATCGACATGTCTGAATACATGGAAAAATATTCTGTATCAAGGCTTATCGGCGCGCCGCCCGGTTATGTGGGATACGAAGAAGGCGGCTACTTAACGGAGGCCGTTCGCAGGAGGCCTTATTCCGTGGTGCTGTTTGATGAAATTGAAAAGGCTCATCCCGAAGTTTTTAATGTTTTGCTCCAGATCTTAGATGACGGACGCATGACAGACGGCCACGGAAGAACAGTCAATTTTAAAAATACCATAATTATCATGACTTCAAACGTCGGCAGCCAATGGATTCAGGAGCTTGGCGCTTCAAGACGGGAAGAGATGGAATCAAGGGTGACGGAAGCTCTTCACGCAAATTTTAAGCCTGAATTTTTAAACAGAATAGATGACATAATAATTTTCCATAACCTTACAGCGGAACAGACTCGTGAAATAGTGGGGATTCAGATAAAAAGACTCAGCGCAAGACTTTCTGAAAAGAAGATTAATCTGGTCATTTCAGATGGAGCTATGTCGTTTCTTGCTGATAAAGGTTATGATCCAATATACGGCGCGCGGCCATTAAAGCGCGCAATACAAAAGTATATTGAAAATCCCCTGGCCATGGAGATCCTTAAGGGGCAGATTCCTGAAGGGGCGAGTGTAACAGCCGATGCGGAAGAGGATCAAATTGTTTTTCGAGACATTTGACTTTTGGTGAACAGAAAGTTGCAATCAAACGTAAAGTAAGGTATCTTGATAAAAATTGTCAAAAAAGTTTCTTTGAAAGATTGTAATAATTTAGCGCTTTGAAAATTTGGCTTTTTTCGTTGAGATATTGCTAATCCGAAAAAGCATTATTTGAATATCGAATATCGAACAAGGAATTTCGAATGATGAATTGTGGAATCGCTACGCTCTATCTTTTATAGTAGTAAAAATGATAGAATACCTTACTTCGACATTCATAATTCCTTGTTCGATATTCTGCGGTTCAAAATAAATCCGTAAGTTTGAATTCGTTTTAAAAAGCTAAAGTGTTACTATTTTTCTTGTTTATCCTGTCAGATTTTTTTTCAAAGGGCTAAAATATTACAAAACTTTTTGGTTGTTGTTGCGGAGTATTTGATATGAAATACAAATTTTTCATAATCACCCTGTTGGCATTATTGCTGTTTTCTTTTGTAAATGCTTTTGCAGGGGAAAATGAAATCTATATTATCAAGGCATCAGGCGCAGTAAGCCCTGCCCTAGCCGACTTTTTAAAACAGGGGATTAAGAAGGCGTCAGATAATGATGTTTCCTGCATTATCATTGAGCTTAATACCCCGGGAGGCCTGGCTGAATCTATGCGTGATATTGTAATGGCCATACTTGCAAGCAAGGTTCCTGTTGTGGTCTATGTCTCTCCCAGCGGGGCAAGGGCTGCCTCGGCAGGGGTTATGATTACTATGGCGGCAGATATTGCCGCAATGGCTCCGGGAACAAATATCGGCGCTGCGCATCCGGTAGGAGCCGGAGGGAAAGAGATAGAAAAAGTCATGTCTGAAAAGGTAGTTAATGACATGGTGGCTCACGCCAGGAGTATTGCAGGCAAACGGGGGCGAAATGCAGAGTGGGTTGAAAAGGCCATTCGTGAAAATGTTTCTGTAACGGAAACCGAGGCCCTGAAAGAAAATGTCATCGATATAGTGGCAACAGATATGGATGATCTGATCAGACAGATTAACGGCCGTGAAATTAAGGACAAGGAAGTGATTAACCTTGACAATCCCACAAGGACAATACTGGAAGAAACTATAAGAACAAAAATTTTAAAGATAATAAGCGATCCTAATATCGCATATATTCTTATGATGATAGGCATGGCCGGGATCTATTTTGAACTATCGCATCCTGGCGCTATTTTCCCCGGAGTGGTCGGAGCCATTGCAATTGTATTGGCATTTTTTGCCTTTCAGACACTTCCCGTCAACTATGCAGGCATACTCCTTATTATACTTGGGCTGATATTTTTTATTATGGAGATGATGATTGCAAGCTATGGCCTTCTCAGCATAGCAGGGATAACCTCACTTTTTTTAGGCTCCCTGATGTTGTTTGAAAATGTAAGTCCTGAACTAAGGGTAGCGTGGCATGTGCTTTTGCCAACAATTGTTATAGTCTCAGCTTTTTTTGTCACACTTGCGAGCCTGGTTTTTAAGGCGCAGGTATCAAAGCCTAAAACAGGCGCAAATGGCCTTGTCGGTGAAATCGGAGTTGTAAAAGAGAATATCATGCCGGAAGGCAAGGTCTTTGTGCATGGGGAGCTCTGGAATGCGACTTCAAAAAGCATGATAAACAAAGGAACAAAAGTAAGGGTGATAAAGGTGGTAAATCTTATGCTTGATGTTGAGCCGGTCAATTTTAAATGACCAAGCATTCTTTGTGCCTTTGATAGCTTTGCATACCCCCCGTTTTTGCTCAATTTTGGTCATTGCGAGGAGCAAAGCGACGTGGCAATCTTGTGGATTATCAACATGTTTTGAGATTGCTTCGCTTCGCTCGCAATGACAATGCCGAGGTTTTTCAAAGGTCTTTTTTTGAGCCTTGGTGGCCGAACTATTACAAACTTATTTTAAAAAAGGAGAATAAAATGTATACAGTAATTGCAGTTGTTATACTTGTAGCCCTTTTTCTGTCAGCAGCCATACGAATATTAAATGAGTATGAACGCGCGGTTATATTCAGGCTTGGCAGGGTTATAAAGGCAAAAGGGCCCGGCCTGATCATACTTATTCCCATTGTAGATAAAATGGTAAAGGTAAGTATGCGTCTTGTGGCCATGGATGTGGACCCGCAGGATGTTATAACCAGGGATAATGTTTCGGTAAAGGTTAATGCTGTAATCTATTTCAGGGTCATCGATTCGATAAAGGCTATAGTTGAGGTTGAGCAATACAACTATGCTATGTCTCAACTCGCCCAGACAACCCTGAGAAGTGTGTGCGGCCAGGCAGAGTTAGATGAGCTTTTGTCTGCAAGGGAAAAGATTAATGAGCAGCTTCAAGTAATACTGGATACACATACAGATCCGTGGGGATTAAAGGTTGCAACCGTGGAACTGAAGCATATTGATTTGCCCCAGGAGATGCAACGCTCGATGGCCAAGCAGGCTGAGGCGGAAAGGGAACGTCGCGCCAAGGTAATTAATGCAGAAGGGGAATTTCAGGCTGCGACAAAGCTGGCTGAAGCATCGAAAATAATTGAAAATCACCCTACGGCCTTGCAACTCAGGTATCTCCAGACAATGCGCGAGATGTCGGCAGAGCAGAATACAACAACAATTTTTCCGTTTCCAATTGAACTTTTCAAGCCATTTATGAAACTTCTTGATAAAGAAGGCAAATAAATATGTTTACCGTTCACGGGTTCAGAGGTTCAAGGTTCAAAGGTTCAGGATAAAGCTATTAGCCATTAGCTCTTAGCTGAAGGTGTTAACTGTTTGATTTTTTAAGCTAACGCGCAGCGCAGGCGCTTGCGCCGCGTGAGGCTAATTGCTAAAAGCTAACTGCTAACAATCTTCGATTTAAAAATATTGGTGCATAGCAGTTGCCCGGCGCTCCAAGAAAAATAACCCTGAACCTCTGAACCGTGAACCTGTGAACGGTTACTAAATATGTTTAGCCTGTACAAGGCCATCAACTATTGACATAATAAAATAAAATAGTTAAAAGAACTATTTTTCTTGTCATGATTAACGGTTTTTCAAAACCATCAAGGATAGAAAAGGAGATTTGCTGGATATGGGCACTAAGAAAAAAAAGGAGATCAAGGAAAAACCTTTAGATAAAATGACTGCCAAGGAGCTAAGGGAGGTAGCCAAAGAGATCGCCGAAATTACCGGTGTTCATGGAATGAATAAGGCAGAGCTGATCAGTTCAATAAAAAAGGCAAGGGGGATCGAAGATACGCCGGGAAGAAAAACCAATGCATTGGTCCGCGATATCAAGTTGAAAATCAGAAAATTAAAGGTTGAGAAAGAAGCTTTTTTAAAGGCTGATAATAAAAAGATGGTAATTATTTCAAAGCGGCGCATTACCAGGCTGAAGAAAAAAACAAGAAAAGCAGCATAATTTAGCTTTATTTGTAATAATTCAGCCACAAAGGCACTAAGATTATAATATAATTTTTAATATACAGTATATGCCGTATCTACAACTTTTTTCTTCTCTTTTTTGATAACGCTTTAAAATTAAAGTTTTTTTGTGCCTTTGTGACTTAGTGGCTGAACTCTTACCTTTATTTCAAAAAAATATTGTTTCACGCAAAGGCGCAAAGACGCTAAGTTTTAAAAAGTGATATTTATGATCAATCCGTCCTCTATAGCTTTTGATGTTGATGGGGTTTTTGCCGATACCATGACATTGTTTCTTGATATAGCGCACAAGGAGTATGGCATAAATTGGATCAGGCCTGAAGATATTACCTGTTATTCTATTGAGGATTGCCTTGATATCGATAAAAACATTGTTCAAGACATATTAAACCGCATACTTGATGGCAGTTATGATATGACTTTAAAACCTATAGCCGGCGCTCCGGAAGTGTTGACGAAACTTGGGAAAAGCCAAAAACAGCTCCTCTTTGTAACAGCGCGACCTTATTTGGGACCCATTCACGATTGGATGTTAAGCATCCTGCCGCTTAAGCCTGATTCAATAGAGATTGTTACAACAGGCACATTTGAAGGCAAATCAGATGTTCTTTTGAGCAGAAATATAGCCTATTTTGTTGAAGACAGGCTCGAGACATGTTTTAGGCTTAAAGAAGCCGGCATAACTCCGGTTTTGTTCAAGCAGCCGTGGAACAGGGAGGCTCATCCATTTATGGAGATTGAAACCTGGGGCGATCTTGAAGAGCTAATTAAATTTTGATGATTTCATCTGCTTTCAAAAAGTTAATCGGATCTTTTATCGAATTTCTTTCCCTGGAAAAGGGGTATTCCAAAAACACCTCTCGCGCATATCTGCACGATCTTGAAGAGTTTGCATCCTTTCTCTCTCAAAACCGGTCTTTAATGGTGGGAAAGAGTAATTATGCAGGTTCATATAAAGAAAATCAGGTCGGAGTGGATGAAGTAAGCCCATTGATAATAAGGGGTTATTTGGGATTTTTACACAAAAAGAACAAAAAGGTAACCATAGCACGCAAGCTTTCCTCTTTGCGTTCCTTTTTCAGATATCTTGTGAAGCATGGTGTAATTACTGATAACCCGGCTGATTTGATTCTTTCGCCAAAACAAAGAAAGGCTATTCCTGCCTATCTGACGGTTGACGACACATTCATACTGCTGAATTCAATAAAGACAGACACCTTGGCCGGCCTGAGGAATTGCGCTATTTTTGAGTCCCTATATTCGAGCGGAATAAGAGTATCTGAGCTTGCGGGACTGAATTTGATTGACGTGGATTTTACGAGCTGTGTTATCCGTGTTTTTGGAAAAGGCAACAAGGAAAGAATTGTGCCGATCGGTAAAAAAGCTCTTGATGCAATAAAGGCTTATAGAAAAAGGCTGCGCCTGGAAGCAGGCACGCAAGCTGATGAAAACGGCCCGTTATTTCTAAACAAAAGCCATGGCCGTCTTACAGCAAGATCTATTGCCCGTATCCTTGACAAGGTTGCAAAAGAAAGCGGCCTCTTAATGCCTGTTTCACCACATGCTTTGCGTCACTCGTTTGCAACACACATGCTTGACGCGGGAGCGGATTTAAGGGTCGTGCAGGAACTCTTAGGGCATAAAAACCTTTCTACTACACAAAAATATACACATGTGAGCATAGACAGACTAATGGAAACCTATGACAAAGCCCATCCCAGACGATAATAAATATTGATGAATTCGTAAAAACTCGAATTCATCAGAGGTCAGAGGTCAGAGGTCAGGGGGCATAAGCGCTAAGTTGTTTTTGCTCAGGAGGGACTGAAAAAAAATGAACATCGAACATCGAACGTCCAACATCGAATGTTGAATGGGGAAAGATGAAGAAACAGAGGCATTAATTAAGATTTTCGTTACGAGTATCAAAACGGGTGAAAAGAAACCACGCCTTGGCGTGGTTGAATGTTCGGTATTGGGTGTTTGTTTTTTTATTCGATTTTTAAATAATTTGAAGAGCAAAGCGACATCATTATTCGACGTTCGACGTTCGACGTTCGACGTTCGACGTTCGATGTTGGACGTTCGTTTTTCAAAATTCTAAAAAAGGTATAATATGAAATTTCATGGAACGACCATCCTTGCTGTAAGGCATAAGGATAAACTGGCGGTTGCCGGTGACGGCCAGGTAACTTTGAATAATAATATTATAAAACATCATGCCAAAAAGGTAAGAAAGATTTATAATGACAAAATTATTGTGGGATTTGCAGGAGCAACTGCTGATGCTTTAAATCTTTCTGAACGTTTGGAAGCAAAACTTGAACGTTACAACGGAAACCTGACCCGCAGCGCTGTTGAGTTGGCAAAAGACTGGCGAACCGACAAGTATTTAAGACATCTTGAGGCAATCATGATTGCCTCAGATGAAGACAGAATGTTTCTTATCTCAGGCAAAGGTGATGTAATTGAACCTGATGAAGGAATTATGGGCATTGGGTCCGGAGGAGTCAGCGCCCAGGCAGTGGCAATAGCGCTAATAAGACATACAGATATGGATGCCAGAGCTATTGTGGAAGAAGCCATGAGAATAGCCGGTTCAATTTGTGTATTTACAAACGATTCAATAACTATAGAAGAATTATAGTGATTGAGGATTAGGGGATTAAGGGATTTAGGAATTAAAATCAATAGGATACCTTCAATTCCTGAATTCCTGAATTCCTGAATTTAAGAGGATGGATAAAACAAATAATTATTTTAACCCGCAACTAGTAAATTATAACTATAACTAAAAAAGAATGGAAATATGAGTGAGTTAAAACCATCAGAAATTGTTAAAGAGCTTGATAAATATATTATCGGCCAGCACAAAGCAAAGCGTTCAGTAGCTGTTGCTTTAAGAAATAGATGGCGAAGGCAGCAGGTCCCGGAGGATCTTCGCGATGAAATTGCGCCCAAAAATATTATACTCATAGGCCCCACAGGGGTGGGAAAGACAGAGATAGCAAGGAGGCTTTCCAGGCTTACCGATTCACCTTTCACAAAGGTTGAGGCCTCCAAGTTCACCGAGGTCGGCTATGTTGGCAGAGATGTTGAATCTATGGTAAGGGATCTTTTGGAGCTTACTGTAAATGTAATAAAATCAAGAGAGCAGGAGGCTGTGAAGGAAAAGGCGCGGCAGATTGCCGAAGAAAGGATGCTTGACCTTCTTCTTCCAAAACCAAAAGTGCGGCAAAAGGGAGAGATCGAAGCTGCAAAAGAAACCCCAATTGATTTAATAGCGCACAATGATGCTGAATCATCCTCAACAAGGGAAAAGCTTCGCAGAATGCTTCGAGAAGGAAAACTCGATAACCGGTATGTTGACCTTGATGTTTCAGATCGGGCCATGCCGGTTATAGAGGTTTTTTCCAGCATGGGGATGGAGGAGATGGGCATTAATTTTAAAGATATGTTGAGCGGAATTATGCCCAAAAGCTCAAAAAGAAGGAAGGTAAAGGTGCCGGAAGCTTTGATGATGCTGACACAAGAGGAGGCGCAGAACCTTGTTGATATGGACAAGGTAGTAAACCAAGCGATTGAAAAGGTTGAACAGTCAGGAATAATTTTCCTCGACGAAATAGATAAAGTTGTCGGCAAACACGGTGGACACGGCCCCGATGTTTCGAGAGAAGGGGTGCAAAGGGATCTTCTTCCGATAGTGGAAGGTTGCAGCGTTTCAACCAGGCATGGGCCGGTGAAAACAGATCATATACTTTTTATTGCTTCGGGCGCCTTTCATACAGTTAAACCTTCTGATTTGATTCCTGAGCTTCAGGGCAGGTTCCCGATCCGGGTAGAGCTTGATTCTCTTGGAAAAGACGAGTTTATCCGAATACTGACCGAACCGAAAAACGCATTGCTCCTTCAATACCTGGCCCTTTTAAGGACAGAAGGTGTTGATGTGGTCTTTGAGAATGATGCGGTGGCGAAAATTGCGGCAATTGCGGAAGAGGTTAACAACCTGACTGAAAATATCGGAGCAAGGAGACTCCATACTCTTATGGAATATCTGCTTGAAGATATACTCTTTGATGCTCCTGACATGAAAGAAAAAAGGATTGTAATTGACGGAAAGTATGTTGATGATAAATTAAAGGATATCAAAGAAGACGAGGATCTTAGCAGGTATATCCTTTAACAGAACAATTTTGAATTTTTAGTTCTTAATTTTAAATTAATCCGCCAGAGCGCTTTGGCGGACATAATCCAAAATTGGAGTGTAGCAACGTAAGTTCTCAATAAGCTCTGGTACCAAACGTCATTCCCGTGAAAACGGGAATCCAGGCCCTAATAATTATAACACCGGACTCAATGCCATTAACTTAAAGAGTAGATGTCGCTGTGGGAGCGGCTTTTAGCCGCGATTGTAGCTTTGGAGCGCACATTTTTTCGTGGCTGAAAGCCAGCCCCACAAACAAAATTAGCTTAAGTTAATGGCATTGACACCGGACTTTCAAACTCACCAGAACCTATTGAGAAGTTACGTAGCGACTCATTAAGGTAAAATTATGACTCCAAATGTTGCGGACATACTCATTGAAGCCCTTCCCTATATACGTCGTTTTTACGGCATGACCATCGTAATTAAATACGGCGGGCATGCCATGGTTGACGAGCAGTTAAAGGCCGATTTTGCCCGGGACATCACCCTGTTGAAATTTATTGGTCTCAATCCTGTTGTTGTGCATGGCGGCGGCCCGCAGATCAACTCGGTCCTTGACCGGATGGGGATACACCCAAAGTTTGTCAGGGGAATGCGTCTTACTGATGAGCAAACTATGGATGTTGTGGAGATGGTGCTTGGTGGCAAGGTAAACAAGGCGATTGTTGCCGGAATTAATCAACACGGGGGAAAGGCGGTTGGCTTAAGCGGTAAGGATGGGGGGCTTATCTCAGCGAAAAAACTCCATATCAAATATCAGGAGGAGGCTGATAAGCCGCCTGAGATAATCGATCCTGGTCTGGTGGGACAGGTGACGCATATCAACCCTGATATCATCAACACGCTGACCAAACAGGATTTTATTCCAATTGTTGCTCCGGTCGGGGTTGGGGATGCCGGTGAGACATTCAACATCAATGCGGATCATGTGGCAGGCAAGATAGCCGTGGCGCTGAAAGCCGGACGTCTTATTTATCTTACAGATGTTGATGGAGTGCTTGACACCTCGGGCTTAGCAATATCTTCAATCAATGCTGAAAAGATAAATAACATGATTCAAGATAAAACCGTTTCCGAGGGGATGATTCCAAAGCTTGAATGCGCCTTAGATGCGCTGAAAAACGGAGTTGAAAAGGTTCACATTATTAATGGATGCAAACGTCATTCAGTATTGTTGGAGCTTTTTACCCATAAGGGGATCGGAACTGAAGTTACGTTAGCGCCCTTGGGGCGGGCTTAAAAGATGAACGTCGAACATCGAACATTCAACGTCGAATTTTGAATAAGGAATTCTACCAATTTATAAACTGGCGGAGCACTTCGGTACCTCAGCATAAACTCAGCGATTTCATCATTCATCATTCGATGTTCAAAAGAATTTTTACTCTGCCGCTCCCATTTGGCAACCTATTGATAAAATTGATCAAAAAATGGGATTTTATATCAACTTATGAATAAAATAATAAATAAAGCCGAGAAGGTTATAGCAAAAACATATAACAGGTTCCCGATTGTAATTACAAAGGGCAAAGGATGCACTGTCTGGGACAGCAAAGGCCGGGCTTATACCGATTTTGTTGCGGGAATTGCCGTTTGCAACCTTGGCCATGCGCATCCAGGAGTGTCAAAAGCTCTGTCAGATCAGGCAAATACCCTTTTTCATGTGTCGAACCTTTATTATACGGTTCCACAGGTAGAGCTTGCGGCATGGCTTGTCGAAAACAGTTTTGCAGACAGGGTTTTTTTCTGCAACAGCGGCGCTGAAGCAAACGAGGCCGCAATAAAATTAGTTAGGAAGTATTTCAATGATAAAGGGGACCTGCGCCGCAACAGGATAATTGCCATGGAGCAATCCTTTCACGGCCGCACCATGGCCACCCTTTCTGCTACAGGTCAGGACAAGATCAAGCAGGGTTTTGACCCATTGCTCGAAAGTTTTGACTTTGTGCCTTTTAACGATATTGATGCGCTAAAAAATAAAATCAAGCCCTTTACATGCGCAGTTATTATAGAGCCTGTCCAGGGTGAAGGAGGGGTCCGCTGCCCTGATGCCGAATACCTTAAAGATGTGAGACAGCTTTGTGATGAAACAGGGACTTTGCTGATTTTTGATGAAATACAGACAGGAATAGGCCGAACCGGAAAACTTTTTGCTTATGAGCATTTCGGGATTGAGCCGGATATTATGACATTGGCCAAAGCGCTTGCCAATGGGTTGCCCATAGGCGCCATGCTGGCTAAAGAGCATATTGCCGCGGCATTCGGGCCGGGTTCGCATGCATCGACATTTGGAGGCACGCCGGTTATTACCGCGGCTTCACTCGAAGTTGTCAGGACTCTTGTTAGAGAAAGGGTTATAGACCATTGCTTGCAGATCGGGGCCTATTTTAAGGAAAGACTTTTGTGGCTGAAAGACAGGCATGATTCCATTACGGATGTTCGCGGGATCGGTTTGCTGCTGGGAATAAAGCTTAAAACAGACGGTGAGCCTGTCGTGAAAAAATGCATGGAAAAAGGGTTCCTGATAAACTGCATTCAGGGTAATATTTTACGATTTATTCCTCCCCTTATCATAGAAAAGGAGGAGATAGACTCCCTGATAATATGTCTGGATGAAATATTTTTAAGAGGTTGATTTGAAAAAAGACATACTAACCCTTTTAGACCTATCCAAAGAAGACTTTGAGATCTTTTTTAGGCGGGCGCTTGAGCTTAAAAAGGATCATAGTAAAGGGATTTCCGATAGACCGTTTGCAGGGAAAACATTGGGCCTTATCTTCGACAAGCCTTCGACACGCACCCGTCTGTCTTTTGAAACGGCAATGGTTCAGCTTGGCGGAACTTCGATATTTATCAGCGCAAAAGATACTCAAATCGCCAGGAATGAGCCGGTAAGAGACACTGCCAGGGTTCTTTCAAGATACCTGGATTGCCTCGCTATTAGGACATTTTCTCAGGATTTATTGAATGAGTTTGCAGAGTATGCCGCCATTCCGGTAATAAATGCCCTGACCGATCTATACCATCCGTGCCAGGTTTTAAGCGATCTTTTGACCGTGATAGAGCACAAAGGGGGTTACAAAGATCTGAAAATAGCATGGGTTGGAGATGGCAATAATGTGGCTCATTCATGGATAAACGCTGCGGCTGTCCTTGAGCTGAATCTCATATTAGCCTGCCCTGAAGGATATTACCCTGACAGCAAAATTGTCGAAAAAGCGCTTGAGAGAAAATGTGGCAAAATCATGATAACTTCGGATCCTGTGGAGGCGGCAGAGGATGCCGATGTGATATATACCGATGTATGGGCAAGCATGGGACAGGAGAGTGAGCAGATCAAAAGAAAGCAGGCATTTAAGCCTTTTCAGGTAGATAAAGAGCTTGTTGATAAGGCATCGAAAGATGTTATAGTAATGCACTGCCTGCCGGCTCACAGGGGTGAAGAAATTAGCGAAGAGGTGCTGGAGGGGCCTAATTCGGTTGTTTGGGACCAGTCTGAAAACAAACTCCATATGCATAAGGCTGTGCTTGAAGTATTGATGAGAGATTAAAAAGAAAAGTAAATTTGATTTACCACAAAGACCACAGAAAAATAGAAGGATAAAAAAAGAACTTATAAAATCCCAAATTTCAAGCATCAAATTACAAATAAATCCCAAATTTCAATATTCAATGACCAAAACATATACGGGTTTGGGATTTTGAATTTTGGTTATTGTAATTTATTTGATATTTGTGATTTGTTGTTTGTTATTTCAGGAAAGGAAATTCCTATACAATTGTTAAATTAATTTACTCTGTGTACTCTGTGCTCTCAGTGGTAATTTTTTTTACAACCGCAGATGGTTTGTTGTGTAAAACTAAAGCATTATAAAGGATAGCTGCATATCATGTCTGACAAAATAAATAAGGTGGTTCTGGCCTATTCGGGCGGCCTTGATACATCGGTTATATTAAAATGGCTTATTGAGACATATGACTGCGAAGTAATCGCATTTTCAGCCGATTTAGGACAAGAAGAGGAGCTTGATCATTTAGAAGAAAAAGCATTAAAGACCGGCGCTAAGGCGGTTTATATAGATGATCTTAAGGAGACCTTTGTTAAGGATTATGTATTTCCGGCCTTTCGCGCAAATGCCGTTTATGAGAGCCAGTATCTTTTGGGCACATCCCTTGCCAGGCCCCTTATAGCAAAGCGACAGATTGAGATAGCGCAGATAGAAGGGGCGGACGCCGTAAGCCATGGAGCTACCGGAAAGGGGAATGACCAGGTGCGTTTTGAGCTGAGCTATCTCGCGCTTAATCCGGATATTAAAATCATTGCTCCGTGGCGTGAATGGACGCTTAACTCTCGCGCAGCCCTTATGGAGTTTGCCAAAACCCGCGGCATACCTGTTCCGACAACCCCGGCAAAACCTTATAGTTCCGATAGAAACCTCCTTCATATAAGTTACGAAGGCGGCGTGCTTGAAGATCCGTGGCAGGAACCGCCTGAGGATATGTTCACTTTGACTGTTTTGCCCAAGGACGCGCCTGACAAGCCCGAAATAATTGAAGTAACGTTTAAGCAGGGTGATCCGGTTGCAATAAACGGCAAAGAGCTGTCGCCGGCAAATCTGCTTAAGGAGTTAAACAGACTGGGCGGCCGTCACGGCATAGGCAGGGCAGATATAGTTGAAAACCGCTTCGTTGGCATGAAATCCCGTGGAGTATATGAAACCCCCGGCGGTACTATATTGAGGACAGCCCACATAGCGATTGAATCGATTACCATGGACAGAGAAATAATGCATCTTAGGGATTCTTTGATACCGAAATATTCTGAGATCATATATTATGGTTTCTGGTTTTCACCTGAGATGAAGCTTTTGCAGGACATGATAAACCAGACCCAGAAGAATGTTTCAGGAGTTGTGCGTTTAGAACTATATAAGGGAAACTCCCGTGTTCTTGGGCGCAAATCTGATCGGTCCCTTTACAGTGAGGATTTTGCAACATTTGAAAAAGACAGTGTCTTCAGCCAGAAAGATGCCGAAGGCTTTATCCGGCTTAATGCGCTAAGATTGCGTATTCAAAAGATGATGGCGTCGTAAAAAGTCGAATTTACCAATTTTCAGGCATCCTTCATTTGCCAGTTTACACTTTTCAAGAACCTCACGCAAAGGCGCCAAGGCGCAAAGAAAGGAAATACAGAAAAGCTTTGGTAATTCTCGGCCTTACTAAATGCTGTAAATGCCAATAGTTAAATTGATTCAGCCTGGAAATTGCTGGAAAAGATTTGCGTCTTTGCGTCAGATTTTTCTTTTGTAAAAAAGTGTAAACTACTTTTGGGCCTATATGAAAAATGCCAATTTTCAATTTTCAATCGACAATATTCAATTCTAATAAAAAGGTTATATATGACAGAAAAGCCGTGGGGCGGTAGATTTTCAGAAAAGACAGATAGAGGCGTAGAGATTTTTACATCTTCAATAGATGTAGATAAGCGGCTTTATGCTTATGATATTGAAGGCAGTATCGCTCACTGCAGTATGCTTGCAAAGGAGTCGATTATTACAGAAGAGGATGCTTCATCAATAATCCTGGGCCTTGGAAAGATAAAAAGGGAAATTGAGAGAGGAAAATTCCGGTTTGATGAAGCCCTGGAGGATATCCATATGCATATTGAATCCAGACTTTTCCAGGTGGCCGGAAAGGTTGCGCAAAAGCTTCATACTGCAAGGAGTCGTAACGATCAGGTGGCCCTGGATGTGCGTATGTATCTGAGAGATGAGACTGCAAAGATTATTAAAAGCCTCGTTAATCTGAAAAAAGGTATTTTATTGTTTGCCGGGGACAACATTGATACGATTTTGCCTGGATATACCCATCTGCAGAGAGCGCAGCCGGTGCTTTTGGCTCACCATATGATGGCCTATTATGAGATGTTTTTGCGCGATGCAAACAGATTTAGAGACTGCCTGAAAAGGATAAATGTAATGCCGCTTGGAAGCGGAGCCATTGCCGGCACAACGTTTCAGATCAACAGAGATTACACGGCAAAGCTTCTTGGATTTAAAGAGGTGTCGAGAAACAGTATAGACTCTGTGTCGGACAGAGATTTTATCATTGAATTTTTATCAGCGGCAAGTATATGCATGATGCATTTCAGCCGTTTGTCGGAAGAGTTGATTTTATGGTCCACGGCTGAATTTGGTTTTATCGAGTTTCCTGATTCATTTGCCACAGGAAGCAGCATCATGCCTCAAAAGAAGAACCCTGATGTGCCTGAACTGATCCGCGGGAAAACCGGTCGTGTTTTTGGAAATCTAATGGCCATTTTATCCATTATGAAGTCATTGCCTCTTGCCTATAATCGCGATATGCAGGAGGATAAAGAACCGTTATTTGATACGGTTGACATTTTAAAAGCCTGCATTGAGATATGCTCGTCTATGCTTCCAAGGCTGAAAATTAACAAAGAGGCAATGCATAAGGCCGCAACTAAAGGATTATTAAACGCAACAGATCTGGCCGATTATCTTGTAACGGCAGGAATGCCGTTTCGGCAGGCCCATACATGCGCAGGCAAGGCGGTAAGCTATGCGCTGGATAAGGATAAAGAACTGCATGAACTTACACTAAAAGAGTTAAAATCCTTTTCAACCCTTATTGAAGAGGATATTTTTAATATTTTAAGCACAGAGCAGATGATAAACCGCAGGAAATCTTTTGGCGGAACCGCCAAAGAAAATGTAATGGCTGCCATACAGGAGGCGGAAAAGAGTCTTAAAGTTTTGGAACATGCTGATGAATAAAAATTTTAGCAGAAGTCTGATCACTATATTGTCAATTTTGCTCTGCATCGTTGTTTTTGGATGCGGCAGAAAGGCGCCGCCTGTCCCTCCCGGTCAGGTCAGGCCGCCTGCAGTTGATGATTTAAGCTCAAGCATAGATGAAGATATACTCGAGCTTGCCTGGACTATTCCTGATGAAAAGGGGAAGATCTCATCAAATTTGGGCGGTTTTATTGTATATAAATCAAAAACCTCTCTTTCCGAGTCCGACTGTAAAGAGTGTCCTGTGCTTTTTAAGCGAATTGCCGATATTCCTATCGAAGAAAAGGATATAAATAAAAAAATAATCTACAGGGAAAACCTGGGAAAGGGCTACAGGTATATTTATAAGGTAACCGTTTATACTGATAACGAGGTGACGGGGAAAGATTCAAATCAGATAGATTTTGTTTATTAATTAGACCATAAGGCCACCACGTAACCCATAAGGCCGCCACGTAGGACGGCCCTACCGATAATGTGACCTTCAAATGGAAAAATACCATGCCGCGTATACCTGAACGATGGGACGGGCTGAACCAAACCTATTTTGTGACTGTGGTAACGAGGAAACGAAAGCCGGTTTTTACAGATGATGCCCTTTGTCTTGAATTGCAAAATGCTTTCAAAGATGTCCATAAATTTCATCCGTTTCGGCTGGCGGCATTGGCGATATTGCCGGATCATTGGCATGCCTTGCTCCGACCGTATCCGGACATTATAATCGAAAACGTGGTTGGCGCTGTAAAAGCCAATCTAATGAAACGGATATGGAAAAAAGAAAAACGCAAGACCATCTGGCAAGCGAGATTTATAGACCATCGAATAAGGGATGAAGACGATTTTGCGAACCACGTGGAATATATCCGGATGAATCCCCATAAACATGGCCTTGCGCAAGAAAGCCAAAAATACAAATGGTTATTCATCCACAACAATCCGTTTAAATAACGGTAGGGCCGTAAACCATAAGGCCGCCACGTAGGACGGCCCTACCAATAATGTAACCTTCAAATGGGAAAATACCACAATCCGTTTAAATAATGGTAGGGCCGTCCTACGTGGCGGCTGGAAAATATTTATGCATCATTTTAATTATCATAACAATGAAATGTATTGCGAAGATGTTCCGATACAGATAATTGCTCAAAAGGTCGGCACCCCTTTTTATTTATACAGCCATGCTACCTTAAAACGCCATTTCTCTGCCTTTAATGATGCCTTTGACGGCATGGAAAGGCTGATATGTTTCTCTGCAAAGGCAAATACAAATTTAGCTGTGTTGAAACTGTTCGCAAACCTTGGAGGCGGCCTTGATATTGTTTCACGAGGAGAACTTTTCCGGGGATTAAAGGCCGGGATTTCGCCTGACAAAATTGTTTATTCAGGTGTTGGAAAGCAGGTCGATGAGATCGACTACGCCCTTTATAAAAATATATTGATGTTCAATGTCGAGTCCTTTGAGGAGCTTGAACTTATAAACCAGAGAGCTGGCTGGTATAAATTAAAAGCGCCTGTAGCTATTAGGGTAAATCCCGACGTTGATCCTAAAACCCATCCGTATATTTCAACCGGCCTTAAAAAAAATAAATTTGGTGTGGATTACAAGACGGCAATTAAAGCATACAAAATTGCAAACAGTCTAAAAAACATAAAAATAATCGGCATTGACTGCCATATCGGATCGCAGATTACCGAAACAGGGCCATTTGAGGATGCTCTCAAGAGCATCAAGATGCTGATATATGAATTAAAAGATCTCGGCATAGAGATCAGATATGTTGACATGGGTGGAGGGCTGGGAATAACCTATCACGATGAATCACCTCCTCAGCCAAGTGAATATGCCGGATCCATAATTAAGCTGCTTAAAGGAATGCAGATTAAACTGATACTGGAACCAGGCAGGGTTATTGTCGGAAATGCTGGAATACTGGTTACCAAGGTTCTTTATAAAAAATCGGATGATGCAAAAGAGTTTGTTATAGTTGATGCAGGCATGAACGATCTGATACGTCCGGCATTGTATAGAGCTTTTCATAATATAGAGCCGGTTGTTAAATCTGAAGGCAAATCGATAATTGCAGACATCGTAGGGCCAATTTGCGAAACAGGTGATTTTCTGGCTCTTGACCGTAAAATTGCCGACGTCAAAAACGGGGATTTTCTTGCGGTCATGAGCGCTGGAGCATACGGATTTACTATGTCATCAAATTACTGTTCCAGGCTGCGTGTACCCGAAGTAATGGTAAAGGATGACCTGTTTTATGTTGTAAGGGCACGGCAGGAATACGCAGATCTTATTGCAGGCGAGTCGATACCGCCGTTTTTGGAAAATTAATCGTAACCATTCAGCCACAGATTCACCCCAGTACGATCATCCTGACCTACGGGGCAGGCACAGATGAACGCAGATAGCTTTAAATATAAAGAACCCACAAAACATTAATAATTATATGTAGCCGTTCACGGCTTGAAACTTGAAATTGGAAAGTAGAAATTGGGAAGAACAGTATAAAAGCATGAAGCCCAAATTTCCAATTTCTAATTTCAATGTTCCGTAAACGGTTACAAAATATCAGTGATGATCAGCGTATATCTGTGGCTGAATAGTTACAATTAATTATGAAACATATTGAATTCTTTAAAGCAAGCGGCAGCGGCAACGATTTTATCATAATCGATAACAGGAACAGGATTATTGATGAAAAGAATCTGAAAAATTTTGTCGTAAATGTGTGCCGCAGAAAAATGTCTGTTGGCGCTGATGGATTAATATTGATAGAAGAGTCTGGTTTGGTTGATTTTAAGTGGCGATTTTTTAATTCTGACGGAAGTCAGCCGGAAATGTGTGGAAACGGAGCCAGGTGCGCTGCCAGGTTTGCATATCTAAACAAAATTGCCGGATCTAAAATGTCTTTTGAAACCATCGCCGGTATTGTTTCTGCTGAGGTTAAAAATGACAGAGTAAAGATAAAAATGACAGATCCGTCAGATCTCAAGACAGATTATATTCTTGATCTGGAAAATGGCCCGATTTCTTTGAGCAGTGTCAACACAGGTGTTCCGCATGTGGTTATAGTAGCGCTCAACCTGGATGATGTCGAAGTTGTCAGGCTTGGCAGGGAAATCAGGTTTCATAAGAGGTATGCTCCTTCGGGCACAAATGTAAATTTCATACACCAGCAAAAAGACGGCATGATTGCAATCCGGACTTACGAGCGCGGAGTCGAAGATGAAACCCTGGCATGCGGCACAGGTTCGGTTGCAGCCGCCGTTGTTACGGCGGGCAAATCCGGGATAAAATCTCCAATAAATGTAATGACAAGAAGCGGAAATTCTCTTTATATTTATTTTAAGGAAAAAGAAGGAAAAATTTACGATACTTACCTTGAAGGTGATGCGCGTATTATTTACAAGGGTGAACTTTGGGAAGATGCGTGGAAGTGAACGGGAGGACTATCAAAAAGTTATGATCAAAATTGAAAAGTCAGACAGATTGAATAATCTTCCCCCATATCTGTTTAAGGAGATAGACAGGCAAAAGGAAGAGGTCAGAAAACAGGGCTTTGATATTATTGACTTGGGCGTGGGCGATCCTGATATGCCGACACCGCCGCACATAATTGAAGAATTAAAAAAAGCGGCGTCAGATCCGGCAAATCATAGATATCCATCATATACCGGCATGCATGATTTCAACGAGGCTGTTGCTCGCTGGTATAAGCGCAGATTCAATGTGGATCTTGATCCTGCAAAGGAAGTTGTAACGCTGATAGGATCCAAGGAGGGTATTGCACATATACCTCTTGCATTTATCAATAATGGCGATCTTGCTCTTGTGACAAGCCCGGGCTATCCGGTGTATGATATCGGCGTTAAGTTTGCCGGGGGGCAGACGTATTTTATGGATCTGTTAAAGCAAAACAATTTTTTGCCTGATCTTGGAGCTGTGCCAAAAGAGACCGCCAGGAAAGCTAAAATGATGTTTATAAATTATCCCAACAATCCAACATCTGCTGTTGCGACCAGGGAATTTTTTGAAGAAGCTGTTGCCTTTGCGGAATCCAATAATATAATTGTCTGTCACGATGCAGCCTATACCGAGATGGCTTTTGATGGATACAAACCAAAAAGCTTTCTTGAGACCAGCGGCGCAAAACAGGTTGGAATAGAGTTCCACTCGCTTTCAAAAACATACAATATGACAGGCTGGCGTATAGGGTTTGCGGTCGGTAGAGCAGATGTAATAGATGCCCTTGGCCAGATAAAAAGTAATATCGATTCCGGTGCGTTCCAGGCAGTACAAATTGCAGGCATAGCTGCTCTGGAGGGAGACCAGAGCTGTGTTGAAAACATGAACAATGAGTACGCCGAGCGCCGGAATATACTTGTCGATGGGCTTGCCGACATGGGACTGGTTATAGAAAAACCCCTTGCAACATTCTATCTCTGGATCGAGGTTCCAAAGGAATATACTTCAGCAGAATTTGCAAGCCATCTTTTATTAAAGGGGGGCATAGTTGTGACTCCTGGTAATGGATTTGGAGCAGCAGGAGAAGGATATGTAAGGATGGCTTTGACTGTAGGCAAAGAAAGGCTGAAAGAGGTTATTAAAAGAATTAGTTCAATTGGGCTCTAAATGGAAAGCCATATTGCATATATTTCCATTGGGTCAAATATCGGGCACAAACTTGAAAACTGCAAAAACAGCCTAACCTCCCTGGCAGAATCGAAAACATCTGTTATAAAGAGCAGGTCTCCTTTTTACATGACAGAACCGGTTGATTATATAAATCAGGATTGGTTCGTAAATCTTGTTGTAAAGATTGAGACCAGACTCGATCCTTTCCGGCTTTTAGATAAACTAAAATCAATTCAAAGCAATGCTGGCCGCAATCATAATGCCGAAAGGTTTGGCCCCAGAATTCTTGATCTTGATATCATTATGTATGATGATTTTGTAATAAATTCACCCGAACTGATCATTCCTCATCCCAGGATGCATAAAAGACGCTTTGTTTTAAAGCCTATTTGTGATATAGCCCCACACATTGTTCATCCTGTTTTAAAAAAGGATATGCAATGCCTGTTAGACAGCCTGGATGATGATGGGCAAATGGTAAGAGAGCTGAAAGGGCATAATTTGATATAGATGCGGTTTTTAATAATATTAGCATTAATATACGTTGCATACAGGGCGATTAAGTCTTGGATGCTACCAACCGGCAAATCGAAAAATAAGGTTTCCCGCGAGCCTACCGGTGAAATTGACGATGTAATGGTAAAAGATCCTTATTGCGAGGTGTATTTCCCAAAGAGAAACGGTGTGCATTTAAAGATTAATGGAAAGGATCTGTATTTTTGCAGTACAGAATGCAGGGACAAATTTATTGCAAAACATTCGAAAAGGGATGTTTAGGAGGCTTTAACAGATGAAATTTTTTATTGATACTGCAAATATAGAAGAAATAAAGGATGCCAACAGCATGGGCATGGTTGATGGAGTTACAACCAACCCCAGCCTGGTCGCAAAAGAAGGTCGTGATTTTGAAGAACTTATTATAGAGATTTGCGAAATTGTGGACGGCCCTGTAAGCGCCGAAGTTATCAGTCTCGATACTGAAGGCATGGTTAAGGAGGCTCGGCATCTTGCAACGCTTCATGATAACATAGTTGTTAAAATTCCTATAACGGTTAATGGAATAAAGGCTACATGCAAGCTTTCAGAAGAGGGAATAAAAATAAATGTCACCCTGGTTTTTTCACCGCTTCAGGCCCTTATGGCGGCAAAAGCGGGAGCTACTTATGTAAGCCCTTTTATCGGGCGACTCGATGACCTGTCTAATGAGGGTATGGTTCTGGTAGATCAGATTCTTGAAATTTACGGCAATTATGCATTTGATACGGAGATTATTGTGGCAAGTATCAGGAATCCGATCCATGTGCTTGATGCGGCGTTAATCGGCGCCGACATTGCTACAATACCCTATAATGTACTTGCCAAGTTCGCGTCTCATCCACTGACAGACAAAGGGATTAAGACCTTTCTTGACGACTGGAACAGGGCAAAAAAAGTAATCAAATAGAATGCTTTCTAAAGACAAGATAAAAAGTTGGTTGAGTCATCCCAATAGGTTGACTCTATACCGTATAGCGGCAATACCTGGCATTGTCCTTTTGTTGATGTTTCCAAACAGGTTTTGCACATTTATTGCGGCCCTTTTGTTCAGCGCGGCGGCAATTACCGATTATCTGGATGGCTATTTTGCAAGGCTTCATGGACTTGAATCCAAGTTTGGAAGGATTATGGATCCGGTTGCCGACAAGCTCCTGGCTTCTTCGGCCTTTATCATGCTATCCTCTCATGGCTGGGTTCCTGGATGGATTGTTTGCATAATTATAGGCCGCGAGATCGCCGTAACCGGCCTGCGTAATTTTGCCGTTGAAAACAGAGAGGATATTGCTGCATCAAGTCTTGGGAAATATAAAACAGGGTTTCAGATAGCAGCTATAATACCTCTTTTATTCCATTATCCTTATTTTGGTGTAAATTTTCATGCAATCGGAACCATGTTTTTATGGGCGGCACTGGTATTGACGGTCTGGTCGGGCGTTGATTATTTTATAAAGTTCAAAAAGCATCTCAAGATTTAGCCCAATTTTTTGTTGACAAAATTGGTATTTTTGTAAAATATCCATAAACCTCTGAGCGGGAATAACTCAGCGGTAGAGTGCGACCTTGCCAAGGTCGAAGTCGCGGGTTCAAATCCCGTTTCCCGCTCCACTTTTTGAGTTTTGGTATTTTGAGTTTTGGTTTTTGGCGGCATAGCCAAGTGGTAAGGCAGCGGTCTGCAAAACCGCTATTCACCAGTTCGAATCTGGTTGCCGCCTCCATAAAATTTGATGGCATCATAAAAAGTCACATCTATAGTTAAATTTGTGACTTTTGCAAACCTCTCCATTGGTCTCCGGTTAGTATGAACCGCAACAGCGAGCGCATTCCCCTCCATTCTAAATTTTCAAGAGCTATTGCCAAAAATCTTGATCTTGAAAACCTCTATATCGCGCCCCGTTATAACCCTTTCCGTACCTTGGGGACGCCCTCGACTAATTAGACTTAGGGCTATTTAACCGATAAAGCGTTTTAGCAATTGCAGAAGGCGACACCCCAGATGACGGCCGGCTTCAGTCAGCGAAACACCCATGATTTTATGCGTCTATTTTCTCATCCATAATCTTAATTTCATGCTAAACTGATATCGGATTTTGTGTGTTATAAATCTCTTGGCAATGCAATAGTTTTCCTTCAATATTGCAATATTGTATTTTTGAAGGAAAACCAATGTCTTCTTGAAATGTTTTCCTTCGATTTATGAAAAAGAATTAAAAGAAGGAAATCTTATGATTTTCAAGGAAATGACTGACAACCAGCGGCGTGTTTTTATTGATACTATACAGCTTTACGAAGCATTTGTAGCAGCATTTAATAAAAATAGGTCATACAGAGGCGGCATGCACTGGAAAAAGTCAAAAGGTCGCGAATATTTGTTTAGATCTCGAGATCGTTTTGGCTACGGCAAAAGTTTAGGGCCGAGATCTCCTGAAACTGAAAAAATTCTCGCCCAGTTTCAACAAAGCAAGCAGCGTGAAAAGGAACGTCTGTCAGCGCTCAAAGATCGGCTTAAAGAGCAGTCCAGATTCTGCAAGGCTGCGCTGATTCAGCGAGTACCTCGGATTGTTAGCAGTATTTTACGATTGCTGGATCAGCAAAATATTCTCGGTCGAAATGTAATGGTGATCGGCACCAATGCAATGTATGCCTACGAAGCATCTGCGGGTGTGTTTTTTGACATGGATATTCTATGGGATATTCGTCCGAAACTTATTCTTGTTGCTGATAAGGATATAGATAATACTGGCTTGTTAGGTATTATTCGAAAAGCGGATCGGTCTTTTGAATCTATCAGTCCGGGTGGATTCCGAGCTGTAAACCGTGATGGATACATGGTGGATCTGATAAAATCAGAACCAAAGCAGTTGCTCAGAAAGGAAACAAGGCGGATGGGCGGGCCGGATGATCTGGAAGCCGCTGAAATTCGGAATCTTCAATGGCTTATTTCTTCTCCGAAGTTTTCTCAGGTCGTCATAGGAGACGATGGATATCCTGCTTCATTAGTTGTTCCTGATCCACGGGTATTTGCCTTGCATAAATTATGGTTAAGTGAACAAGCGGATCGTGAACCAGTAAAAAAGCAGCGGGATCATGATCAGGGGTTGGCGGTCGCTCAACTCATTATTCAATATCTGCCACAATATCAGTTTAATACATCTGAGCTTCGCATGTTTCCAAAGGATGTGGTTCAGAAAGCAAAAGAAAAGATTTCAGATATGAAAGTTAGGGGTTGAATTTAGGCGTTTCTTTTTCATTTGTTTAGGAAATCTATGGGACTCCTCAGTTTATAAGTTTATATCGTCAAGAAATGAATATAGATTTTCTTTTGCAATTTTCTTCCTGTCTTTACACAAACTCCGAAAGAAACAGGTGGGCTGAACATATCCTGATACCTTCCTTTGTGATCAGATCAATATCCCCCCCGGCGCTCAACCCACCCGGTTAAGGGCGGCGATATGCAAAAAAATAATCTCCAGTTGCCTTTCAGCATTACACATGATAAATTATTTTATAGTGTGTGAAAAGAATAAGGAGGAAAAATATGGCCACTAATTTAGCAATTGACGACAAATTAATCGAAGAAGCCCGTTTAGTTGGTCTACATCGTACCAAAAAAGCAGTTGTTACTGAAGCGCTCATTGAGTACATCCAAAGGCGCAAACAGGTTGAAATTATTAACCTGTTTGGCACGATAGAATATAAGTCAGATTATAATTATAAAGAACAGTGGAAGGTTAAATGAATGATTTCAATCATTATAAAAAATAAAATGCGTATCAAGGCTTTAAAATCGTTCGGTTTTGTAAATATTTCGGAAAATTCTTGAGTCTAATTTCAGGTGCTTATGAAATTTATTGCCGATTTTCATGTCCATTCTAAATTTTCAAGAGCCACGGCCAAAAATCTTGACCTTGAAAACCTCTATATTGCGGCTCAATTAAAAGGCATTACTGTTGTTGGAACAGGCGATTTTACACATCCCGGCTGGTTTGCGGAAATAAAGGAAAAATTAAAGCCGGCAGAGGAAGGGCTTTTTAAATTAAAAAGGGAAATCGCCGGGGAATGCGACGAAAAGGTCCCGTTATCCTGCCGCGGCAAGGTTCGTTTTGTCCTGGTTTCTGAGATCAGCAATATCTATAAAAAAAATAATAAAACCCGTAAAAATCATAATCTTGTATTTGTGCCCGACCTGGATGTTGCCTGTAAATTTAGTTCAAAACTGGATAAGATCGGAAATATTAAATCTGATGGAAGGCCTATACTTGGGCTTGATGCAAGAAATCTTCTTGAAATACTTCTTGAGACATCCGACAGATCTTTTTTGATTCCCGCCCATATATGGACGCCATGGTTCTCGGTTCTTGGTTCAAAGTCCGGGTTTAACTCTATCAGTGAATGTTTTGAGGATCTTACCCCCCATATATTTGCCGCTGAAACAGGCCTTTCATCCGATCCGCCGATGAACTGGCGTGTATCAAGCCTTGACAACCTTACCCTTGTATCAAATTCAGATGCCCACTCTCCGTTAAAACTCGGTCGGGAGGCAAATCTTTTCAACACCAACCTTTCATATTCCGCAATAAGAGATGCAATAAAGACGGGTGATCGCAAGCATTTCTTAGGCACCTTTGAATTTTATCCTGAAGAAGGAAAATATCATCTGGACGGACACCGCAAATGCTCTGTTTGTCTTTGGCCAAAAAAAACTATAAAAAATAAAGGAATATGTCCGGTTTGCGGGAAACCTTTGACCATAGGAGTATTATATCGCGTTGAAGAATTGGCGGATCGGCCAAAGCATGAAAAGCCGCAGAAAACCCACCCTTATTACAGCATAGTTCCTCTGGTCAATATTTTATCAGAAATATTAAAGGTCGGTCCAGGGTCAAAAAAGGTCATGAATAATTACAATACAGCGCTTGATATTCTTGGCCCGGAATTGAGTATACTTCACAATCTATCTCCGGAGGCCATTGATAAGGCCGGCATTCCGCTGCTTGGTGAGGCTGTAAAAAGGATGCGCAGGGAAGAAATCGATATTTCCCCTGGATATGATGGCGAGTTTGGCCGCGTGAAGATATTTAAAGACCAGGAGCGTGAACGTTTGATGGGCCAGAAATCACTATTTATCATGCCGGAGACAGATTCGACGACAAAGGCGCATAAAAGATACATAACAAAACAACAAAATAGAAAAACAGAGCTTAAGCAGCCTTCACAAGATTTTGGAAGCCTGCGGTCGTCAAGAGGCAAGGGTTTAAATACGCAGCAACGACAGGCAGTTTGCCACGATGGGGGGCCTTTATTGATTGTCGCAGGACCCGGGACCGGCAAAACCCATACCATTACCTGCAGGATAGCCTGCCTGATAAAAGAAAAAAATGTTTTACCGGAAAGTATTCTTGCAGTAACATTTACAAATAAGGCTGCCAGGGAAATGAAAGACCGGATTAAACGCATCACAGGAAGTAACGTGATCCCAAATGTAAGCACCTTTCACTCATTATGCTTAAAAATTTTAAAGGACAGGGGAAATAATCAGACTCATACCATTGTCGATGACGATGATCGAATGGCTCTGATTTCAGAGGCGATAAAACAGGCTGACGCCGGAGGCTGTAAGGTATCTTTGTCAAAAAAGTATCTGTTAGACAAAATTATATCAGCCAAACAGCAGATACTGCAGCCCCATGATAATTTAGAAGGGGTGGCCGGAAAGGCTGAAATAAATACATTCGCAAGGGTATATCAAGCATATCAGGACATTTTATCTGCCCAGTCCCTTTACGATTTTGAAGATCTTATATTAAAAGTAGTCCTGCGTTTTGAAGCAGACAAACAATTTACCAATATCTACCGGCAACGTTTCAAGTATATATTTGTGGATGAATACCAGGACATAAACCATGGCCAATACCGGATTATAAAAGCCCTGGCTCCGCCTGACAAGGATCTTTGCGTTATCGGTGATCCAAATCAATCGATTTACGGTTTCCGAGGTTCCGATGTTCGCTTTTTTGAGCGCTTTCTTGAGGATTATCCACAGGGCAGTATTATTCATCTAAATCAAAATTATCGCTCTACTCAGACTATTCTTGAAGCTTCTTATCAGATCATAACAAACCGTAGCATAGATACAAAAACAGATAATCTTTCAAACTCGCGTGTTTATTCCCAGATAGACGGCGTAAAAACGATCAGTATTCTTGAACTCGCCTCTGAAAAAGCAGAAGCAGTGGCTATAGGCAAAACAATTGAAGCCCTGACAGGAGGACTATCCTTTCATGCCATAGATTCAGGCAAGATTGAGGATATAAATACCAAAGAAGACAGAAGCTTTTCAGATTTTGCTGTTTTGTATCGTACCAACAGCCAGAGTAAAATAATTGAGCAGGTTTTTGAAAAAGCGGGAATTCCCTGCCAAATCGCAAGCAGAGAAAGTCTGTTCAGACAGAAAGGGGTCACAGAGCTTATTTCTATGCTTAAGATCATAGATGGGCAGGGCTCCTTTGCCGACCTTAAAAGGACAGTTAAGTTATTATCAACCGGCATCAGCGACGAGACGATAAAAATATTTACGAGATGGTGCTGCCGGAATCATTTTACTTTAACAAAAGGATTTTATAATGCCCGGCGTTTCCCAATACCCGGTATGAGCAAAGCCCGCCAGTCGAAATTCCATAATTTTTTAGTCGAGTTGTCTGGATTGCAAAAGGCTGTTAATGAGAAAAGTGTGGAAGAAAAACTTCATTTTATTGTAAATAACACTAAACTTGCTTCGACGTTAAAACAGCATCCCAAAAGAAATGAGGCTGTGGACAGGCTGACAGGGATGTCTAAGGAGTTTGGCGATAATGCGGCGAACTTTTTTGAGATGACGGCTCTGCAGACAGATACGGATATATACGATTCACGGGCTGAAAAGGTCGCCTTAATGACCATGCATGCTGCCAAGGGCCTGGAATTTCCGGTGGTTTTTATTGCCGGATGCGAAAAAGAGTTTATTCCCTTTATAAGGCCCGGAGAAGAGCTTGTTGATATTGATGAAGAAAGAAGACTTTTTTACGTGGCCATGACCCGTGCAAGGGAAAGATTGTATTTAACTATGGCAAAAAAGCGGACGATATATGGGAAGCGCACTTTAAGAACAATTTCACCTTTTGTGGAAGATATTGAGCAAAGGTTGATGAAACGTAAAAAGAGCTATTTGAAAAGGAAGGAAAAAGAAAGCCGGCTTCAACTTACATTGTTTTAATCAAAAGAATTCCTTGATGCTCTGTATCGGAGTCGGGGCTTTCGGGGGGTTTTCGTACATTAGTTTATAAGTTACTGTTAAGCTTTTAACGAGTAATTGTGGCGTATAACCAATTGCTCTCCGCGTTTAACCGCTAAACTGACTGCGGGTTGCGAAATCTTCAGCTTTTACCCTAATTCGCTTTGACTTATTCCCAACTCACTCGTTGCCCAGAAACAGAGCAAACTGCGAGCCGCAACCTGAAGCCTCCCGAAGCCCCAGCAAAAAATCTAAAAGGAATTATTCAATTCTTGACATGCGGAAACATAAATATGACTATATTGCAGAACTTTTGACCTGTGCGGTTAGATAATTTTCAAGGCCCCTCTAATAAGAGGGGATTTAGGGGTGTGTTCATATGATATGCTGCTACATCCTTTTACACACCCCGTCCGCTTCGCGTCCACCCCTCTTGTTAGAGGGGATTTGATTGGTAAAAAAACATAATATAAAAAGGAGATGAACAGATGCCTGATGTAGATGAAATAAAAGAGGCTAAAAAGTTTTATTCAGATATTCCCCAAAAGACGGAAGGGTTTTTTCTTAAAGGATCAAATGCTCTGGACTGGGGTATTAAAAACCGGCTTGCCCGGATCTTTAACCCTGAATCGGGACGAACTGTTATGCTGGCCATAGACCACGGCTATTTCCAGGGCCCGACCACAGGGCTGGAACGGATTGACATAAATATTCTTCCGCTGGTTCCTTATGCAGACACACTTATGTTAACACGGGGTATATTAAGGAGCATTGTTCCTCCAACCATATCAAAGTCCATTGTTCTGAGAGTTTCCGGCGGGACAAGCATACTAAAGGAACTTTCAAACGAAGATATTGCCGTGGATATCGAGGAATCTATACGTCTCAATGTTTGCGCCATGGCTGTCCAGGTATTCATCGGCGGCGAACATGAAAGGGAATCGATTAAAAACATGACCAGCATGGTGGATATGGGAATGCGTTATGGAATCCCGACTCTGGCTGTGACCGCAGTCGGCAAGAACATGAACCACGATGCGCGCTACTTCAGGCTTGCTGTCAGGATCTGCGCCGAATTAGGAGCACACTACATAAAAACATACTATATTGAAAAAGGTTTTGAAACCGTCACGTCCTCCTGCCCTGTTCCTATTGTCATGGCCGGAGGGAAGAAAATACCTGAACTTGACGCCTTAACAATGGCTTATAACGCAGTTCAGCAGGGCGCCAGCGGAGTTGATATGGGACGCAATATCTTCCAGTCTGAGTCCCCAATCGCGATGATCCAGGCTGTAAGGGCTGTTGTCCATGATAATGAAACGCCGGAAAAGGCCTTTGATCTTTATAATACTATAAAAAACCAATCGGCCGGTTCATAAAGATGAACGTCCAACATCGAACATTGAACGTCGAACGTCGAATAATGATGTCGCTCCGCTCTTTAAAATTATTTTAAAATCGAATAAAAAACCAATGCCGAACCTTGAATGACTATTTCTGTTTCTTTTCAGCTTCTCCATCTTTTCCCATTCAATGTTTCCGCCAGAGCCCTTTGGCGGATTGGACGTTCGATGTTCATTTTTTTTCAGTTTAGCGCTTATGAGGTCAGGGTTGGTTTTTTTGTCGATAGGCCTTCAAAAACATTACTGACATCTCTTACAATAAGATAAAGGGCGGGAACATATAGAAGTGTTAAAACCGTGGCGACAAGTAGTCCAAAGCTTATGCTTACCGCCATTGGTATAAGAAATTGGGCCTGGAAACTCCGCTCCAACAGAAGCGGGGAAAGCCCTGCAATGGTTGTTATTGATGTAAGCAGTACGGGCCGGAATCTGACTTTTCCGGATTCCACAACAGCCGTTTCAATTTCCATATTGTTTCGAGCCGCCCTGTTAATAAAATCTATTAGTATAAGTGAATCGTTTACAACTATGCCGGACAGGGCCACTATGCCAAAAATGCTTATCATCGTAATCGCCAATCCCATCACCAGATGGCCTGCAATAGCCCCTATCAGGCCGAAAGGTATGGCCATCATGATAATAACCGGCTGAATGTAAGATCGAAACTGGCTGGCAAGCAAAAGAAATATTACCATAATGGCCAGGATAAATCCTTTTTTCAGGCTATCAAGCGATTCCCTGGTCCTTTTCTCCTGCCCTTCCAAATCGTATTCTATTTCAGGATAGCGCTCAATCAGCTTTGGAAGAAAATTTTTGTTAAGATCAGCCACAATCTTGCTTGCATTTGCAATTGATTCATCAAGATTCGAAATAACCGTTATCACACGTTTTCTATCAACCCTGTGAATTACGGAATAGGCTCTTCCATGGGTTATATCCGCAACCTCTTCGATGGGAATCTCCTGGCCGTCAATTGTCCGAATGCGCATATCCTCAAAACCTGAAATGCGCCGCCGGTCTGATTCCGCATATCTAACCAGCACCTTTAAGTCATCTCTGCCTCTCTGAATCCTGAGGGCCTCATCTCCATAAAATGCCTGGCGAAGCTGTCTTGCAATATCGGTCATTGTTATTCCAAGAGAACGGGCTCCTTCCTTTATATTAACCTGTTTCTCCTCCTTGCCAGGCTTGAAATTGTATGTTATATCAAATGTCCCTGGATAAGTTCGCATTTCAATCTTAAGTTCGTCTGCGGCACGCCTGAGCTGATTCAAATCTTTGCCTACAAGCTGGATTTCTATGGGATTGCCGCCGGGTCCACCCTCAAGAGTTGTAAAAGTCAGTGTTTCCAGGCCCGGAATTTCTCCGGTTAAACTGCGCCATTTGTTTAAAACTGTATTTACAGAAAGATCGCGCCTCTTTTCCGATGGAACGAGTTCTATCCAGACCACCCCGCAGTGGCCTCCGGATTCCCCGGGCTTCCAGTCCCTTCTGGGAATCATGCCTACTAATGCAAATGTGTTTACAATTAGATTGCCGTTGTGTTTTAATTTTTTATTAAACAACCCGTTTAATTTAAAAGCCTGTTTCTCAAGATGTTCGATTGTTTGCTCAGTTACTTGATATGGCGTTCCAAGGGGATAGCCTACCTCTGCAATAACCCAGTCACTTTCACCTTTTGGAAAAAAAACAAAAGGAACATAGCCGCCGGCCACAATACCGAGGCTTATTATCAGCACGCCGACTCCTATAGCAAAAGTAAAGTATCTGTTCTTTACCACATACTTTAAAGCCGTAGTATAATACTTCTCAATCACAACATTAAGTATGTGTTCAACTTTAAGTCTTATCCGTTCGTGCCATGAGGGTCTGATATCTTTTTTAATAACCGACCTGGCCAGCGCTCCACTTAAATGGGCTGGAAGTATGAGAAGGGCTTCTCCTAATGATATTATCAGAATCACTATAACCGCCCTTGGCATAACGGCAATAAATTTACCCATTATTCCTGCAATAAACAGCAGAGGAATAAATGCAACAATTGTAGTGGTGACAGCCATGACCACAGGCCCGCCAACCTCTTTTAAGCCGTCAATTACGGCTGCCGAAGGTGACTTCCCTTTGTGATAATGAGTAAAAATATTCTCTCCAACTATAATAGCGTCATCAACAAGTATGCCAAGGGTCATAATAAAGGCAAAAAGGGAAATCATGTTAATTGTTTCACCTGAAAAATCAAGCACGAGAAAGGCTCCCATAAAGGATATAGGTATTCCGATAGAGACCCAGAAAGCCAGACGCAGGTTTAAAAACAGCGCCAGGGCAATAAAAACCAGAACGATTCCCTGAGCGCCGTTGCGAAGCAGCATGTTAATCCTGTCCCGGACCATTGTCGATAAATCAAACCATGTGGCAAGATACACGCCTTCAGGCATTTTGGCTCTTTGTTTCTCAACATAATCCTTAACACACCTCGTAACCTTGATGACATCCTCAGTGCTTGTCCTGTTAACCTGGATAAGAGCTGCGGGTCTGCCGTTAAATCTTGCTTTTACATCAATATCTTCAAAACCATCGATTATATTTGCAACCTGTCCAAGCCGAACAATCGTTCCATCATTTAAAGTAATAAGTGGAATGCCTTCAAATTCACGACCCGTATAGAGCTGTCCTTTTGATCTTACCAGTATCTCGCCATGTGAAGTCTTTATACTCCCGCCAGGGAGATCAATACTCCCTGTTTTTACTGCCCTTACAACATCATCAAATGAAATGCCGTATCGCCTGAGATTTTCTTCAGACACCTCTATTGCAATTTCATAGTCTCTGACTCCGACAAGATTTGCCAGGGAAATAGGCTCGGTATCTACAAGGTCATCCCTGATTTTTTCAGCTTCCTTGCGCAGGAGTTTTTCAGAAACATCGCCATATACCGCCACAGTGATGGCTGGATTCCGGTTTAATATTTCGACGACAACCGGTTTTTCAGCATCCTCCGGAAAGCTGTCAATAAGATCCACCTCTGTTTTTATATCATCGAGCACTCCCTGTGTGTCGGCATCGGAATCAAGTTCAACCGTAACCGATCCACGGCCCTCGTAAGCAGTGGAAAAGATGCGGTCTATTCCTTCAATTCCTATTATACTCTCCTCGATTTTGATACATATGCCCTCTTCAATCTCCTCAGGGCTCGCTCCAGGGTAAACAACACTTACATTGATTATGTCCAAAGAAAACTGTGGGAACATCTCCCTTCGCATATTCATCACTGTAATAAGTCCGGCTACAATGATAAAAATCATGATTAGATTTACCGTAACACGATTATTTATCGACCATTTTCCTAAGGATTCCATGATGCCTGTTGTTTGTTATTCGATTTATCGTAATAAGTTAGCTCTTTCAAAGAGATTTTTTTGACAGGATTAACCCATTAATAATACAGTCCCTCATTTTATCAATAATTTATTGACTATCCAATTATGCTGTAGATGCCAATGCCACAGATTACATATATAAATATCGAAACTGTCTGTGAATAAGGATGGATGTTTGATGTATAGCAGCTCTCAAAAGTCTGTGCATTACGGTGGGAATTGATGCGGTTCCCGTTTGCAGCAATAAGGATCACGAATCGGATCTGCCAGCTTATGAAAGGGGGAAGCGAGAGGGACGTCCTTAAATACTCAAATAACTCAATCGTCCAGATGTTCACAGTATAACGCCAATGTAATTATGCGTTTTGGGTATCGTATAGGAGGGAATTGGGGACCGCGTCCCGAATAAATAAAAGCAAGAGCAATTTAACCC
>JAUWQO010000089.1 GCA_030610995.1 Desulfobacterales bacterium
TCCTTCTCCTCCGGCGCCTTGTCAATCTGATCAAAGGGCACAAAATCGGCCATGCCCTTTAATCCTAAATGCTTTGTTATCGCCGCTGTTAACGTCGTCTTGCCATGATCTATATGACCTATCGTTCCTACATTTACATGCGGCTTAGTCCGGTCAAACTTCTCCTTAGCCATATCATCACCCTCCCATACTTTAGCTCAACAATTAAAAGCTCAAAGCTGCTTATTCCCATCTCTCAGTGTAACCGTTCACGGTTACAAACTCCTACCACCGATAATGAGCAAACGCCTTGTTTGCATCGGCCATCTTGTGTGTATCTTCCTTTTTCTTAACAGAAGCCCCTTTCTTGCCGGCGGCATCTAAAAATTCGCCGGCAAGTTTACCGGCCATGCTCTTTTCCGACCTATTACGCGCATAACTTATAATCCACCTGATACCTAAAGCGGTTCGACGTGATTGACGAATTTCAGTTGGAACCTGATAAGTTGAGCCACCGACACGCCGTGACTTTACTTCGATGAGCGGTTTCACATTATCAACAGCTTTTTCGAAAACTTTCAGTGGAACTTCCTTTGTTTTTTCCTCAATGATATCAAATGCATCGTAGAGTATTGACTCCGCCAGACTTTTTTTGCCGTCCCGCATTATGGATTTTATGAATTTTGCTACCAGCTTGCTGTTATACTTTGAATCGGAAATAATAATACGTATGGGTATTTCTCTTCTTCTCGGCATGTGTTACACCATAATTGTTATCTGTTATTTGGTAATATTTTAGCCACCAAGGCACCAACTTCCATAGGAATTCGCTTCGCTTAATTGCGAATTTAGGAATTTAGGAATTTAGGAATTGAAGGTATTCTATTAATTTTAATTCCTTAATCCCTCAATTCCTTAATCCCTCAATTCCTTAATCCCTCAATTCCTTAATCCCTTTTCTACTTGGGCCTTTTTGCACCGTACTTTGATCTGCCTTGTTTTCGGCCCTCAACCCCAAGAGTATCAAGAATTCCCCTGACTATATGATATCTTACACCCGGTAAATCCTTTACACGCCCTCCACGAACAAGAACTACGGAATGCTCCTGAAGATTATGGCCTATACCGGGAATATAGGCTGTAACCTCAACGCCGGTAGTCAACCTGACCCTGGCAACTTTTCGCAAAGCAGAATTGGGTTTCTTTGGAGTCGAAGTATAGACACGCGTACATACTCCCCTCTTTTGTGGGGCTTTCCTTAGCGCCGGTGTAGTGGTCTTCTTCTTTACCCTCTTTCTGCCCTGTCTAACTAACTGGTTAATAGTCGGCATATTCTCCCCTTAACCTACTGTATACTCACTATATAATTATATTCGCAAAGCTCTGCCATCCCTGCCATCCGCAATCAGCCGAATTGCTCCAAAGTAATCAAGTTTTGACAAAAGATAATTCTCTATATATATAGTATCTTATTGTCAAGCATTTTATACGATAATTTTAGGCTAAATAGATTCAAAACCCAATAAATAATATTTCAACCTGGGTTAAGCGGTTCAACGTTCACGGAACGTTGAAATTAGAAAATAGAAATTGGAAATTTGGCCTTCATGCTTTCACGCGGCGCAAGCGCCTGCGCTGCACGTGTACTGTTCTTCCTAATTTCTAATTTCCAATTTCTATTTTAATTTCTCCCAAATTTCTAATTTCTAATTTCTAATTTCCAATTTCAAGTTTCAAGCCGTGAACGGTTACCAAATGTGTTTACCCTGTAAGGCTGGTTTTCTGATCCACAGCCATATCATGATATAGAGTAAACACCCGTACCGGCAGGAATAATTCTCCCCATTATTACATTTTCCTTAAGACCGTGTAAATAATCGACAGCGCCGGCAATGCTGGCATCTGTCAGGACTTTAGTCGTTTCCTGAAACGAAGCAGCGGAAATAAAACTGTCTGTGCTAAGCGATGCTTTAGTAATTCCAAGAATAAGGGGTTCGGCGACAGCGGGTTTCCCGCCTTTTTCGACCACCGCCCTGTTAACATCCTCAAATTTGCTTTTTTCCATCTGCTCTTCAATAACAAAATCTGTATCTCCGGCATCAACAACCTTAACACGTCTCATCATCTGCCGAACGATTACCTCTATATGCTTATCATTAATCCGGACGCCCTGCAAACGGTATACTTCCTGAACTTCATCAACAAGATAGCGGGCCAATGATATCTCACCCTTGATATTTAAAATATCCTGTGGAATAGCTGAGCCGCTAATAATAGGTTCGCCAGCTCTAATATAATCACCTTCAAAAACATTTATATGTTTGCCGCGTTGAATAAGATATTCCTTTTTATCGCCGGCATCTACGGGAGTTACAGTTACTTTCTGTTTATCCTTTTTTGTGCTTTTTGATATGGAAACATATCCATCTATTTCGCTCAAAACAGCAATCTCTTTTGGCTTACGCACCTCAAAAAGCTCGGCCACCCTTGGAAGACCACCTGTAATGTCCTTGGTTTTAGTTGTTGCCCGCGGAAGCTTGGAAAGAACGGTGCCGGCCTTAACTTCATCTCCTTCATCAACTAGAAGGATAGCATTCACAGGCAGCAAATAACGCGCAACCCCTTTTGATGCCGCAAGTTTACCTGTTTTACCGGATTTATCTTTAATGGAAATCCTTGGAACCTCATCACCTGTTTTGCTTTCGATAATCATGCGACTTGATTTGCCTGTAACAGGGTCCACCCTTTCCTCCATGGTCTTTCCGGACACAATGTCGCCAAATTTAACAATTCCGTCAATCTCTGTAATAATTGGCGTTGTATACGGGTCCCACTTTGCAAGAAGATCCCCCACCTTGACATTCTGCCCATCACGCACAACAAGATGAGCGCCATATATAACAGGAAATCGTCCCCTCTCTCGCCCTTTATCACCTATTATGGCGAATTCACCACCGCGGCGGCCCATAACCACAAATTCATTTTCATCATTTTTTACAACATTAAGGTCGATATACTTTATCGTTCCACCTACTCGAGCTTTTATATCCGCCTGTTCAGCTCGACGACTGGCCGTTCCTCCAATGTGAAAGGTCCGCATAGTCAATTGTGTTCCCGGCTCACCGATCGATTGAGCAGCCATAATTCCTACGGCCTGACCTATTTCAACCATTCTCCCATGGGAAAGGTCCCGTCCATAGCATTTGGCGCATAGACCATATCTTGACTTGCATGTCAGAACCGACCTTATCTTTACTTTTGCC
The DNA here is from genome assembly GCA_030610995.1 of Desulfobacterales bacterium. Lineage (GTDB taxonomy): Bacteria > Desulfobacterota > Desulfobacteria > Desulfobacterales > ETH-SRB1 > Desulfaltia. The sequence goes on from JAUWQO010000089.1 coordinate 3,243, forward strand.
AGACCGGCATCTTCAATCCTCTGTACCAATGGTTCGTTGAACTCCTCTCCATTCTTTACAAGCACCTCGCCGGTAAATGGATCACGGACATCCTCCGTGGCAATACGGCCTAAAATACGTTCGCCGAGACGCTGGATAATTTCTCCTCCTTCCATCAATGATTCAACCTCAACTCCCAACATAGTCCCGCAATCCTCTTCAATTACCGTACAGTCTTGAGCGACATCTGCAAGCCGCCTTGTAAGATATCCTGAGTTCGCCGTCTTTAACGCCGTATCTGCAAGACCCTTCCTGGCTCCATGGGTTGAAATAAAATACTGAAGCACGGAAAGTCCTTCCCTGAAATTGGCGGTAATAGGAGTTTCGATAATCTCACCCGAGGGCTTTGCCATAAGGCCGCGCATACCTGCCAATTGGCGCATCTGATCTTTACTGCCCCTGGCGCCTGAATCGGCCATCATATATATGGAGTTGAAACTTTCCCTGACAACAGGCTTTCCCTTTTTATCAAGAACCGGGGCCCCTTTCTTATCGATTGCCGGGGCCATCTTCATAGCTTCCATCATCTCATTGGCCACATCATCGGTCGCCTTTGCCCATATATCCACAACCTTATTATATTTTTCACCCTCGGTTATTAAACCTTCAGTATACTGCCTGCTTATTTCGCCGACCTGGTTTTCCGCCTTTTTCAGAATATTCCATTTAGCCTCTGGAATAATCATATCGTCAATCGAAATGGAAAGACCCCCTTTTGTTGAATATCTGTAACCAATATCTTTCAACCTGTCGGAAAGGATGACCGTGGCCTTTGGCCCGCAATTCCTGTATACATAATCAACAAGATCGCGCAGCACTTTTTTATTCATCACCTTGTTGACTGTATAAAAAGGTATCTCCGGACGTTTGCTGATTATTTCAAAAATATGATAACCGTCGTTGACAAATATTATGTCGCTGATTTCGCCGGGTGCAAGAGAAAAAACCGCGTCAATCTCAGCCTCTTTTATATCAAACATCCTCTTAAACTCATCCTTTGCAAGTAAGCCGAGGATCCCATCATTTTCCTTGTCAAGGCTCTGAGAATACTTATCCACCATATCCGCTAAGACGGCCCCTGACTTTATCTTTTTAAGCACAAGCTTTATTTCATCCTCGGAAGAAACCATGATATGTCTTATCAACAAAATGTCATCCCGAGGCATGATTTCCCACAAAAGGATACGTCCCACCGTTGTATCTATCCTTTCCCCATCTATCCGAACAACAATCCTGGCATGGAGATCAACCGCTTTTGAATCATATGCAGACCTGACCTCCTCAGGATTGGCAAAAATTTTGCCTTCCCCTTTAACTCCCTCTATCTCTCTTGTCATATAATAGATGCCGAGAACAATGTCCTGGCTTGGAATAATAATCGGACTTCCACTTGCAGGCGAAAGAATATTATTACTGGACAGCATTAAAACTCTAGCCTCTACCTGGGCTTCTACAGAAAGAGGCACATGAACAGCCATCTGATCGCCGTCAAAGTCGGCATTAAATGCAGTGCAAACCAGGGGATGCAACTGAATGGCCTTACCTTCAATCAGGATAGGCTCAAAGGCCTGAATACCCAACCGATGAAGCGTAGGAGCACGGTTAAGCATAACCGGATACTCCTTAACCACCTCATCTAAGGTATCCCAAACTTCCGGAATCTCGCGTTCTACCATCTTCTTGGCGCTCTTTACCGTGGAAACAAGCCCTTTCTGCTCAAGGCGACAATAAACAAAAGGTTTGAATAACTCGATCGCCATCTTCTTTGGCAGGCCGCACTGGTGAAGCCTGAGATTCGGTCCAATTGTTATAACGGTACGGCCGGAATAATCTACCCTCTTCCCAAGCAAATTCTGGCGAAAACGGCCCTGCTTTCCCTTTAAAGTATCGCTAAGAGATTTCAACGGCCGCTTGTTGGTCCCTGTAATAACTCTGCCATGCCGGCCGTTATCAAACAGGACATCAACCGATTCCTGAAGCATCCTTTTTTCATTTCGAACAATAATATCCGGAGCCTTTAAGTCGATCAGGCGTTTTAAACGATTATTTCGGTTAATGACCCTGCGATAAAGGTCATTTAGATCAGATGTGGCAAATCTACCTCCCTCAAGAGGAACCAATGGGCGCAAATCAGGTGGAAGGACGGGAATAACGTCCATTATCATCCAAACAGGGTCCAATCCTGATCGTCTGAATGCATCGACTATCTTGATCCGTTTGGCGAGTTTTTGACGCTTTGTCACCGAATTCGTGGCGCGAATATCTTCCCTCAGCTTCTTATGTTCTTCATCAAGATCTATTCTTTTCAGAAGTTCCTTTATAGCCTCAGCTCCTATGCCTGCTTCAAATTTTGCCTCATAAGTCTCAAGAGCTTCATGATATTTATCTTCCGACAAAAGCTGGCCACGGGTTAAACCTGTATCCTTTGGATCAATAACAATATAGTTGTCAAAGTAAAGAACCTTTTCAATATTTTTAAGAGTAAGATCCAGTAAATTGCCGATCTTGCTTGGAAGACTTTTTAAAAACCATATATGTGCGCAAGGCGTGGCAAGTTTAATATGTGCCATACGCTCTCTTCGCACCTTAGACTGAATGACCTCCACTCCGCACTTTTCACAAATAACCCCCCTGTGTTTCATGCGTTTGTACTTGCCGCAGTTGCATTCATAATCCTTGGTAGGACCAAAAATCTTTGCGCAGAAAAGACCATCTCGTTCCGGTTTAAATGTACGATAATTGACTGTCTCCGGCTTTTTAATCTCTCCGTGCGACCATTTTAGAATCTGCTCCGGAGATGCCAGCCCAATCCGAACACCTGAATAATGTTTTGGATTAACAGGCTTAGCAAAAAAATCGTATATAGTTTCCATTTTATATTTCCTGATTATGCAGCAATTCTCATTATGGCATTTTTTCTTTTATCCGCCAAAGCCCTCTGGGGGATGTTACACTTCAAAATTAGAATTGCTGCTGATTATGACAATTTCGTAAAAAGTCAAAAAATTACCTTTACGAAACGTGTTAGGTATTCGGTTAGGAATCGCGGCTGAAAGCCGCTCCTACTCGACCACTCGACCAATTCCCTACTCGACCAATTCCCTTTTACTCCTTTTCTTCGATAAGGGCTACATCCAGCCCCAAACTCTGCAACTCTTTTGTCAAAACCTTGAAAGACTCGGGCAGACCGGGTTCAAGTACGTTTTGACCTTTTACAATCTTTTCATACATGCGTGTTCTTCCTGCCATATCATCAGACTTGACCGTTAGAAACTCCTGCAGCGCATAAGCGGCCCCATAAGCCTCCATTGCCCAAACCTCCATTTCACCAAGTCGCTGACCTCCAAACTGGGCCTTTCCTCCGAGAGGCTGCTGGGTTACAAGTGAATAAGGCCCGATGGATCTTGCATGCATCTTGTCATCAACAAGATGATGAAGTTTCAGCATATACATTGCGCCAACAGTAATTTTTTTATTAAAAGGCTTGCCTGTACGGCCATCGTATAATGTAACCTGGCCGTATGTACTCAGTCCGGCCTCATTCAGAAGAGCCTTGATTTCATCCTCATTTGCGCCGTCAAAAACCGGTGTTGCCATGTGAACGCCCTGTTTATAATTCTCTGCAAAATGGCATAGTTCCTTATCGGACATGCTGTCAATTATCTCCCATTCTGCCTGACCCGAGAATATCCGTTCCATTTTTTCTTTAAGGGCTTTGATTTTTTGTTCCTCAACCAACTTGTTGATTTGATCGCCAAGGCCCTGAGCTGCATAACCGAGGTGAATTTCCAGGATCTGTCCAACGTTCATCCTGGAGGGGACGCCCAACGGATTGAGCACCATATCAACAGGAGTCCCGTCGCTAAAGTAAGGGGCGTCTTCCTGAGGAAGAATTTTAGAGACAACCCCCTTATTGCCGTGACGACCCGCCATCTTGTCACCAACCGAAAGCTTCCGTTTTATAGCCACATAAACCTTGACCATCTTAATAATGCCCGGAAGAAGATCATCACCTTTTTCAAATCGGCCAACCCGCTGTTCAAAAGCCTCCCTGCAAAGTTTACATTGATGCCTATACATCTCCAGGGTGTCATGTACCTGCTCAGTGCGTTTTGGATCCTTTAAAACAATTCCTTCAAGATGAGCCACCGATATCCCGGCAAGCATGTCCGAATCTATCTTTGCATCCTTTGCAATCAATACCTTTCTATTCTTCTTTAATTGTGATAAACATATTTGATTTACCAGTAATTTTTCAAGACGACCGCGAACCACATCATCAATTACTCTAAGTTCATCGTCTCTGTCTCTTTTAAAGGCGGCGATTTCCATATCTTCGATCATGGATGTACGCTCATCTTTTTCAGTGCCCCGCCTCGAAAATACCTTGGCATCAATAACTATTCCTTCGACCCCTGGCGGCACTCTCAAAGAGGTATCCTTAACATCTCCGGCTTTTTCGCCAAATATTGCGCGCAACAGCTTTTCTTCAGGAGAAAGCTGGGATTCACCCTTTGGAGTAATTTTACCCGCCAGGATATCACCCTGACTGACTTCGGCGCCAAGTCTTATGATACCGCTTTCATCCAAGTCCTTTAGCGCTTCGTCTCCAACATTAGGAATATCACGTGTAATATCCTCTTTCCCAAGCTTGGTATCCCTCGCTACAACTTCAAATTCTTCAATGTGAACCGATGTATATATTCCGTCCCTTACAAGTCTTTCATTAACAAGGATGGAATCCTCAAAATTATAACCACCCCACGGCATAAAAGCCACTGTTACATTCTTGCCAAGCGCGAGTTCACCTTTATCTGTTGCTGGTCCGTCCGCAATTATCTCTCCGGCTTTTACTTTTTGACCTTTTCTGACAATCGGCCGGTGGTTAAAGCATGTATTCTGATTGGAACGTATAAATTTTGAAAGGTTATAAATCGTCACAGGCTTTTGACAACCGTTATCAGAGGAACTGGGATAATCATGCTTTACAACTATGCGAGAAGCATCCATGTCAACGGCTATGCCGTCCCGCTTGGCAACTATTGTTACACCTGAATCCTTTGCGACCACCCCTTCAATTCCTGTCCCAACCAAAGGAGCCTGGCTAACAAGTAAAGGCACTGCCTGGCGCTGCATGTTTGACCCCATTAACGCTCTGTTTGCATCATCATTTTCCAAAAAAGGAATAAGGGATGCAGATACACTTACTAACTGGTTGGGAGAGATATCCATCAACTCAATATCTTCCCGTTTAATCATCATAAACTCACCCGCAACACGTGATGTTACCAGCGGATTAATATATTTCCCTTTTTTATCAAGAGGAGCATTGCCCTGCGCAATCGGATGTTCCTTTTCTTCAAAGGCGGTAAGAAACCTGACTTCATCAATTACAGTACCCTTTTTAACAACGCTGTATGGTGTTTCAATAAATCCATATTCATTAACTCTGCCATAGGTGCTAAGAGAAACAATAAGGCCGATGTTGGGGCCTTCCGGGGTTTCAATAGGGCAGATTCTCCCGTAATGGGATGGATGTACATCCCTGACTTCAAAACCGGCGCGTTCACGAGTCAGCCCACCGGGTCCAAGAGCGCTAAGGCGCCGTTTATGAGTCATTTCTGAAAGAAGGTTGGTCTGATCCATAAACTGGCTAAGCTGGCTTGTTCCGAAAAATTCTTTAACAACAGCAGAAACCGGTTTTGAATTGACAAGGTCATGGGGCATAAGAGCGTCGACCTCCTGCAGGCTCATCCTCTCTTTAATTGCCCGTTCCATACGGACCAGTCCGATACGATACTGATTTTCAAGGAGTTCGCCTACCGCTCGCACCCGCCGATTCCCCAGGTGATCGATATCATCAACAGCCCCCTTGGTATCCTTGAGTTCTACAAGGGTTTTTGCCGTAAGAAGTATATCCTCTTTTCTTAATATCCTTAAATCGACTGAAGTATTAATGCCAAGGCGCAGGTTAATCTTCATACGGCCTACACCGGAAAGATCATAATAGGTTGACTTGGAAAACAGATTGTCAAGAAAGTCCTGGGCCACTTCGGGTACAGGAGGGTTTCCAGGTCTAAGCCTTCTGTATATTTCAATCAGCGCTTCCTCTCTTTTTTCAACCATATCCAGCAAAAGAGTCCTGCATATGGAATCACTGGTGGTCACGCCATCAATAAAGAGTAACTCAAATTGGTTTATACCGGCATCTTTCAACTTTTCCAGAGCTTCATCATCAACAGTTTCATTACATCTGACGACAGGACTTCCGGTATCCGGATTATATATTGTCGATGCAAACACCCTACCTAAAATATATTCAACATCTATCGGTATAGTTTCCATGTTTACCGATTTCATTCGCTCAACTGAACGCCTGGTAATTATTCGGCCTTTTTTTACAATGACCTCTCTTGTTTCAGGGCACTTGATATCCCGTGCAGCACGCTGACCCCTAAGGCTATCCTGGACAAATATGCTTGCGCTCTTGAATTCCTTAAAATAACTCCTGCCGCGCAAAATAATCTTTTCAGTTTTATAGAAATAGGCAAGAATGTCTTCGGAAGAATAGCCAAAGGCCTTGAAAAGCAATGTAATAGGAAATTTACGTCGTCTGTCAATCCTGACATAAACTATATTTTTATGATCTATTTCCATATCAATCCAGGAACCACGCACAGGAATGATTCTGGAGGTATATATTATCTTACCGCTGGGATGTGTCTTCCCTTTGTCATGATCGAAAAAAACACCGGATGACCGGTGAAGCTGGCTTACTACAACCCGCTCAGTTCCATTAATGATAAATGTACCCCTTTCCGTCATTAAAGGAATAGTGCCAAAGTATACCTCCTGCTCCTTTATATCGCGGATATTGGAAGTTTGTCTTTCCTTATCAACATCATACACCACAAGCCTTACGGTAATACGTATGGGTATTTCGTAACTCATACCCCTGTGGACGCATTCCTCTATACTATGCTTAATCTCGCACAGCCTGTAAGATACAAATTCAAGGGAAGCGCTTCCGGTAAAGTCTTTTATCGGAAATACAGACTTGAATACGGACTGCAATCCGATATCTTTTCGCTTTTCAATTGGAACATCCTTTTGCAAAAAACGTCCGAACGATTCCATTTGCATACTTATAAGGTTTGGAATCTCAACGATCTTCCGTATCTTGCTAAAGTTTTTCCTTATTCGCTTACTCGCCAAAGAGCTTTCCGACATAGCATCTCCAATATATTAGTGGTTAGTTCGTTGCAGTAGTTATTTTAATTCAACCTGGGCTCCGGCTTCTTCAAGCTGGGTCTTTATTTTTTCTGCCTCATCTTTGGCAATACCTTCCTTAACCGGCGCAGGAACTCCGTCAACTAAGGTTTTGGCATCTTTAAGCCCAAGACTGGTAATAGCCCTGACCTCCTTGATCACCTGAATTTTCTTGTCACCAAAACTGGTCAGAATAACGTCAAACTCTGTCTTTTCTTCCGCCTGGACGCCTGTATCAACAGCGCCGCCGGCCATTACCGCAACAGGCGCTGCTGCGGAAACACCGAATTTTTCCTCCATTTCCTTAACAAGTTCAGACAAGTCAAGCACCGACATGTTTGCTATAAACTCAATAACATCCTCTTTGGTAATATCTGCCATTTTATTTTTTCCTCCGGAAATATTATTTAGACTTGGTTCTAACTTCGGTCAGTAACAGCTATGCATGCTGTTATTGAACCATACCTATTCTTAGTCAAAATTGATGATTGCCTGCCCGCCATCGCTCTCGCCGTAACCAGATATGCGAAATTCAAGCGCTTGTGCTCAGGCGAGGCGAGCGGGTCGATTGATGATTGTCGATTTGCCTGCCCGCCATCGCACTCGCTATAACCAGATATGCGAAATTCAAACGCTTGTGCTCAGGCGAGGCGGGCGGGTGGAATCGCTTCGCTCTGTCTTTTTGTTATAAAATTAATAGAATACCT
>JAUWQO010000191.1 GCA_030610995.1 Desulfobacterales bacterium
TAAATTACAATGACCAAAACCCGCCTGCCATGCGTTGTAATTACATTAACAGTAAAAGCACGTTGGTAGGCACCTGATTATGATACTTCGGTAAATCCATACAAAGGCATTGCGGGCAGGTTCAAAATCCCAAACCCGTAAATGAGGGAGCCTTTGGCTACCTTTAGCCAATGGCCGATAGCCAATAGCTAAAGGTAAAGCGAAGCTTTTTTGGTCATTGAATATTGAAATTTGGGATTTATTTGTAATTTGATGCTTGAAATTTGGGATTTTATAAGTTCTTTATCCTGTCTGATTTTTTCAAAGGGCTAACGTGTTACAAAAATTGTAGTTATGGAGTTAAATTAGTTGCAAGGGTTATTGAATAATTTTTCTTTTGCCGAAAAGGTCAGGATATTTTCTCATGATTATCTCAAATGTTGCAAATATGTTTCGACTTTTGATTCCGCTCAGCCTGCTTTCACAAAAAGGCTATATTCAAAACTGATATCCACATCCCAGCTTTTAGAAGACTTTCTCGATTTTCACGGAGCCAAAAACAATAATGACTGGTACCTTTACAGGGAGCTTACGGCGGCTGTCAGGCATTTGAGCATAAGCAGCTATTCATACAAGCATATATCAAACCGTCTTGCATTTTATGATCTTGTAGATACAGAGGATTTTGAAAAAGAAGGCAAAATTACATTTGATTTTTTGACAAGTTCTATTATGAAGATGGCGCCGGTTATACTTGATGAAGCGATCAACCTTAATATTCCCATTCCTGATGAGACCTTTAATCCTGCTTATTTCCCGGCCATTCCAACCAGCGAGATGCTCGATTATAATATTGATGATAAGGATAAAGATCAGCAAAAGAAAAATATTGTTAAAATTGCCAGTAAATTTTTGACTATTGCAGGAAACTTTGATCACCTGAGTTTTTATGAACCATACAGCATAGAAAAAATATTGACTATTGTTCCGGATAAGGTCAACGAGGTTGAGATTAGATACTTTGAGATGCTTGTGCATAGTCTTCAGTCCTCTTTTGACACATATGTAATTCATGGGGGATTCAGGTTTGGCAAAAGAAAACTCAAACAGCTTCGCGGCTATATTTCGGTTGTATTCCATCTTCTTCAAATGATCGGCAGGCTTCTCCATTTTTATGAACGACACCTGCATGAAGCAGGATACAAGAATATTTACAAAAAGGTTCAAGACCGGTTGGCGTTTATGATCAACCCTTCAATACTCCTTGACCGTACGATTAATTACGGCCTGTATTATGCTTGCCAATTTCTAATAACCGGTAAAGGTTTGGCGCGGGATATACTGAATGAGAACATTGAGCGTTCTTCCATTAGTGTCGGCATTCCGGTAAAACTCGGTTTTCACAGCAGACCCAGCCTTCTTGTTGCCAAAATTGTTCAGCATTACGGAGGCCAGGTAGAACTGTGCATAGGATCGGACAGGTTTGACGCCGGCAGTGTGCTCGACATACAATGGGCCGGCGGCAAGATACAGAATGAAAATATTAACAAGGTTACATTTGAAGGAGATGACCGTGCCTTAAAGGATATAGAAAAACTTGCCAGCGTTAATTATGGTGAAGATACGATGGGAAAAGGGATTTCGCTGCCTGAAGAATTGAAGTATTTAAGATAAATAGCCGTTCACGGCTTGAAATTGGAAATTAGAAATTTGGGGGAGATGAAACGAAACAAAAGTATGAAGGCCAAATTTCCAATTTCTATTTTCTAATTTCAACGTTCCGTGAACGCTTACAGATAAATTATATGTCAAATATGATTTCAGCAATTATTGTGGCTGCCGGCAAAGGTATTAGGATGAATGATAAACAGCGCAAGCAGTATCTTTTGCTTGGGGGCCGTCCGATTTTGGCCTATAGCCTGCTGGCCTTTGATGCATGCGATTTGATAGATTGCATCATCCTCGTTGTTCCAAAAAAAGATATCGATTATTGCTGGAAAGATATACTTGCCCCCTTAAAGCTTTACAAAAAGATCAATCTTGTGCCTGGCGGAGAGAAACGTCAGGATTCTGTATATAACGGCCTTATGGCAGTAGATAAAGATGCTGCAGAAATAGTTGTCATCCATGATGGTGTGCGACCTTTTGTTTCTCAGGACCAGGTGGCGGCATGTATAATCGGCGCAAGAGAGTATGGCGCATGCATTCTGGCTATTCCTGCAGACGATACCTTAAAGCAGGTGGATAGTTCCGGTTTTATATGCAACACACTTAAAAGAGATGATATATTGCTTGCACAGACCCCGCAGGCTTTTAAATACGATCTGATAATCAAAGCCCATGAAAACGCAAGGAGTGAAGGCTTTGCAGGCACAGATGATGCATCACTGGTGGAAAGACTCGGGGGAAAGATTAAAATAATTTACGGCAGCAGGCAGAATATAAAAATTACAACCCGGGAAGATCTTGTTTTTGCAAAGGCATTAGTTCCTTAATCTTTTCTATAACCTGCCTGGGAGTTTCGGCATAAAGGAGCAGACCTTGCTTCATATATCCGCCAAAGGTTTTTCCAACATCAAATTTCATAAGGATAACCGTTTTATTGTTTTTAAGGGCAAGGGCTATTTCAGAGAGCGTGCCCGCTCCTCCAGGACATGCCACGACAACGTTGCTTGACAGCACGTTGATACAGTTTCTTGCATTCCCCATGCCGGTAAGAACAGGTATTGTGATATATTCCGAAGCTCTGCTTAGATTATCGTCAGGCAGTATGCCCACTGTTAATCCGCCCTGATCGCTGGCCCCTTTTGCCGATGCTTCCATTATTCCGGTATTTCTTCCGCCGTTTAACAAAATCCAGCCCTGTTTTGCAATAAGGCTTCCCAGACAATATGCGGCCTTTGTATCCACCGATGTTGAATTGCCGCCTCCCATAACCCCTATTATTGGTCTCCTTTTCATAACCGTATTCCTTTGCGTTAATTGAACTGCAACAGCGAGCGCATTTTCCGCAGCTTGCTGCGGGGTTCTTCAATTGTCAGAAATTTGAAAACTGAATTAATTCGAAATGTGTGGTTAATTCTCCAAACCGCTTTCAGGTTAAATGGAACGTAAAAAACACACCCCTAAATCCCCTCTTATTATAGGGGACTTTAAAAATTCCCCTCTTGAGAGGGGTGGATGCGAAGCGGACGGGGTGTGTAATTCCCGTAAGGTCTCTCAACAAAATTATGAGTTTTCAAATTTCTGATTAATAAATATCCTTCCATTACGACAGATAGTTAGCCTCCGGTTTGCGACTAACCAGCGCATACGCCGCCGGAAGGAAGAGGAGAGTGAGCACCAGCGAATATAAAAGCCCGCCTATGACCGCAATAGCCATCGGCTGGAGCATGTCGCCCCCTTCGCCCAGATTAATGGCCAATGGAACTATCCCCAGAACCGTGGTTAGCTGTGTCATCAGGATTGGGCGAACCCGAATCGGAGCAGCGCGCAAAATTGCCTCCAAGGGTTTATGACCATCCTTGCGATAAGCCTCCGCCAGGACGAGAAGTACAACGCCTTGTGACGTAATGCTGCCCATCATCACGACGAGGCCTATCAAGACGGTAACCCCTATCGGGGTATTGGTTACAAACAGCGCCAGGAATGCCCCTGCCAGAGCAAAGGGGATGTTCAACATGATCAGCAGCGGCAGCAGAAACGACTCGAACTGAATGGCAAGAACGACATAGGCAAACAGGGCCGCGAACATGATAATCAGACCCATTGTCCGTTGGTTCTCAGCCATCATCTGGGCCTGGCCGCCCATTTCGTATTCAACGCCGGCTGGTCGATACAGCCCGGCTACAGCATTTTCAGCCCGGGCAACGGCCTCACCCACACTGATGCCTGCTGCGTCGGCCCGAACGATGACCTCTTTGACCTGATCTTCTCTGATGATTTCCACCGGACCCACCGCCTGACGCACTTCAGCGATGTCTCGGAGATACATTGGGTGTCCACGATCGCTTTCAAGGACAAGGTTCTCCAGATCCGTTTTGCTGGTGATTTGCGCCTTGGGAACCATAACCCGGATGTCGTAGTATTCGGTTCCCTCTCTGTACTGGGTGGATACGACGCCATGAATCAGCGCCCGAAGCGTTGAGGCCACATTGCCAACAGAGATTCCCAGCGAGGATGCCCTGGCCCGGTCAATATATATTCGATACTCCGGCTTGGTCATGTCCATTGATACATTGACATTGGTGATTCCCGCACTTTTGTTTAGCCTGTCAGCCACCTCCCTTGCGAATTCGAAGATGGGAGCAATCT
>JAUWQO010000023.1 GCA_030610995.1 Desulfobacterales bacterium
GGAAGTTAAACCATTTGAGTTTGGAGCAAAAACAAAAAGCCTGGGAACTGATAGAACAGTTCCTGAATCCTAAAACCTCGGAGAAGAGTGTTACCCTCTCTTTGTAATTTTGTTCGAATTTTAATTGACCTATTACAAATAAACTTCTTGCCGCAACCCGTAACCATCATTTCAAAACTGTAAATGTAAAGGGCGTCCCCAAGATTCTATGTTTGGTAGATCTTCTGCATCCCATTCCACAGCATCGATACCAGTATATCCAACTGAACCAAGGACAAGGCATTTTTCGTGTGGCGATAGAAGCTCTACGTCTTCGGCTGTCTCGTCTTTGTTTTTTTCTATTGTCTGAGGCATTTAAGTTCTCAGTAAGCTCCTATAAAATCTAACCGCTCTTCAGCGGGCGCGGCTTTTTGCGATCCGCTGCAAGAGCATTGTTAGGCTTTTTTTCGTTTATTCAAAACCGGTAAGGCGATCTTGGCTGTCCGATTTACGGAATTGAGGTCTATCTCACCCGCACGGAAACGCTCCCAACAAACCCTGATCTCAGGTTCCATATTTTGAGGCATCATAATCCCAGTAAATCCACTCTCATTCTTTTTCCAGATATGGTCCGCGGCCTTTTCGACTACTCCAATTCCTTTTTGAATCCATTCAGTTGATTCAAAAGTTTCTGCCGGTTCTCCAGCCCAATGTAAATAACCCGAAACAGTTCCCCAATGCTTTAATAGCTTTTTGTGATCCCACATGATCAAGGGTGGCGATTGTGGCAATATTGAAATTATTGTTTTTGTGAACTGTGCGAGTTTATTGTAGTCAGGATTCAGGCGGCGGATAATTTTATGCAACTTTGTGCTGTTCCCTTTGCACTTTTCATATTCTCTTCGGTCAAGTTGAGTGCCGACACTTAGAACAATCTCTTCAAAAAACAACTGTTCGATTGCCTGTCTTGCGTCGTGTGCAGCATATTGAAGAGCACACACATTTAGGCCTTTTTTTGCAACATCTAACCAGGAAAGGGCTCGATACGCGTAGCCAACTGAGTCGAAGCAAACCCGCTCGGAAATAATTTGTTCTAGCGTTCTTCCCCTGTATTCTGGACCTTTTAGCACCTTGTTTTCCTTTTGAAACAGAAATAGTGTATGTTAGTACTGATGAATGAATATTGTGTGAAGCCCACCAACGTTCTTTTCTCGCACCTCACCAGACCCGTATTCAGTGATCTTATCATCCTTTAATATGACAAAGTAATCTGCTCTATCCCACGACCAACCTGAAATAAGTCGGTTTGTATATTTCAGCACGGTGTAGTCACCTTCCGTCCTAAAGCCATCAGGTCTTCCAAGAGTTCCAACCACGTCCGTTTGGGACATCCCTGGAGAAAGCCTTGTCACTTTCTCTCCTGTGGCGCAGCCTGTAATGATTATCAGCGATATGAACAAAATAAAATAGCTGGGGATATGCGATAGGCTTACGAATAATCTTGCGTTGGCATTTTCCATTCTGACTCTCCTTATTCTCTTGGATAGTAGCCTAACAAGCTCACTTGCCGGAAGGGGTCTCGGCAATGAACGGAAGCGAGCAAGATTGAGCCTGGAAAGACTGATTAATGGCTCAAACCGCACGACCCTTCCGGTCAACGTGAAGCGTCAGGTTATATGGTGTTTTAAATTACGGAAATGCTACCTCAACATTTTGTATGGTCATCAATAATAGAAAAGCTAAATTTTATCATTCTCCATCCTTGCCTTTTAGAGCATTGTCATGCTTTATTATTACAGCTTTTGCCTTCAAAAAACCTTTTTCATGACTTGAACCTTTTAATTCACTAAGAGGTCCTTTATTCTTTGGCGGGGATTCAGGAAGCTGAACATAGTCTTCTATTCCACTTGCATTAAGTATTTGCCAAAATCTATCATTAGGATGGGATGTCCGCCCTTGAAATTCAGCATGGTGAAGGAGACAGCTACTTGCTGCCATATTAGGAACTGCAACCAGTGCAAAAGGCATTTGGTCAATAGCTTTATCTCTTTGATCTATACGTTGAAGATTCAGGCAGTATACAATACCTGTTTCGCAAGTTGATGCCACAACAACAGCTTTATGGCATTTTTCTCTAAGCTTTTCAGGAATAACCGAAGGAATGGAATCTTGATCTAATACGCAATATGTTCCTGGACTGCAAACCTTTCGAACTTCATCAACCTTTTCTTTTTCAAGGTGAAAGAACTGACACTTCATTTTGTTCCCTATAGACATATAACGTTTGAAGTGAGGGGCTGACAGCGCGTCAGTGCTGGCAGTCCCTCTCAACTGATTGGTTAGCCCCTGTCACCATAAAACTTTGTCTATAATTCTTGGTATTCCTGTTGTGTTATGAGCAAGGTCAAACAAGAGAAACTCATTAATTCCAAGATTGCTGTTCGTTGCAGACCACATTTCAAAGATGTGCTGGTTCACCCCGATGGCCGCTAAAAATTGGTCTGCTCCCCAACTATTACGACCTGCTCCGCGTGGACTTGGATTAGGGACACCTGTGATTTGGTGGCCAACCCATCCAGCCCAGTTAACAATACCGAGTGGAGGATTATATGTATTCCGAGCAACATTGTAGTATGAAATCCCAGTATGTTTACCATCAATCATAGGAACGAATGCAGGAAAGAGACAATGTGCTGCCTTCGAGGCCGCGACAAAACCACCGCTTATGGTAACAGAACCTGGCGCAGACAGAATGTTATAGATATTAGTCAATTCACTTGACAAAGAAGAACCCGTTTGTGGATTAGTCAAGTTGGCTGGTGCATTTGTTAGAGGTAGTTCAAATCCACTAATCCAGTCGAGAGAATCGCCGGTTAGGCCCTCAATCACTGCCTGAAATCTTGATGGAGGAACAAGTTCAGAGTTTCTGGCATTCATCCCATAGGCAGCTAATATTGTTTGTATAGCTCCAACTGCATTGCCACTAATAATCCATGAGGACAATGAGCCTCCGGCACTAATACCATTATTCCTTGCTCTAATGTATTGGTTGTAGGCTCCGTTGTAATCTTGTCCGTTAGGCCCCTGATTATAGGCTTCAACTTTGCCAGGGATCAGGGCGGGAACTGCTGTTAGTTCGATTCCTTTTGGTAATGGCATTTATTTTCTATTATCAAGGGCTAACTATTGTATTAAGCAGAAAAAAATCTGTATATTAACGCTATATATTTTCTTTATAATATGACATTATAGCATTTAATACAGCTTTGAGAGGAATGTAATATGGCATATAAGAAAGAACATGTAAAGGATCGGATATTGAGACGCTAAGAGACCCGGGGTGTTTTGCGAAGGTCTTGCTAAAAGACTTTACAACAGCCTGATCATGAATTATAAAATAGCCTATTTTAAGTTCATAGAGAGATTTGCATAACACCAGTATTGTCATTGCGAGCGAAGCGAAGCAATCTCACAACATGTTGATAATCCACAAGATTGCTTCCGCCTGCCTGTGCGTGCCCGCACGCAGACAGGTCGTTTCACTCCTCGCAATGACCAAAAGGAGGCGTTTTACAAAGGTCTCCCATAGTAAGAGGAAAACATGGAACATTTAATCACCTTGGTTATTGCTACACGAAACAAAGGCAAAACATCTGAAATTAGAGACCTTTTAAAGGGTTTTCCGATTAATATTAAAAACCTGGACGATTTTGGCCCTATTCCAGAGGTTGAAGAGGACGGAAACACCTTTGATGAAAATGCTTACAAAAAAGCAAGCTTTGCGGCCAGAATTTTAGGGCTGCCGGCATTGTCCGATGATTCAGGATTGTTGGTCGAGGCTCTTGGAGGCGCTCCGGGAGTTCATTCAGCCCGCTATGCCGGAGAAAACGCAACAGATAAGCAAAGACGGGACAAACTACTGCAGGCGATGGAAGAAAAGACCGACCGCAGGGCGGCCTTTGAATGCGTAATATCGATTGCTGTTCCAACAGGAGCCGCTCTGACTTATGAAGCCCGCTGCGAAGGCCTGATAGCCAAAGAACCGGCCGGCTCAAATGGATTTGGATACGATCCTGTCTTTTACTATCCGCCGCTTAAAAAGACATTTGCAGAATTAACGATACAGGAAAAGAGCCATGTAAGTCACAGAGGCAAGGCTCTCAGGGAGCTAAGGGATGAATTTGACAAAGTCCTGGTCTGGATACGCCAGAATATGCCTGTTCAATTAAAATTTAAACACAACGAAGAGTAAAATGATTGCAGACCTGATCAAAAAAAACAGAAGCTGCAGAAGGTTTTACCAGGACCATGCAGTGCCTTTAAAAACTTTAAAGGCACTGGTAAGTCTTGCAAGACTGTCGGCTTCTTCGGCAAATTTACAGCCGTTAAACTACATCCTTTCCAGCAATCAGGAAAAAAATGACCTTATATTTTCCTGCCTTGCCTGGGCGGGATATATCAAAGACTGGCCCGGGCCAAAGGAGGGAGAAAGGCCGGCTGCATATATAATCGTCCTCGGCAATACCGATATCAGCAAAAATTTTGGGTGCGACCATGGGATTGCAAGCCAGAGCATGCTGCTTGGCGCAAGGGAAAAGGGTCTTGCAGGATGTATACTTGGAGCGATAAACCGGAGAAAATTCCGTAAAATTCTGAACATACCGCCTAAGTATAAAATACTTCTTGCCCTTGCAATCGGAAAGCCCAAAGAAAAGGTTAAAGTAGAAGTTGTTGATTCTGATAGTCCATTGAGCAGCGTTAATAACATCAAGTACTGGAGGGATGGCAGGGGGGTTCATCATGTGCCCAAAAGAAAATTAAGTGATATCATTCTGGATTGCTATTAGAAAGCGTGCAACCTGTAAAGCAAAAATCCATAATTTATACAATTTGCAGCGCCCGTATGCTGGTAACTCTTCTTATGGGTTTTGCCTGCGGTTTGCCTCTTCTTCTGACCATAACCGTATTACAGGCATGGATGAAGGAAGAAGGCGTGGATCTGACCGTAATCGGGATGATGGCCCTCGTAGGTCTTCCTTACACTTTGAAATTCCTCTGGGCTCCTTTTCTGGATCGTTTTACCCTTCCCTTTCTGGGCCGCCGCAGAGGATGGTTGCTAATAGCTCAAGTAGCATTATTATTAGCCATCGCGGGTCTCGGTTTTACTCAGCCAAGAGAAAATCCGTGGATGTTGGCCTTTGTTGCTTTTCTGGTGACCTTCTTCAGCGCTTCCCAGGATATTGTTGTGGATGCATATAGAAGGGAGGATCTTCCCGATGAGGAATTAGGGCTCGGCTCCGCCCTGTATGTCAATGGTTACAGGGTGGGAATGCTGCTGGCTTCCGGAGGGGGCTTAATCCTGGCCGATCATATGCCCTTTTCCATGGTTTATCTAATAATGGCGACATGTATGCTGCCCGGTATTCTTACTACTATCTTTGCGCATGAACCTGAGCTAACCGCCGGAACTCCTAAAACAATGAAAGAGGCTGTTTTTGATCCTCTCGTGGAGTATTTCAGTCGTCAGGGGGCTTTGTATATACTGGCCTTTATACTGCTTTATAAAATCGGCGACACTATGGCCAGCGCCATGACTATACCTTTTTATCTTGATATAGGATTTTCAAAAACGGAAATCGGCGCTGTTGTTAAACTGTTTGGTTTCTGGGCAACAATTGCAGGCAGCCTGATCGGGGGAACGATCATGCTCCGCCTGGGAATCAAGCGCAGCCTCTGGTATTTTGGTTTTTTACAGGCCGTGTCAACGGCGGGTTTTGCTCTTCTGGCGCGTATAGGCTACAATATCCCTGCTCTGTCGGCAGTAATTGCTTTTGAAAATCTAAGCAGCGGCATGGGAACCGCCGCTTATGTTGCATTTATGGCAAGTATTACAAATAAAAAATTTACCGCCACTCAATATGCTCTTCTAAGCAGCCTGATGGGGATTCCAAGAGTGCTGGCCTCGGCCCCAACAGGTTTTCTTGCTAAAAATATCGGCTGGGAAGCTTTTTTTATCGTATGCACACTGATCGCCATTCCTGGCATGATCCTTTTGCTGAAATTTGAGCGCTGGGACACACATATATGAGTAATAACTATTGTTTTCACCACGGAGCACACAGAGAACACAGAAAAAATAGAAGAATAAAAAAAATCAAGCTAAAAGGCTATGAACGTCCAACATCGAACGTCCAACATCGAATTTTGAATAAGGTATTCTGCCAATTTATAAACCGGCGGAGCACTTCGGTCCCTCAGCATAAACTCACCGATTTCATTATTCGATGTTCAACGTTCGATGTTCGACGTTCAAAAAACGATTTACTCTGCCGTTCAATATTCTCGCCGGAACGGTTAAACCTTTTAGGGTCGCACGGGCAGAGCCCGTGGTTTAATTAACTGCAATTAATTTACTCTGTGTGCTCTGTGATCTCTGTGGTAAAAGTTTTTTGCAACTGCAAATAGTTTACTGTATAATGTTAATGTATTACATATTATGAATAAAGATACACAAAATAAAAAGTTGATGAGGCCTTTCCAAAGGCTGTCTATGCAAAGAAAAGAGATACTTTCTCTTCCCACAGACAAGGCATTGGATTATATTCTGGATGCGCCGCATCCATCAGCCATCGTGCATTCATTTCCGGAAGAAGATCTATATTTTCTGGTGCATGATATCGGGCTTGAAGATTCTCTTCCGCTGTTGTCGCTTGCTTCCGACAAGCAGTGGGAGTACATGCTTGATATAGAGGTTTGGAAAAAGGACAGAATTAAAATAAGGTCTGTAACAAAATGGCTTGATTTGCTCTTTCGAGCCGACCCTAATCGGTTTATCAAATGGTTCTTAGGCAAAAAATTAGAATTCATTGAATTCTATTTGTTCAAAAATATCGAGGTAATAATCAGGGAGCATGACCAGGACCCCTCAGATTTAGGCAAAGACCTTTTCACGCTTGACGATACCTTTTATATAAGATTTACAGACTATCCTTTTGAGGAAAAATCAGATGGTGACTTTCAAAAAATACGCAATAAATTTCTGAAAAATTTCATACATCGCCTTGCTGCCTATGATCTAATAACATATCAAAATGTTCTGCTTGAGTCTTCAAGCGTTATTCCTGCTGAATTGGAAGAAGAAGACTACAGGCTGCGAAATGTCCGGCTTGCGGAAAAAGGCTTTCTGCCGTTTGATGAAGCAACAGGCATCTATCAGTCGTTAAGACCTCAGGATATTGACAGGTATGAGAAAAAATATATTTTGCCTGGCTCAAAACCGGATTCACACGTTCCAGCGCCTGCATATACTGCCGGGATAATTAAAGAAGACAACCTTTTTACAGAAGCTTTGCAAACGATTAAGGCAGAAGATGTCCTGCTGCGAATTCAATCAGAGTTTGCCGGTCTAGCTAATCAAATTATAGCAGCTGATCAAAAAAACATTAGAAACAGGGATGAATTAAGAAATGTGGTAAAAAAGGCCTGTGGATATATAAGCATCGGGCTTGAGCATTTAACCGGAGCAAACAAAGTGTTAGATGTAAACCAAAGCGCTGCATTAATACAAAAATATATACTTTCCAACATTTTCAGGGTTGGATACACACTTTCTCTTGAGCTTAAGTGGAAGGCTGAAAAATGGCGCTCAAAAAGCTGGTTTGCAAAAAAGGGATTAGCCCTTGGCTTCTGGGACGAAGAATGGCTGGGAGTGCTTGGAGGCCTGCTGATTAAAAAACCGCTGTTTTACGATAATTATAAAACAACCTCTTCTCTTTACAGGGAGTTTTCTTCTATTGAAGATATCAGAAAGGCCGAAAAGGTGTTAAATGAAATTATAGCCTTTGATGATCTTCTCTCTCTGATGACAATTAAGTTTGAAACTACCGGCGACAGGACGATAACATATAAAAATCTTCTCCTGACATTATGGGCAAGGAATTATCTTGGGCTTTCCGAGGAGCTTGCGCCACTTTCACTTGATGAACTTAAGACCTTTTTTGATGATTTATTAATTACTCCTCAAAAATCGGAAAAAGACAAACAGCGAAAAACAAGCATATTGATTAAAGAATCCTTTTTAAACTGGCTTTCAGAAAAAACCGGTCTAAATACATATGAGATTACTCAAAGATTAGGGCAAACCCTGGAAAATCTTTTTAATGCCATAGAAAGCGAATATGGGGCTGTTGCAAAAAAAGATCTTGATCCTAAATATATCTATCTTTTTCTGGTGAATCAATCTTGAGAATAATAGGCGGCAATCTGAAAGCAAAGAAACTGCATTCAGCCCGTGGAAGGGTAATAAGGCCGACCTCGGACCGATTGCGTGAATCGATTTTTAACATTCTATCCTTTCATGTTAAGCAGGCGGTTGTCCTGGATCTATTTGCCGGCACCGGAGCCCTAGGCATCGAAGCATTAAGCCGCGGAGCTGAATCCGCTCTATTTATAGATATTCATAATGGAGCCTTGTCCGTTATAGAACGCAATATAAAAGCGTGCGGAATTGAAAACAAAGCTAAAATTATAAAATGGGATATAATAAAAAATTTAAACTGTATCAAATCATACAAAGCTGCCTTTAATCTTATTTTTATTGATCCTCCTTACAATAAAAAGTTTCTTGAACCGACCCTGCACAATTTACGAAAAGTGGAATCCGTGAAAAAGGGGGTATGTCTTATTATTGAGCATTCCCTTTTAGAGCCGATCCCATTAGATTTTCCTGAGTATGAGCTGCAAGATCAAAGAAAATATGGAAAAACTCTTGTTTCATTTTTAACTTATATTGTATAAATAATGTAACTATTCAGCCACAAAGACACGAAGGATGGATATGATTGAGGGATTGGGGATTCGTTATTATTGTGGGAGTGGCTTTTAGCCACGATTTTCGAGGCTGAAAGCCTCTCCCACAAAAAGTGTGAACCGATAACCGTGAACGGTTACTAAATTATTTCGACCTTTGCGGGTAGATAATTTTCAAGTCCCCTCTAATAAGAGGGGATTTAGGGGTGTGTTCTTATGATATGCTGCTACATCCTTTTACACACCCCGTCCGCTTCGCGTCCACCCCTCTTGTTAGAGGGGATTTGAAAGGAATATAAATCAATGCAAAAAATAGCTGTCTATCCTGGTTCTTTTGACCCGATTACAAATGGTCATCTTGATATTGTCGAAAGGGGGCTTAAAGTTTTTGATAAAATTATTGTAGCCATTTTGCATAATTCTGCCAAGAAATTTCTTTTTACTATTGAAGAACGAATCGAGATAATTGAAGAAAGCTTAAGCGGCTTTTCAAATGTTGAAGTAGATAGATTTGACGGGCTTCTCGTTGATTATGCAAAAAAGCGGGGAGCTGATACCATACTGCGTGGAATGCGCGCTGTATCCGATTTTGAATATGAGTTTCAACTTGCCCTGATGAACCGCAGACTAAACCGGGAAATTCAGACGGTCTTCCTTATGACCGGCCTGAGATGGATTTTTACAAGCTCATCAATAATAAAGGAGGCTGCCCGTTTTGGCGGCAATATTGAAGGAATGGTGCCGCCTGTGGTTAACCGGAAATTAAAAGAAAAGTTCGGTAAGGATTAAGAAATTTAGGGATTTAGGGATTGGGGAATTTAGGGATTGGGGGATTAAAATCAGTAGACTACCTTCAATTCCTGAATTCCCCAATCCCTGAATTCCTGAATCATATCCCTTTTTTGTGCCTTTGTGCCTTAGTGGCAGAACTATTACGGTTTTGTTTAGGAAAATGACAATGTCTATACATCTTTCAAAAAATGCAAGGGTTGTGCTGGAAAAGCGGTATCTGAAAAAGGACCGCAAGGGAAAAATAATCGAAACGCCTGAAGACCTGATTGCAAGGGTAGCAAGAACTATCGCTTCTGTTGATAAGATATTCGATCCAAAAGCCGATGTTGCTAAAACTGAGCAAATATTTATAAAACTTTTGAGTAATAAATGGTTTTTACCCAACTCGCCTACCCTTATGAATGCCGGCAGACGTCTTGGGCAGCTTGCCGCCTGTTTTGTTCTGCCTGTCGAAGATTCAATGGAAAGCATCTTTGAAACCTTGAAACATACTGCAATGATACACAAAAGCGGGGGAGGCACAGGATTTTCTTTCTCGCGGGTTCGTCCTGAAAAGGATGTGGTCCTGTCAACTGCAGGTATCTCAAGCGGTCCTATTTCATTTATGTCTGTTTTCGACGTAGCCACCGAAACCGTCAAGCAGGGAGGTACCCGCAGAGGAGCCAACATGGGTGTTTTGCGGGTAGATCATCCTGATATCGAAGTTTTCATAAATTCAAAAAATGATCCGCACATGTTAAATAACTTCAACATCTCGGTTGCCCTCTCTAAAATATTTATGGATGCGCTTAAAAAAGATGCTGATTACGATCTTATCAATCCCCGAACAGGCAAGGTTGTAAAACAGGTTTCCGCAAAGAAAATATTTGACATGATTGTTGCTTCCGCCTGGCAAACCGGAGAACCGGGAGTAATATTTATCGATCGCATAAATCAGGATAATCCAACACCACACCTTGGCGATATTGAAGCCACCAATCCTTGCGGCGAACAACCTCTTCTGCCCTATGAATCATGCACTCTTGGGTCCATTAATCTTTCCAACATGGTGACCCAAAACACCCTTGATTTAAACCGATTAAAAAGGACCGTTCATGATGCTGTCCATTTCCTTGATAATGTAATAGACGCAAACAAATATCCCCTCGCGCGCATTGAAAAAATGAGCAAAGGAACAAGGAAAATCGGTCTTGGGGTAATGGGTTTTGCCGATATGTTGATAAAAATGGGGTTGACTTACGATTCCGACAAGGCTGTTGCCAAGGCGGAAAGTGTAATGTCACTGATCTCTAAGGAATCCCAAAAAGCATCCGCCGCCCTTGCCAAAAAACGCGGGAATTTTCCATATTACAAGGACAGCATCTTTGACAACCCATCAACGCCATATATGCGAAATGCCACTACCACTACAATTGCTCCGACAGGCACTATCAGTATTATTGCAGACACTTCAAGTGGAATAGAACCGATTTTCGCTGTGGCGTATGCGAGGCATGTGCTTGACGGAAAGTTTCTTACGGAAATACATCCGCTTTTTATTAAAATCGCCAGGAAGGAAGGATTTTACAGCAAAAAGCTCTTTGGCGAAATTGCAAAAACAGGTTCCATACAGTCGCTTGACGTTGTTCCTGATCACATAAAAAGGCTTTTCAGAACATCTCATGATATTTCAACAAAATGGCATGTTAAGATTCAGGCTGCATTCCAGAAATATTCGGATAATGCTGTTTCCAAGACAGTCAATTTTCCTCCGGACGCCACAAAGGAGGATATTAAAAAGGTATATCTTTCTGCTTACAAAAGCGGTTGCAAAGGTGTAACGATATACAGATACGGGAGCCGTGATCATCAGGTTTTAAGTTTCGGCATGGAAGAAAAGGAATCTGCGAAGATAGCCCCCAGGCCAAGGCCAATGCGCACTCACGGTATTACGGAAAGAATCAGCACAGGATGCGGGAAACTATATGTTACGATAAATTCCGATGAAAAAGGAATGTGCGAGGTCTTTGCGCAGATGGGAAAGACCGGTGGATGTGCATCATCTCAGATAGAAGCCGCCGGCCGCCTGATATCCCTTGCTTTGCGATCAGGAGTAAATATTGATGCCATCATCAAGCAGCTCATAGGCATCCGGTGTCCTTCACCTGCATGGCAAAACGGAAAAATGGTTCTATCCTGTCCTGATGCAATTGCTCAAGTGTTGATAAAGGTAACCAATTCAAATTTCAGTGAGATAAAAACAATGATTTATATTTGCCCGGAATGCGGCGCAATATTGTCTCATGAAGAGGGCTGCCTTATCTGTCACTCATGCGGGTTCTCAAAATGCAGCTAGCGCTGCAATTGGTCGAGTGGGAAAATAGTTGAGTAGTCGAGTGGGAAAGTGGTCGAGTAAAGTTAAAGAAGATACTTTATAATCACAAACCCGGCAACAAGAAGAACTGTAAATGCAACTGCCAGTGTATTGAAATATTTCTCAATAAAAGCCTGAATTCCAGTGCCGAAGCGATATATCAGCCAGCCAATCAGGAAAAAACGCGCTGCTCTTGAAACTGCCGATGCAATTACGAAGACCGTGAAATTTATATCAAATGCTCCGGCAGAAATAGTAAACACCTTGTAGGGAATAGGAGTAAATCCGGCAATACCGATTGCCATAGCATCATATTGCATGTAAAGAGACTGGATATATTCAACCTTTTCGGTTAAACCATAAAAGCTTATAATCTTCTCCCCAATACCGACCATAAACTGCCATCCAATCAAATAGCCTAAGCATCCACCAAGTACGGAACCTGCCGAACATACCAGCGCATAATACAACGACCTTTTTGGTATTGACACGGCAAGAGCTATAAGAAGAAGATCCGGAGGTATGGGGAAAAAAGAGGATTCACAAAAAGCAAGAACAAATAATGCCCATGTCCCATATGGTGTTTCCGCCCAGTGGAGGACCCAGGAATAAAGCCGTCGAAGCATTTATTGGTATCTCCAGCCTTGTTCGCCTAACAGTTTCACAAACCTGCATCCACCAAGATATGTTTTGCGAATACCCTGCTCATCATTATATAGTTTGATCAACTCCTGCGAGAATTGGTCTCCGACCGGTATTACCATACGTCCGCCAATTGCTAACTGTTCTACCAGGCTTTCGGGAATTTCCGGAGCGCCGGCTGTAACAATAATGGCATCAAACGGACTCTCCTTTTCCCATCCCAGAGTGCCATCGGAATATCTCGCTACTATATTGTGATAGTGAAGCTCGTCAAAAAGCTTGCGCGCTTTAATAAAAAGCGGGTTTATTCTTTCGATGGTATATACCCTGAATGCAATTTCAGCTAAAATTGCGGCCTGATATCCGGATCCTGTTCCGATTTCAAGCACCCGGTCATCCTTGCCAAGTTGCAGGGCTTGTGTCATCTCTGCTACGATATACGGCTGTGAAATTGTTTGCTGCTCACCAATGGGAAGCGGATAATCACCATACGCCTGATCCATTAAGGCCTCACTTACAAATAGATGCCTGGGAACCTTGCGCATGGCTGCAAGAACATTTATGTCTGTTATCCCGCGCGACTCAATCTGCTTGACGACCATTTGTTCGCGCTTGCTTTTAAATGCGATGGAATCCTTTCTCATAACAAATTTTTTATCAAATCAGCGTGGTTACGTCAAGAATTTAAGGCATGTTTCCGAAAACTTTGGACTCTCAAGATAAAATTTAACAATACAAAAAAAACCATAACACTTTAGCGCGCTATTATTTTTTCGGACAGGATTAACCCTCCAGGCGGGCAAGCACGATATTCAGGATTTTAATTAAGATTTTCGTTACGAATATCAAAACGGCTGAAAAGAAACAGAAATAGTCATTCAAGGTTCGGCATTGGTTTTTTTATTCGATTTTAAAATAATTTGAAGAGCGGAGCGACATCATTATTCGACGTTCGACGTTCAATGTTCGATGTTGGACGTTCATCTTTTAATATGTTCGGTTCATCTTTCAAAACAACCCCATATGGCATAAATGCAACCTGTGAACGGTTACCTTATATTTTATAGATTATCCTCTTCTCAGTAATGACAATATCTACATGCTTGTCATGGGGCTCAACAGGCGCCTGCTGAATTATTTGGCTTTCAAGAGCAAGAGCGACCTTTCTGGTGGTAATCGATAGTTTTGGAATAAGCCTGTCATAGTAGCCTTTGCCCGATCCTATCCTTCCACCCTTTTCATCAAAAGCAACCCCCGGAATTATTGCTATATCGATACAGTCAATAGGCACAACTTTACAACATTCCGGGTCAGGCTCCGGGACTCCTCTTGGACCAGGCTTCAAATCAGAATCAAAGTTGTCAACCTTCATTAGTTGCATTGTATGCTTTGTTGTATCAAAAGCAGGAAGCACAACTATCTTATCGGATTCAAAACATCTTTTTATTATATCGTTCGTAACAACTTCACCGTTGGTATGCATATACAGCAAAACAACCTTTGATTCAAGAAAGTTGGCAAATTCAAAAAGCCGCTCTTCTATTCCTCTGGTTTTTTCGATTAATTCACCGGCGGAAAATGTTTCCAGCTTTTTTGCCATATCCTCGCGTATTTCACGTTTTTTTTCTTTAATATCTTCCATATACTTCTCCGAGTGTCGAAATAGTCTTTTTTTAAATTAATTTTTTAATATACATGTATTAACTAATGAAGTCAACATTCAATAATCATTGACTATATAGCCTGCGCATGATAATTTCAAAAATTTAGTAATCATTTTCGATAAATATAGTTATCATTATGCTTGAAATCAAGTTTGTAATACAAAATTTTTCCCAGGTAAAAAAAGCCCTTTTAATGCGAGGCGAAAAAACCGACATTGAAATTTTAAAAGATTATGATTCCACTCGCAGGGCAATTCTACTTGAGACCGAAGAACTAAGGCATCGCCGTAATCTGGTTTCCGGGCAGGTTGCAGATATGAAGAAAGCAGGTGAAGACACAGATGACCTGGTTGCTGAAATGCGTGATGTTTCAAGTAAAATAAAGACATTAGATAAGTCTTTATCCAAAAATGAGGAAAAAATTCATAACATCCTTATTGAGTTGCCGAATATTCCGCATCTGTCGGTTCCTGTTGGAAAGGATAGTTCCGACAATCCTGTTGTCAGACAATTCGGCAAATGCCCTGAGTTTGAATTAAAAGCCGCCCCTCACTGGACCCTGGGAGAAAATCTCGGGATACTCGATTTTGACAGGGCTTCCAGGATTGCAGGGGCTCGCTTTCCTCTCTATTTCGGAGCAGGCGCAAGAATGGAAAGGGCTCTTATAAATTTTATGCTTGATATTCACACCGCAGAGCATGGTTATAAAGAGGTCCTGCCGCCCTTTATTGTAAACCGGAAAAGCATGACCAATACCGGTCAACTCCCAAAGTTTGAAGAAGACTTGTTTAAGCTGGAAGGGTGGGACTATTTCTTGATTCCTACCGCTGAAGTGCCGGTTACAAATATTCACCAGGATGAAATATTAGACGAAAATATGCTGCCGATTCTATATGCCGCCTATACCCCATGTTTTCGCAGTGAAGCCGGTTCTTATGGAAAGGACACAAGGGGTTTAATAAGGCAGCACCAGTTCAACAAGGTAGAGCTGGTTAAATTTTCCAGGCCCGAAGACTCTTATGATGAACTCGAAAAACTCTTAAATGACGCTGAAACCATCTTAAAAAATCTTAACCTTCCTTATCAGGTTGTTTGTTTGTGTACCGGAGATCTGGGCTTTTCAGCGGCAAAGACTTATGATATCGAAGTTTGGATGCCTGCTCAGGGTGTTTACCGGGAGATTTCATCCTGCAGTAATTTCGAGAGTTTTCAGGCAAGACGGGCTAATATCAGGTTCAGGAGAAAAGGCAGAAAGGGGACGGAACTTGTCCATACATTAAACGGATCAGGGCTTGCCATAGGACGAACGGTTGCCGCCATACTTGAAAATTACCAGCAGCCTGACGGGGCTGTGATTATTCCAAAAGCCTTGAGGCCGTATATGGGCGGGATGGAAAAAATAGAAAAATGAAACTTGAAGATTTTCCAGTAGAGATCAGGCCATATATTATTCCTAAACAAAAAGGAAATGTTGTTTACCGCTGTCTTGGCTGCGGCCTTGAATTCGGCATTGAGAAGCTGCTTTATACATGTCCGGATTGCGGCGAGGTTCTGCTTATTTATGATCTGCAATTTGACCGGTTAAAAAAAATACCCGGTAAATTGTGGCGCCGGATTTTCGATTATCGCAGGATGCTCACGATCCCTGCTCTAAAAGGCATCTATCTGTATCATGAATTTATCGGTCCGGTTATACCTCTTGACTGCGTGATCTATCTTGGCGAGGGGCATACTCCTGTTATAGAAGCCAATTCTTTTTTGCAGGAAAAAGCCGGCGTCAGGTTCTTCTTTAAAAATGACGGACAGAACCCAAGCGCCTCTTTTAAAGACAGGGGAATGGCGAGCGCTCTGAGCTATATCAATTTTCTTGTCAAAAAAGGGCATATTTCCGATGTGCTGGCAATCTGTGCTTCCACCGGGGATACATCCGCTTCAGCAGCGCTGTACGCTTCCTTTCTTCAACCTCATGTCAAATCTGCGGTGCTCCTTCCTCACAAAAAGGTAACTCCTCAGCAGCTTTCCCAGCCGTTGGGAAGCGGAGCCTCTGTATTTGAAATCCCGGGCGTATTCGACGACTGCATGAAGGTTGTTGAGGCTATGTCGGAAAAATATAATGTAGCTCTTCTAAATTCCAAGAATGCCTGGAGAATACTTGGGCAGGAATCATATTCATATGAGATCGCCCAGAATTTCGAATATAATATGAAGGATAAAACCATAGTATTGCCGATCGGCAATGCAGGTAATATTACCGCTGTTATAAACGGATTCCTGAAATTTTATGAAACCGGCATAATAGACAGCCTGCCGAAAATTATCGGGGTTCAGTCAAAACATGCAAACCCTGTTTACAGGTATTATCTCGAGCCTGATGCAAAAAAGCGGAAATTTATTCCAGTAATCGTAAAGCCCAGCGTAGCCCAGGCAGCCATGATCGGAAATCCTGTTTCAATGCCCAGGGTAATATATCTCGTAGATCTTTATAACCGCCTGGCCGGCAAAAAGAATATTTTTTTTATAGAGGTCCCGGAACAGGCCATAATTGACTGGGAACTTGTGGCTAATCGCAACGGGCATATCGCCTGTACACACGGGGGAGAATCTTTGGCCGGTCTTGTTGAGGCAAAAAAACAGGGAATTGTTAATAACAATGATATTGCCGTTGTCGATTCAACCGCTCATTCACTGAAATTTTCCGGTTTTCAGGAGATGTATTTTGAAAACAGATTCCCGGCGGAATTTGAAATTACTCCTGACCCAAATCTTATAAACTCTCCTATTTTAATACATCCAAAGGATTTAAAAAATGTCCCGGCTCCTGGAAAACCGATAAAAGGGGATGATTTTGAGCAATTTGTCAAACGTGTATCAGAAGAAATCGCAACAAGGCTAAATTTGATGGAATCGTAAAAAAGTCGGATTTTCTGTCACTCCCGCGAAGGCGGGAGTCCACAACTATCCGACCTGTGCGGTTAGATAATTTTCAAATCCCCTCTAATAAGAGGGGATTTAGGGGTGTGTTCATGTGATATGCTGCTACATCCTTTTACACACCCCGTCCGCTTCGCGTCCACCACTCTTGATAGAGGGGATTTGAGAGGATTAACCGCACAGGTTGCAACTATCTTAACATTACTGGATTCCCGCCTGCGCGGGAATGACAAAAGCGGGTATTTTCGACTTTTTGCGAGTTCATCAAATTTAAAACATAGGAAGAAAGGTATAAAATTTGCGAAGACTATTTATTACATGGTTGCTAATCATATTTATCTGCATCATTCCCCATTATTCCGCGGGTAGCGCTTTACTATCTAAAAGCTATATTGTGCGTTATGATAAAGG
Organism: Desulfobacterales bacterium; assembly: GCA_030610995.1. Classification (GTDB taxonomy): domain Bacteria; phylum Desulfobacterota; class Desulfobacteria; order Desulfobacterales; family ETH-SRB1; genus Desulfaltia. The sequence continues at coordinate 17,581 of JAUWQO010000023.1, forward strand.
TAGTGATATATTATGCGATCCTTATGTTGTTCAAAAGGATGACTGGGTCTTTAAGCTCTTCCGTCAAAAAGGAGAAATTTCCCATAAGGATTTTCCGGAATTCTTAGCTATATTTAAACGTATTAATCCGCATATACGCAATATTGACTTGATACGTCCGGGGCAACATATTTTTATTCCTTTAAGGAAATTAAAAAAGGATTCGCTTCCCGGTCAATCTTCGGGAATCGTTACCATTCCATTTGTAACAGTTTCCAATCTGCCTGATATTATCAACCCCTACTCAACCGAACATATCGTGCAAGAGGGGGAGTTCATCTCAAGGCTTATTGCGCGGGGCTATGATACTAAATACGGGACAAAACCATACAACGAGGCAATCAAGGTGTTCAGGATCATCAACCCGGATGTTGTTGATCTGGATCGGATTTATCCCGGGCAAAAACTATATATTCCTGATAGATCTCTTCGTGACAAGCCATGGTACAAATCTCTCTTTGACTCTTCCGGGGCCATAGAACCGTTTATTTCAATTTCAACAGATCGACCTGATAATATATTATCCCTTTTTGCGGAAATTGCTTCAATTTTAGATGCAAAACTTTTAAATAAAGGCATATACTTTTTCCCAGGGTATGGAGAAGCCGATTATAGACTCGACCTATCCAGTTTTCCTCTAATAGAGCTTAAAGATAAGACAAAAATTCTGCTGGCCCCATCCCCAGACAAAGGCAAAAAAATAAATGAGCCTGAATTAGATGCAATAAAATTATACTGGAGCAATGTGAAAATTGTTCCAATTGCAAACAAAACCTCAACAGAACAGGCGCTTGATGCTGTTATGGCGTCGTTTGAAAAAAAAGCATTTAAAAATAAAATATCATTTTCTGATCAGGGTCTTAAGGTGGAGGTTCGCGGGAAATGGATAATTAAGCAGCCGTATTTTGCCGACGAAGAGGCAAGCCACCTTTGCATTACCCCTGTCAATGACCCGGATGAGCGTACCCCTGACTCAATTGTCCGTTATCTCGAACAGCACAATATAATAATAAAGGATTTTCTCAAAGATTTTACCAAAGATTTTAATGGCACAAAACACAAATCCAAAAAAGCGCAAAACGAAAATACAGCAGAAGATGCGAGACCTTTGAAAAATACAACGGAAAACGTTATCATTATAGACTTTGCAGACCGTAAAGCCTTTGTCAATAAGCTGCTGACGGCAATGGGTTATAATTATGCACAAAATGTCGCCATTACATTCCCGTATGCCGGAATCCAAATAAAGGCATTATCAAATCTCATATCAACCGGGGATGGAAAGTCGCTGCTCGTTGATTTTGGAGATATTTATGGCGATGCGGTTCTTTCTATAAAAAAGACAGGTCTTGGCATAATACAAATAAATAATAAAGATAATGCACATGAGGTAATAAGAAAAATTCTTGATGCATTAGAGGCTTCTTATACAAAGTACCCAACCTTCCTGGCAGCAAAAAGGCCGGTTGTCTATAATACCTCTTTAGCCATTCCGGGCTATCTGATTTCAAATAAAGAAAAGCATAAAATACTTCTCGCAATAGATTCGATAAATGACGATATAGTTCAATTTTTAATAAACAAAGGGATAAAGGTATTGTTGATCGATGATTGATGATTGTCGATTGATGATTGAAGGGCATCCTTCATTTTGTAGTTTACACTTTTCGAGGTTGGTTCTTCTGTCACATATTTTGAATATCGAACCGCAGAACAAGGAACTGCAGAATTTCAAAGGTATTACTTCAACATTCGATATTTCTTATTCGATATTCTGCGGTTCAAAAAAATAGAAAGTGTAAACTACTTTTGAGTTCATATGAAGGATGCCGATTGAAGGATTGTAAATCGACAATCATCAATCTTCAATCTTCAATCTTCAATCTTCAATCTTCAATCTTCAATCTTCAATCTTCAATCTTCAATCTTCAATCTTCAATCTTCAATCTTCTGGGGGTATTTTAAATATGAAAATAAAAGCAAATGGGTTTATCCGGACAGCATCTATGTTTTTGGTATTTTTTCTTGTTTCGTGCGCAGCAAATTTAGAAATAAGAAAAAGCCGGGGAGAAGATTTTAGAAATCTTGGCGAAGGCTATATGGGGCAGGGAGATTATACAACAGCGCTAAGAGAGCTTCTTAAGGCGGAAAAACTCTATAGCAAAGATTCGCGTCTTCAAAATGACCTGGGCATTACTTATATGGCAAAGGGGAAACCGGATATTGCCATTAATCATTTTAAGAAAGCCATAAAAATAAAACCGGATTATACTTCTGCAAAGAATAATCTTGGGACAGCATATCTTGCCCAAAAAAACTGGGATAAAGCTATTACCTGTTTTAAGGAGATTACAGAAGACCTTCTCTATGCCACCCCACACTTTCCTCTTTCAAACCTGGGATTGGCATATTATAATAAAAAAGAATATAATCTTGCGGAAAAATATTATCAGGACGCTCTTAAGATAGAACCTGAGTTTGTAATTGCTTTGCATGGCCTTGGCAGAACATATATTGCAATGGGAAAATTTAAGGGAGCAGTAGCGACCCTTGAAAAAGCAGTAAAAAATTCATTTCCGTTTGCGCCATTGTATTTTGATCTTGCTAATGCTTACACATTATCACGAGAATACAAAAAAGCGCTCAGCGCCTACAGAAAAGTTATCGAGCTTGCTCCGAACAGCCCCATTGCAATCGAAGCCCAAAAAGAGATAAAAAAGGTACGGGAGTCCAGTATTCTCAATTAGTTATGGATTCCCGCTTTCGCAGGAATGACGGAAATGGGTGGGAATGACGAAAAAGACGTGTTTTGTAAAGGTCTCTAAACGCAAGATTATTTATAATCTGTATTGTTGCTCTGTTGCTCTGTTGCTCTGTTGCCATGCTGCTCGAACTTCATTATTTTTGGCGTGATAAAAATCAGCATCTCTGTTTTATCGGTTGTTCGATACTTTGATTTAAAAAGCCAGCCCAGCACGGGAATTTTTGACAGCCACGGAACTCCTGATTCAGCCCATGTCATAGTCTCCTTTATAATGCCGCCTATGACTATGGTTTCCCCGTTATTTACAAGAAGTTTTGTCTCAGCTTCCTTGGTTGCTATTGTAGTTTTGGTCAATACTGTTGTTATGTCGTTTTTTGTGGTCTTGATTGCCATGCTAACACGATCGTCAGACGTAATATGCGGGGTTACTTCCAGCAATAAATCAACAGGCTTCCAGACTGTGGTAGTGATTCCTGTCTCCTCATTTAATGTAGTAAACGGATAGTCATACCCCTGCTTGATCGTGGCTTTTTCGTTATCAAGGGTAGCTATCTTGGGGGTTGATATAATCTTACCCCTCTCATTTGTTTCCATTGCCATTAATCTCAAGTCAAGGTTAAGGGTAGTCCCTCCAATCCTGCTAAATGCGAATCCAAGTCCGGCTCCTACGCCATCGAAAAGAGTAGAACCAGGCAGATTAACCGCATAGTTTTGGCTACCCGCGGTATAGTTACCCCCCGCGCTTGCCCCGAAAATCCTCCCGGTCGTAGGGGCAGAGGCTTGAGTGCCGGTTCCGTAATAGTTTCCACCCCATTTGATACCCAGCTCCCTGGCAAAACCGGTAGTCGCTTCAACTATCCTTACTTCAATCATTACCTGTGGCGTTACCTTGTCAAGTTTGTTGACTATCTCAATGGCCTTTTTTATATTTTCAGCGACATCAGTCATGACGACCAGATTGGTGCGTTCATCCACAGTAACAGTTCCGCGACCTTCAGTTAATATCTTTTCAAGATGCGGCAGTATATCGGTTTTTACATTGGAATAGTTGACAGCAATATATTCGGTTACAAGTGGCCCAAGAGTTTTTTGCGCTTCTATCGTTCCAAGGGTGGCGATGCGAATGATGTTTCCCTCGTATTTTTTCCCGAGCTGGTTCATCTTCAATATCAGGTCGAGCGCCTGGTCCCAGGGCACAGGTTTTGCAAGGGTTAGAGTAACCCTTCCGGTTACATCCTTGTCTATTGCAAAATTTTTCCCGCTTACCTCCATTAAAATGAGAAACACATTTTTAATATCAGTATCATAGAAATCCAGAGCTATTTTTTCTCCTGTATATTTCCTTGCGACTTTTGGCCGCACTACTTTATCTTCAATTTCTTTTGCTTCAACTACTGTTTGAGCCATAACCTTCTTCCACGATGGAAGATCAGCCTGCTCAAAAGGTTTGGGAGGAATCGAAGATGGATCAAAATGCACTAACAAAAGATCATCTGCCTGTTCGATATAATAGGGAACCGATTCGCGCAGCTCAATTACAATCATTGAGCTGGTTTTCATGGCAGGTGTCTGTATCGGCGTAATACGATCAACAGCGCTGGTAAAACGGGTGGTTATTAGCGGCCGTTTACGATAATCAGGAAGATTGGTATTTAAAAGTGTTAGATGAAGCCTTTTATCTGCGGCCTTATCCATTTTGTATTTAACAGGCATTGTTGTTCCGATAATAATAGTTGACTTGCCGTCATCTTCGCTTGAAAAATCCACCCGGTTAACCCATGCAGGTTTTTTATCTTTATCCTCTTCCGGGGCAGTTTCAGCCGGAATACTTATTTCAGCCGGTTGGCTGGCTGGTGTGTCCTGGGGGATTTGCTCTTTTTTCTCAGCCGGTTCAGCAGAAGCGGTTATTTTACCTGATTTTGCAAATGATATTTGAAGGCCGTTTCCTTCACGAAATACTTCATAAGGAGCATCCTGTCTTAATGCAATTTCAATCCTGGAGGTGTGCCCGTTTTCAGTCAGCTCGGAAGCTTTAATTGACGCAACAATATCGCTGTCCAAGGTCAAAGCGGTTTCGATTTCTCCAAGAGCTGTTCCGGGAAAGTACAGCGCCACCCCTAAAGGCATAGGCTGCTTCACAGAAGTATAGGTCAGCAGCCGCTCTGCTTTAATTAATATGGCAAGTGATTCCGAACCCTCTGCCGCGCTGATATCCGTGATGAGATTAAGTAACTCACCGGCTTCCTGATCTGCCTGCTTTACCGCCTTGCTTGAAGCACATCCTGCAAAAAGCATCAGCAGAATTATCAGCAGAATTGACGGGACCCAAATTTTTGAAAATTTTATAATTTTATAAAACATTTTTTATTCTCCAGGTGGCAATTTTCTAATTGTGGTATTTTTTCTTTTGTGCGTTACATCCCCCTTATCCCCCTTCAAAGGGGAATTTAACGATCCCCTCATCCTTCCCTTAAATTCCCCCCTTGAGGGGGGCAGGGGGGTGTTATTCTTCAAAATTAGAATTATTGCTATTCTCCAGACGGTTTCTGAAGTTTCATTTCCTGCGGATCAATATAATAAGCCGTGCCTTTAATTTTGTTAATTTTGGCTTTAAACTGTTTGCCGTCAATATTAATAAACCTTTTACCGCCGATTTCGGTTATAAAAAAGCTTTTACCGTCAACATCGTATATGAAATCTTTATCCACATCATCAACCGGCAGCAATGGTTCATTAACGATTACCCTGTCTTTTAATATCTGTGCCACCCTGCCGCAATTTATTCCGATGAATGTGCCTTTTTCAATGACATATCCCCTGCCGGAAGCCTCTTCTACCATTGCCCTTTTACCGCTTGATGCTCGAATTATTCCTGTAAGCTTTAACTGGCTTAAATCCGACTTTTGCAGGGGAGTATGTGGAATGCATATCCCTGCTTTCCCCATTTCCATGGTCTCTCCATCCCCGACAGCCAGCTTTTCTTCTTTGAATAAAGGAGCAAACGGGTCAATCTTTCCTTCAGGGTTGTAAAGCATGGTTTTGGCGGCAGCCGGCTCAGGCTTTAAAGCTATTTCCTTGCCGGCATTATCCGGTTTTGGAGTTGATAAAGCTACAGGCTTCTTGATTGTCTTTTCAGTTTTAATAACGATCTTTTTACTGAACACCTTTGGTTGACGTGGCGGTTCGGCCTGGTTCCCGCAACCCAAAAGCAGGAAAACAGTAAATAATAAGCATGCTATGTTACGCAAAAAATATTTAAACATAAGTTTCTTTGTATTAGTGCCTTTGTGTCTGGATTTTTTTATTTTTTCTTTTCCCCTGACTTCTCAGGAGGAGCTTCATCTATGAACTTGTAAGTAACAGCGCTGCATGAAGTGATGAGATCGTCGCTACCCTTCAGCGGGGTCATCTTTATTTCTTGTATATTAACAATTCTTGGTAAAGTTGCGACATTGTCAAAAAAAAGCCCCACATTATGATAGCTGCCTGCCACCTGAATCGATACAGGAATTTCAGCATAAAAATCCTTTTTTATTTCCGCTTTTGGCTGAAACAGGAGAAATTCCAGACCGACAACCTTGCCGGCTTGTGAAATGCCTGTCAACAAAGCCGGTATTTCCTGTTTTTCCGGCAATGCTTTCATTACAAGCCTGTAATCCTTTTCCGCCTTTTTCATATTGTTTCGGAATTTTCCCAGTTGCATTGCATTTATTTTGGCCGAGGCAAGCTGTTGCTCAAGCTTATCATAATCTTGATTTAATTTATTGATTGTCTTGTGTTTGGGAAGAAAAGAAAAATATACAAAAACGCCTATCAAGATCGTTATAGCGCCGAAATATATTATCATCCTTTGCGTCTTTGAAATTTTTTCGACCTTTTCAAAAACAGGCGAAAGTGATTCCAATGATATTTTAATCTTTTTCATCTATTCTTTTGCCCCACCTTCGACGGCTTTTTCCAAAGACGCTCTTTCACATATAATTTCAAAACTTTTCAGATTTATACTTTTTTTAAATTTTTGTTGTTTTGCGGTTTTCAATTCCACCTTCTTAAAAAGCTTTGAATCTTCAAGACGTGTCATAAAATCGGCCACGGTTTTATTGTCTAAAGCAATCCCATTAATGCTGACGGTTTTTTCTTTTGTCCCCAGCATGTTTAGCCACATCCGTTTTTCAATAACCATCTTCGTCATGGCATCTAACAAGCGGACGGCATCTTCACGACTCAGATCAAGATTCTTAATGACATTTGTCTTCTTTGTCAGCAGTTCCAACTTTTTTTTGATAGATTTTATTTCATTATTGATCTTGTTATATTTGGCCAGCTCCTTTGTTATTTTCTCTGTCCTGGTGTTCAGATCCAGCATCTTACTGTTCAGCTTCGTATTATAATAAATTATAGCCACAGTAACTAATAAAAAAGAGAGTAGAAAAATGGAGATCTGACGTCGTATATTCTCCTTTTTACGCGCAGCACGAAATGGCAGAAGATTAATTCTTATCATTTGTCATCAATTTTTCTAATTGATAGCCCCATGCTGATGGCAGCCTGAGATGCTATTCGTTCAAGGTATGAAATATCAAAACTTTTTTTATCTATTTTAATATTTTTAAAAGGATTAATTATTTCCACTTCAGATGATGTTTCTACAGCGAGAAGTTCACGAAATTCCTTAATGTGAGCCCCGCCACCGCTCAGCATAATCCTTTTTATCTGATCATTATCAGGGTATGTGGAATAAAAAAAGTCAATAGCGTTCCTTATTTCATTGCGCCAGTCATCTATCACCGATGAAATAATTTCTTTTACATCATCAGGAGAAATTTTGTCCGGCTGATTGCTGTATTTAATATGCTCGGCTTCCTCATAGGAACAATCAACAAGTGAAACGATTTTTCCGTTTATCAGACCGCACCCAAGCGCCACATCTCTTATGAATACGGAAGAATTACCCTTCAATATATTCAACGAGATCTTGCTGGCGCCGATATCAATAAGCGCTATAGTTTCATCTTCCGGAGCATAATTTAGTTCAAAGATATTTTGCAGCGCAAAAGCATCGATATCTATTACGCAGGGATTAAATCCGGCCATCTGAATAAGATTGACATAGCTGTCGATAAGATCCTTTTTGGCTGCGACAAGAAGCACATCCATCTGATCCGGGTTGTTTTCAGCCTCTCCAAGTATCTGGTAATCAAGATTAACCTCGCTTATATCAAACGGAATATACTGCTCTGCCTCAGAATTAATAGCTTCCTGAAGTTGCTCTTCCATCATTGTTTGAACGCTGATCTTTTTAACAATTACAGAGGAGCCGCCGATTGATACGGCGACATTCTGCGTCTTGAAACTATTTTCGTTAAAGAGTTTGCGAATTGAAGCGGCAACCTCGTCGGCATCCTTAATAACCCCTTCTTCGATAGCGCCGTAGGCAATATCTGTCATTCCGAAATTCTGCAGACTGTGCCCGCTTTTTGTTTCCACAATTTCACTGGCTTTAAAAGACCTGGAACCTATGTCCAAACCAATAAGATGTGATGTTTTCCTGAATAACATAATATGCTCTTAACTGCCAAATATCTTCTTTTTATCGGAAAGACCAAAACCCAGCGCCAAAAGAATTTTTCGTTTGGTTTCCATTCGGCACTTCATATCTTTTTCTATGCGAGCAATAGTAATCGGTGAAACATTTGCTTTCCTGGCAAGTTCGGATTTACTCATCAGAAGAGATTCTCTAATTTCTTTTAAGGAATTCTTGCCCATAGGTCTAACCCTTTTTATAAATAAATTTATTATTTTTTAAGTAAAAACCTGCATTGCGCTCTCTAAAAATTATTTAAATTTATAATTAAGTCAAGCTAATTATGCATAATTATAGATAAAAGATATATAATTAAGCATAATTATCTTATATTGTGTTGTTTTTAATTTAGTTCCTATATGTTGTATCTAAAAAAACAAGGGTTTTCGTGAAATTAAGTTATCCGGTTGCAAAAACTTTTTGAGAGCTTTGCATAACACCAGCATTGTCATTGCGAGCGAAGCGAAGCAATGTAACTTCTCAATAAGTTCTGGTAAGATCCTTTCTCGTAGGGGCGGGTTTATCCCGCCCGTAAGAGCTTTCGTAAGAGCTTTATGCCGCAATGAACACAGGCGGGATAAACCCGCCCCTACGTTAAGAATATGCGGGCTTGGGCACGGGTATCGCATTGAGAACCATAGCGCTTACATTGAAGCCGTCCCGAACTTATTGAGAACTTACGAAGCAATCTCGCAACATGTTGATAATCCACAAGATTGCTTCGTCGCTTCACTCCTCGCAATGACCAAAATTGACCAAAAGGAGGCGTTTTGCAAAGGTCTCTCTTTATGTGCTTTTTTTGCTAACTGTGAACCCTGAAACCCTGAACCTGAGTAGTTACGGACTGGGTTTTCCATGCTATAATAAAGGTTCAGCCTTGACTTTAAGGATCGATTTCCATATATGATTATAGGGATGATTAAATTACAGGATGTTTATTCCTGTTACAGGCAATACGGTTAAATAAAATCCAATGATACGCTTACTTGAACTTGCGGGAAGACCCTTTATAATTGCTGTTGAAGAATCGGGCAGAATTATACTGCTTTTAATCTCCGTAATCACCTGGATATTGCGCCCGCCGTTTCGTTTCCGGATTATTTTTAAGCAGATGGAGTTTGTTGGAGTCAACTCCATCTTCGTTGTGTTGATAACAGGAGTATTTACCGGCATGGTGTTTGCCCTTCAATCGTATTATGGTTTTAAAATGTTCGGAGGTGAAAGCCTGGTCGGCGCAACTGTTGCGTTGGGCGTAACACGCGAATTAGGGCCTGTTTTTACCGCCTTAATGGTTACTGGGCGCGTGGGTTCGGCAATGACCGCCGAACTGGGGACCATGAAGGTTACAGAGCAGATTGATGCATTGCATAGTATGTCGGTCAATCCGATTCACTATCTTGTGATGCCGCGCATAGTTGCCGCAATACTTATGCTGCCTGTTTTGACAATAGTATCCGATTTTGTCGGCATTTTAGGCGGCTATTTTGTCGGCGTAGAATTGCTGAAAATCAATTCCGGAATTTTCGTAGCTAAAATTATTGAATTTGTTGATCTTGAAGATATTTTCAACGGTCTTATCAAAGCGGCATGTTTTGGGCTGATACTCTCCCTGATAGGATGTTATAAAGGAATTCATACAACCGGCGGAGCCGAAGGGGTTGGGAAGGCAACCACCCAGTCGGTAGTCATGTCATCGGTAACAATCTTTATTAGCGATTATTTTCTTACGTCATTTATGTTCTAATGATCGAGCTTATAAAAGTATGCAAAGCATTTAAAGGCCAAAAGGTTTTAGACAATCTTGATCTTAAGATTGAACCTGAAAAAATTACCGTCATTATCGGCAGGAGCGGCGGAGGTAAAAGTGTTCTTTTAAAACATATTATCGGCCTTATTAAACCTGATTCAGGCCAGGTGCTTGTTGACGGCGTTGATACTGCAAAGCTAAACGATAAGGAGCTTAACGAAATACGAAAAGTGTTCGGTATGCTCTTTCAAGACGCCGCGCTTTTTGATTCAATGACGGTTGGAGAAAATGTTGCGTTCCCTATCAAAGAGCATACAAAATTATCTAAAAAGGAAATCGATGAAATCGTAGAAGAGAAATTACTACAGGTTGATTTAAAAAATGTAACACACAAGATGCCTTCCGAGCTGTCAGGAGGAATGCGAAAGCGTGTCGGGCTTGCAAGGGCTATAGCGCTTAATCCCAAAATTGTGCTGTTTGACGAACCCACAACCGGTCTTGATCCTATCATGTGCGAAGGCATCGACAAACTTATTATAAATACACAAAATCACACAAAGGCAACCTTTGTCGTTATCAGTCATGATATCAGATCTACTTTCAAGATTGCGCATAAGGTAGCCATGTTGTATGAAGGAAAGATTATAGAAATAGGAACTCCGGAAGAAATACGATCATCTAATAATCCTGTTGTTAAACGGTTCATTGAGTAGGGATTGAGGGATTGAGGGATTGAGGGATTGAGGGATTGAGGGATTGAGGGATTGAGGGATTAAAATCAGAAGAATACCTTCAATTCGCAATTCCTAAATCCCTCAATCCCTAAATTCTTTATTTAAAAGCCATGTCAAGTGAAGCAAAAGTAGGTGTTTTTGTAATAATCGGCATTATCATCCTGACATATATGTCAATGCGGGTTGGAGAACTAAGCTTTAAAAGAGCAAAGGGGTATGATGTCAATGTATATTTTGACTCTGCAACAGGTCTTGCAAAGGATGTTCAAGTAGAGATTGCCGGCGTGGAGGTCGGCAGGGTGCGCAAGATTTCTCTGGAAAACGGAAAGGCGCTGGTTGTTTTAAGAATTAATTCCAATGTAAAGCTAACAAAGGATGCAAAGGCTGTTATCAGGACCAAGGGTATCCTGGGCGATAAATATGTTGAACTTGTCCCGGGATCACCTTCCGCTCCCCCGCTAAAAGAGGGTGACAGGATTGTCAAAACCGTCCCTACAACAGATATGGACTCCCTTATGATTACTTTGGAGGAGGTGGCAAAAAATATCAACAGGCTGACAAATTCCCTGGCAAATGTTGTCGGCGGCGAAAAGGGAGAGGCTTCACTTAACTCAATCATTGAAAATATTAAAGAAATGGTTGAAACCTTAAACAGAACCGTTCAGGAAAACAACGAGGATGTTACAAACATAATTGTCAACCTATCCGAGTTTTCAGAAACATTAAACAAGATCGGAGATACTAACAGGGAGGACATTCGCGGTATAATATCTAATGTGCGCAAGGCCTCTGCCGGTATTAACGATATTACGTCCAAGATTAACCGCGGCAAAGGCACCATCGGAAAACTGGTAAACGAGGAAGAAACAGTTAATAACTTAAATGAAGCCCTTGCATCTCTTAAAACAATTACAGACAAGATCAACAGGGGTGAAGGCTCCATCGGAAAGCTGATTAATGAAGACGAAACAGTGGAAAATATTAATGCCTCTCTCGTCAGCATAAACGATTATCTCCAGAAACAGGAGGACTATAAAACATATCTTAATTATAGAGGAGAATATCTTTTTGACAGCACTGAAGTTAAATCCTATCTTTCGCTTCGCATTCAACCCAGGGAGGATAAATATTATCTGCTTCAGATAGTGGATGATCCAGGCGGAAAGGAAGAGGTAACAGATACAACCACTACTATCGGCGGCGGCACGCCTAGTTTGACACATACAGTAGAAACCGACAAGGATGCCCTCAAGTTTTCAGCCCAGATAGCAAAGCGATACTATAACATCGGCCTGCGCGGCGGTCTTTTTGAATCTACCGGGGGCGTCGGCCTTGATTACTATCTCTTCAATGACCGTTTGACCCTCTCATTAGAAGCCTTTGATTTTGATCCGGACAGAAACGCACACCTGAAATTCAAAGCCGACTATAGACCGTTTAAATATATCTATATAACCTCAGGCTTTGACAATTTTATAAGTGACGAAGGAAAAGAATCCTTTTTTATCGGAGCCGGAATCAGCTTTGCGGATGAAGATATTAAAAGTCTTTTATCAGATATCCCAATTCCTAAGGATTGACGATTGTCGATTGAAGATTGATGATTGATGATTGTCGATTTGCCTGCCCGCCATCGCACTCGCTATAACCAGATATGCGAAATTCAAACGCTTGTGCTCAGGCGAGGCGGGCGGGTGGAATCGCTTCGCTCTGTCTTTTTGTTATAAAATTAATAGAATACCT
>JAUWQO010000053.1 GCA_030610995.1 Desulfobacterales bacterium
AAGCTCCTTTTTTTTCTTTTCAATAAGTTCGATTGCCTCTTCTGTTGCCAGCTCACCTTTTTCCAGAATACGATGGACCTTAAAAAAAAGATTTTTTAACAGCGTCGAAGTCCAACTGGACCATGCCTTTGGCCCGGTTGAGATAGAATCGGCAACTGTCAGAAGGTAAAGCATTTTGAGACGTTTTACATCCTTAATCTTTCTGGCGCAGGCAATTGCGGTTTGCTCATCATTAATATCTCTTCTGGTTGCAGTTTTGATTAGAAGGAGATGATTCTCCACTAAAGATGCAACTGTTTCAATATCCTTGGGCTTTAAATGTTTTGCAGTTAGTATAGACCGGACCATTAGAGCGCCTTTATGTGAATGACCAGCGCCTGGTTCCCTTTTTCCGATATCGTGAAGAAGAGCCGCCCACAGCAGTAATTTTTTGTCGGCTAACTGTTTATACAGCTTGCTGCATAACGGATCATTGGAGATATCCTTTGAAGCGCCGAAATTTTTTATTGTTTGAACGGTGCGCAGCAAATGCTTATCCACAGGATAGATGTGATATTCGTCGTACTGGATTCTATTAACTATTGCTTTAATTTCCGGAATAAATTTTGCCAGAAAGCCGGTATTTATCATTTCATTCAGCACATTGAATGTCGGGGCATGAGTAACCAGGATTTTTTCAAATGATTTAACTGCGGAAGCGGAGGTTCTGAAATCCTCGTTAACCATATGGGCAAATTCTTTTACAAGCCTTTTAGCCTCGATACTTAAAGGCACTTCAAGGCGTGCGCTTTCTTCAAATATCTTTATCAAAAGAGCCGGAGATTTAAGGATTTCCTCGGAAGAAGTAAAGTTAAGCATATCCCTTTGTACTTCCAGACCGTTTATGCCGGTTGATTTTGCAATCTTTCTTTTTATATGAAAGCCTTTTTTTGCAGTCTCATGTTCGTAAAGAAACATAAGATTTTGCTGTTTAATAAATTCCATTTCGCCGTGCAGCTTTCCCAGGAATCTTTCAACAGGTTGCAGAGCCTCTTTTTTGTTGAACTTCAGAGAGCCGGCAAGTTTCGGCTGATACTCAAAGTATAATTGATCACATTTTTTTCCGGTCATGTGATGCAAGTGATTTCTTACATCCCATATAAAGGAAAGGGCTTTTGTCAGGGTTTGAAACTCGTTTTGTGAAAGACAACCGAAATATTCAAGGTCTCTGGGCTCCTTTAAGTTGTATTTTATCCGAGCGATCCAGAGCATTGTGTGGTAATCCCTTAACCCTCCCTGACCTTCTTTTAAATTCGGCTCAAGAAGATACGTAGAGTCTCCGAAACGCTGATGGCGGTTCCTGCTATTTTCGATGAGACATGTAATAATTTTATTGGATTGTTTTAGGATGACCTTTTTACGAAGTTGTTCCATAAGCTCTGAATATAGAAGGGATATTCCGCATATATAACGGCCGTCCATAAGGGAGGTCAGCACTTCTAAGTCCTCGCCCGCCAATTTTACCGACTCTTTAAGCGATCTGGTAGCATGTCCGATATCGAGGCCTATATCCCAGAGCGGGTAGAGGATTTCACGGATAAGATCGTCGGTCTTGCCAGGAATCCTTTTTTTGAAAAGAAAAAGAAGGTCAACATCTGAATGGACGCACTGTTCCTTCCTTCCGTAACCACCAACGGCAATGATTGCATAGGGGTTCTTATTTATTTCCATACTGGGTCCGACCATGCTTTTTTCAAAACTTTCACAGAAATAATCGTCTAAAATCTGAGCATGACTCTTTAGGAAATCAGGCTCTTTTCCTTTTAAGAAGCTTGATATAAGCCCTTCTCTTTTTTGCTTGAGCCTCTTTGAGGCATGTTCGTATTTATTTTGCATGGCAGATTAGATTTTTGAAAAGACTTTTTTGACAGGATTAACAGGATATTCAGGATTAAAATATCAAAACTCATCCTGTAAATCATCATCAAAATCCCTTACCTTAGGAACGGGGACGAAATAACTTCCTCAAGTAGGCGCATAGATTTGGGTGAAATTTTCTCGTTCCCATGCTCCAGCGTGGGAATGCATACCAATTCTTTGTATTTCATTTCTCAGGATACGATTTTTTATGATTTTCCGGATAGCTAAAATGAGACTTAACCTTGTTTGTTTACTTGAAACCTGTCTGCGTGCTACGCACAGGCAGGCAAAATCTTGTTTATCCTGTTATCCTGTCAGAATTTTTTCAAAAGGCTAAAGTCTAATAATGAATCAGCAATAGATATGCCAAAAAATATATTTGAGTTAACTTAAGTTGAGTGATTTTTTGCGAAGATATGTGCTGAGATGTTGATGCATAAGGATTTGCAAAAAACGCAGGCATACCCGTGGATATGTCGAGGATTTTTGCGAAGCCTTTATGCGCAAGAGATCGGCGCAGATTGAGTAAAAAATCGCTCAATTTAGGTTAAATTAATTAGATATGCATATCGAGGCATGAGAGTTAAATAGAAAAGTCACAAATATGTAATATGTAAATGTAATAATTTACAAGTTTGTAATCTTGATCGCTCAATTTAGGTTAAAACCGGCACCGAGAATTGCTGTTTAATAATTTGACATAGGTTATCAATATCGATATTAATAGAATTAGAATTTGGGAATTCAGGAATTTAGGAATTGAAGGAATTGGCATCCTTCATTTGCCAGTTTACACTTTTTAGAGGTTGTTTCTTGCATGGGAACGAAAAACACCATTTTGCGCCTTTTTGCGGCTTATTCTCGTTTTTTAAAAGTGTAAACTACTTTTGTGGCTATATGAAGGATGCCAAGGAATTCTATCTATTTTAATTTATCGATTTTATCCTTTAATTCCTAAATTCCTGAATTCCTAAATCCCTAAATCCCTCTATAAAATATTCAGGTTAGAATGAAACGTATAGAAGAAGTTACTCTGCTTTATGAAATCAGCAAGGCTTTAAACAAGCATCTTGATCTTAGAAAGAGCCTGTATAATGTTTTGGATATTCTATCCAGTTCAATGGAGATGGTGCGCGGCACAATTACGATATTACACCCTTTGCGGAATGAAATTTTTATAGAGGTGGCGCCCGATCTTTCCAAAAACACTATTAAAAGAGTAAAATACAAACTGGGTGAGGGGATTACCGGCAGAGTAATTCAGACCGGCAGGGCGGTTGCGATTCCGAAAATCGGTGAGGAACCTCTGTTTCTTAATCGCACGGCCTCCAGAAAAAGCAAAAAGGATCGGGGATTTTCCTTTATATGTGTGCCGGTAATGAAGGGAAGCAAGGTGATTGGAGCAATTAGCGTTGATAAACCCTTTGACGAATCTTATTCTTTGAAGCAAGGGAAAAAGCTCATGTCTGTTGTTGCGACCATGGTTGCAAGGCATGTTATCAATCTGGAAACAATCCGCCTTGAAAAGGAGCGCTTAAAAGAGGAGAACCAGAGACTTAGAAATGAACTGGGGAATAAATATTGTATTACCGGTATCATAGGTAACAGCAACAAGATGCGGGAAGTTTTTCAAATGATATCCCAGGTTTCCAGAAGCAATGCCACAGTGCTTATTCGTGGAGAGAGCGGAACAGGCAAAGAACTCGTGGCAAACTCGATACATTATAATAGCCTGAGGGCAAAGAGACCCTGTGTTAAAGTAAATTGCGCAGCGCTTCCTTCAGACCTCATAGAAAGCGAACTGTTTGGGCATGAAAAGGGTGCCTTTACCGGCGCCATAAAGCAAAGGCTGGGGAAATTTGAGCTGGCTAATAAGGGAACGATATTTCTTGATGAAATTGGCTCCGTTGGTCTTGACGTTCAGACAAAACTCCTTCGCGTTTTGCAGGAAAAGGAGTTTGAACGTGTAGGAGGTCAGAGGACAATTAAGACCGATGTTCGAGTAATCGCTGCAACCAACAAGAATCTTGAACAGGGAGTAGAGGAAGAAACCTTCAGGGGTGATCTGTATTATCGTTTGAATGTTTTTCCGATATACTTGCCTCCACTGAGAGAACGCAAGACAGATATTTTACTTTTGGCCGATCATTTTCTTGAAAGATATACAAAGGAAAACAGCAAGGATATCCGGCGTTTTTCAACACCTGCCATAGATATGCTTATGGATTACCACTGGCCGGGAAATGTCAGAGAACTGGAAAACTGTATAGAGCGTGCAGTTCTTTTGTGTGAAGAGGGTGTGATCCATAGCTACCATCTTCCTCCCACGCTGCAGACAGGTACGGAATCTGACACTTTGCCTGCATTGTCCATGGACGACGCAGTGGAAAATCTGGAAAGGGATATGATAATTGATGCCCTTAAAAATGCCAGGGGGAACAGCGCAATGGCAGCAAAAATACTAAATACAACTCCTCGTAAATTCAGCTATAAGGCACAGAGGTATGGCATTGACTATCATAAATTCCGTTAAATTTGACGGATTCGTAAAAAGTCAAACTGGAACATATCTCATCCGATCAGCAGAGAAATGTGATGCCCAGCCCCGTTTAGGTCATGATGCGAAGAGTTTGGCCTGCGGCGGTTTTCCGTTTCGGTTTCATGGAAATCCTGTGTTCGGACCTGCCAAGGGCGTAGAGGGTAGCATGGCGAAGATCCATCTCGTTCTTCGGCATGTTTTCATACTCTGGAGCTACGACCAGCACACGGTGGCCGCGCTTGCGATACTCGACAGTGAAGACTTCGACCGACCGGGCCACGCCGGCGATATGTGGCGTAAACGTGTTCGTCATCATGAGAATGTTCATGACTTAGACCTCTAAGGCAGTTTCTCCTTCAAGCGACTGCTATCCAGAGCTTTCCGGGCTATCAAAGTGATATAAATGACCGCAACGATTGCGATGATAAAGCCGATGCCATAAATTGGCCATTCTAGACTGGCTCTTGAAGCCGTGCGTGAACTGATCGTTGCGAAATCAGCGGCAAGGGAGCCGATATAAACATTGGCGATCGTGATTGGCATTATTCCGAAGAAAACTCCAAAGACAAAATCCTTCAGTTCTGTGAACCTTTTTCTTTCAAAGCCGTCTCCAGCTTCTTTACTCGTTTCGTCAGATCTGACAATTCTTCTGCGCTGACAAGATTCATCTTCTTCATGGTATCCTTTACTACCCTTTCTATCTGTGCCTCCAGATCCTTTTTAGCCTTTTCCGATTTTTTCAACAGATCATCGACCAGCTCTTTTCCCTCTTTTTCTGTAAGCTTTCCTTTTTCTGTAAGCTCTTTGGCCAGCTCTTCGATCTTATCTTTGGTCATAGCGGCCAAACCTACTCCTGTCAGCAAGGCCTTTTTGATGAAATCAAACATAATTCTTCTCCTTTCAATGGTCCTTTCTGTGGAAGCGAATTACGAACACTTTTAATTGTATCTATCAATAGACGATTTAGTCTCCTTATATCCCACAAGAATGGCTTCTTTTGCCCTGTTGAATTCAAGAAATTTGAGGCGCCCCGATTTGGGGAAAACGACGTCGAAGAAATAGACGATCTTTTTCCAGTCGAGCTGCAGGACAACCTCTTCCAGGGAGTTGATCTTGCCCGAGGCATAGACAGCTCCAACCACTGCGCCGATGCTGGCGCCGGCAACATAATCGACGTGGACACCTGCCTCAGCCAGGGCCTTAATCACCCCGATATGTGCCCAGCCACGGGCGGAACCGCTGCCAAGAGCAAGACCTACCTTTCCTGGAGAGACTCGTTTATTCTTGTCGAAGGTATTTTTCATTTCATTTAACGATATCAACGGCCAGCTTTAGCAAATCGGCTATCTTCTGGCGAGCTTCTTTAGCCTTCTTCTTCAGGGCCACCTTGGTTTCATCAATATGTTTTTCAATGTCAGCTATTTTCTGGCTAACCTCTTCCCCAGCTTCTTCTTTGGCCCGGGCGTACCAGGCCTTTGCTTCATCTAAATATGCCTGTGCCTGATCATAAGTCGCCTCTTTCTCCGCTGCGAGCCAAGCTTTCAGCAGGGCAGACTGGGCCTCAAGGGCGTCTTGCCACCCCTTTTCAGCTCTTTCTTCAGTCTTTGGCTGGTCTGTCTGTTCCGCAGCAAAAACCGTGGACGTCAAGAAACCAGTGACCAGCCCAAACGCTAATAGTGTGATTAGAATCGACTTTTTCATCATTATTTCTCCTCCTTCTCTTTTTTAATAGCATCCTTTGCTCCCTTCCACATGCCGGTAATAGCTCCCTTTGCCACGGCCACAGACCTTTTCCCGAGTTCCTTTGCTTCTTCGGCCATAATATGGGCTGCCTTGCCGACAGCTTCCGTAGTTGTTTTGGCTGCATCCTTCCCTGCTTGTTTCAGACCTGCAGTAGTTTTTTCCGCAGCATGGCGAGCCTTTTTCCTCAAGACAGAGGTCGTTTTTTTGGTCTGATTGGCAAGATCATTCAATACATCCTTTGCCACATCTCCCGAACGTTGGGCTACTTTACGGGTAGTCTCTATGAAAAGGCCTTCGATTGCCTCAAGATCTTCCTTTGTCCGGGCAATGTCCTCACGGACAAATGCCTTTGTCTTATCCCCAACAGATTCTACTGCTGATGCGATCCCTTTTTGAGTGCCTTCGAAGGCGCCACTGGCGACATCTTTAATTTCCTTGCCAGCCTCCTCGGCAGCTTTCACTGCGCCGGACATGACCTTCTCGGCAATTTTCTTAACTCTGTCCGCGCTGAACCGGCCTTCTTTCATGGCCTTTTCTGTAGCATCTCTGGTAATATGTATTACGGTCTCTTTCACATCTTTGCCGGACTCGATGGCCTGTTTGACTGCTTCTTTAACAGTCTGTCTGGTCAAACCTAACAGCTCTGTACTTTTCAGCTTGATGTCGGATACAGCGGATTCAACCTTCTTTCTAACATCTTCCGGCAACGTAGCGCCTGCCTCTTTTGCCCCTTCCAGGCCTTTTCTGAGACTTTGTGCCAACTCCGTCTTCTCATCTTTGAGCTGTTTTTCGAGTTTCCGAAGTTCATCCCTGGTGGCCTCCACTGCCTGATCTCCGCGGCTGCGAACGCCGGCAACGGCGCCTTCTACAGCTCCTTTTACAGTCTCTTTTACATCTACTTCAGCCTCCTTTAAGCCTTCCACCGCAGCAGCTACAGCATTTTTGACAATAGGGCGCATATCCTCAATACGTCCCCTGGTTTCGGCCACGGCAGCAGATACCGCATCCCTCACAATTTCACTCACCTTTTCCATGGTAATCTGCCCGGCCTCTTTTGCCTTCTTCAATTCTTCTACAATGCGATCTTTCATCTGATTTTCGGACATGATTCGTACCTCCTTAAGATTGATAGTTTGCGTGGTTGCCTAAATCACCCGCCAGGCGAAGACCTTCAGGTCGTTGTCTCCTCATCTTTACCATGTAATACCTGATTTGCCCGCTCATTTGTCCGCCGTCCCAAGTCGTCAAAAATACTGTAGAGTGTTGGGATCACCACAAGCATCAAAAAGGTGGAGATCACCATACCGCCAACTACTGCCAGGGCAATTGGGGCGCGCATCTCGGCGCCCACTCCTTTGGAAATGGCCATCGGCGTCATCCCAACAATGGCGACGAGGGCCGTGAGCAGCATTGCGCGGACCTTGGTTATACTGCCTTCCACAATTGCCTCGTCCTTTGGCAAGCCGCGTGCACGGAGCTGATTAACATAGTCCACGAGGACGATGCCGTTATTGACCACAATCCCGGCCAGGATAATTATGCCCAGGAGCGATGGCAGGGAAAGGGTGTTGCCGGTAATTAAGAAAAGCGCAATCACGCCGATCAGTCCAAGCGGCACGGTGAACATCACCGTGAAAGGGTGTATCAGGGACTCAAACTGCGCTCCCATCACCATGTAGACCATGAGGATGGCAAGCGCGAACGCCGCTCCGAGGGAGATAAAGGTTTCTCTCATTCGCTTTATCTCACCGCCGTACTCCACAAAATAGCCCCGGGGAAACTCCACCTTCGCCACCTTCGACTGGATATCAGCAAGGATACTGCCCAGGTCCCGCCCGCTGAAATTGCCGGTGACAGATGCCTTGCGCTTCTGATTCTCACGAAAAAGGCGGACAGGACCTTCGCCTTTCGATATTCTTGCAATATCCGAAAGCCGCTGCTGTGAGCCGGGAGCTGCCGCCACCAGGATGTCCTCTACGTTCCCTAAGGTCATCCTGTCGGCCTTACGATATTTCACCCTAAGGTCAAACTCGTCACCACCGGTGCGGTACAGTGTTGCCACCTCTCCCTCAAACGAAGCTCGAATTGTCGAGGCGATCTGGGCCGTTGACAGCCCCATCTGTGAGGCCTTTTCGCGGTCGATCTTGAAATGAAGCTCCGGCTTGCCATGCCGGAGGGTGGTGTCCACGTCGTAAAGACCTTCTATCTCTTTGCAGTCGGCAACTAGAGCATGGGCAATCTCGCCAAGCTTCTCTATGTCTTTGCCGAATATTTTCACCTCAATGGGAATCTGACCGGTACCGGCGCTTGTGATTATCCGCGCAAGGTCCGTAAACTCTATTTTGGCTCCCCTTATCGTGGGAAGATTCGCCCTGATACTCTCCTCTATCTGCATTGTTGTATGCTTCCGCTTGTCTTTATCCACGGCATGGGCAAATATCTGTGCCTCATTAACCCCCAGGTTGCTCATCCCGAAGGCGGCCTCCATTTTTGCCCCGGTCAACATCCCTGTGAACGAGCAGACAACGTCCAGCCCCTCCTCGGCGCTCATTATTTCCTCGATCTGCTCGACCACATGGCGCGTCTCGTCAAGTTCCGTGCCAACCGGCATCTCGAGCTTGATAATCACCAAACCGGTGTCAATCGCAGGCATGAACTCCGTGCCCACGTGGGGGACAAGCGCTAAACTCGCTCCAAAGACAGCAAATGACGTTAGCGTCACTTTCCAGCGATGTCGAAGCGCCCAATGAAGAAGGTTTTCATAAATTCTGCGAACAATCTCTTCACTCTTTTTTCCAAGGCCATCCTTTTTCCCCATGGCCTTCAACCGAAATATCTTCGATGCTATCATTGGAACAAGAGTCAGAGCGACAAATAATGACGCGAACAAGGAGACCACCACGGTAAGAGCCAGTCCCCGTGAGAGTTTCCCTGCGATTCCTGTTGCAAAAAACATCGGCAAAAACACGGCCACCGTGGTAAAGGTAGAAGCAGTTATGGCCCCTCCAACCTCGCTCGTACCGTCAATCGCAGCCCGAAATCTGTCTTTGCCTTCCTCCATGTGACGGAAGATGTTTTCGATGACAATAATGGCGTTGCTGACCAGCATTCCCACCCCTAATGCGATGCCGCTCATTGTCATAGTGTTGAGAGTGAAGTCGAAAGCGTAAAGAACCACAAACGTGCCCAGGATTGACAGTGGAATAGCGAGCATTATGGTGACGGTGGGACGCCAGTTGCGAAGCGACAGCAAAATCAAGATTCCGGCTATGAGTCCGCCCCACAATGCATCCTGGCCGGTGGAGGCAACGATCTTTTCGGTGAGATCTCCCTGGTCAAGGGCGATGTGGAACCTGATGTCCGGAGGAATTTCCTTTTGGATCTCCGACACCTGTTTCTTTACGGCTGACACAACATCCGCGGTATTTGCCCCTGATTCCTTAATCACCGAAAGAATCAGCCCGTTGGCTCTGTTTACGTGCCCGTCGCTCCGAACCTCCTTGTGGGTGTCTGCAACTGTGGCTATATCCCTGATATAAATGGGCACTCCGTTTTGAACAGCCACGACCGTGTTTCTGATCTGGCCGAGATTCTCAAACTCGCCGAGAGTCCGGAGTAGATATTCCGTATGGCCGCGGGTTACGTGCCCGCCGGAAAGATTCAGGTTTTCGTAACGCAGCCTGGCGATTATTTGCTGGAGTGGGATTTGCATGGACTCAAGCTTGGCGCGGTCGACCAGTACCTGTATCTCCCTCTCGCGTCCGCCCATAATCATTGCGCTTGCCACACCGTCAACCATCTCTATGCGGTCCTTTATCTCGTCTTTGACAAGCGTACGGAGGTCTCTAAGGTCTCTGTTGCCGGTGATGCCGTAAGCAATGACAGGGATCATAGCCGGATCAAACTTGACGACAATAGGGTCGTCGATCTCGGACGGCAGGTAGTCCCTGACAACACCGATGCTGTCACGCATATCCTGGGCGGCAAAGTCGATATTCGTGCCCCACTCAAACTCCACTACGATTATCGAAAGCCCCTCTTGCGAGGTGGAGCTGACAGTCTTCACGTTCTTGACCTTGCTCACCGCCGCGTCGATGGGCTTGGTAACGAGCGTCTCTATGTCTTCCGAGGCGACACCCTCGTAGCTCGTGATTACGGCGGCCACGGGATAGGTGAGGTCGGGCATGAGTTCGATGGGGAGCCGGATAAAGGAGATCGCACCCAGGACCACAATTATCAGGATAAGCATCAGCACCGTCACTGGACGGCGCACGGAAAATTCAGGTATTCTCATCGGACTTTAACCTCTCGGCTCTGAGCCTTCAGAATGATCCTGGCGCCATCCTTAAGCCCCACGTTTCCCTGTACGATGACCTTGTCCCCCTCGGTCACGCCTGAGATAACCTCGACATCAACGCCGTCAGAGATGCCGAGTTTCACATCGCACGCTCTGGCAACGCCGTTTGCAGCCAAAAAAATCACATGGCCTTTCTCTCCTTCAATAACCGCCTCGAGGGGTACTTTCACAACGTACGTTCGTTTGGCCAGAACAAGTTGCACCCTGGCGAACATACCGGGCTTCAATTTGCTTTCCGGGTTAGATATAAGAACTTCGACCTCAAAGGTTCGACTGCGTGGGTCTACAACAGGACTGATTTTGGAGACCTTCCCCGGAAAGAACTCTCCACGGAAGCCATCTACGGTGATAATTGTCTCCTGACCAATGTAGACCTCTTTGACCCGGTTTTCCGAAACGTTCACAGTCGTTTTGAGATGCCTCATATCCACAACATCAAGAAGCGCTTTGCCGGGCATTATCGGCGGCGAAACGACCTCTCCTACTTCCACGTTTTTTCTCGCCACGATGCCGTCGATAGGACAGGTTATCGTGGTATTCTCCAACTGCTCTTTGGCCGAGGCCACTGCGGTTTTGGCCTGCCAGACCTGGGCACGAGCGATGGTCAGACGTGCCTTGGCGTCGTCGTATTTCATCTTGGAGATCGCTTTGTCCTTCAAGAGGTTATCCAGCCGGTTGAAAGTGATCTTGCAAATCTCCAGGTTCGCCTTTGCATTTGCCAGTCCGGCCTCGGTCTGGTCGACCGCGAGAGCAAGTTCCCTCTGTTCCAGTTGGATCAGTGTGTCTCCTGGCTTGACCCGGCTGCCCACATCAACCAGTACCCTTTGCACTTTTCCAGGAATTTTTGAAGTCACCCTCACCTCCTGAAAGGGTATTAAGGTACCGGTCAAAAACAATATCTCGGCAATGTCTCCTTTTTTGGCGGAGGTAACCGTTACCTGCGTTTCCGGCTGGCTCACTTGCCCTGCATTCTCAGAATCACCATTCTTACAGCCCACGAAAAATACCAGGAAAACGATAAGAAGAAGCGATAAAGGTATTATCCAAATTTGTTTGTTCAATTTCATTGGTTACATCCCTTCATTTTTTTCCTGTGCACTTTTTTGCTTCTCTATGGCTGCTTTTTGGTTTTCTATGGCCTCTTTGATAATGGTATTATTGGCCGCGGCTATCTCAATAGCCTTGTCTAAGGTCAATGTGGCACGTTCAACATCCGTAGCAAAGGCGATAACGGTCAAAGAAAGATAAATGGTTAAACCTGCCGTTATTGTTAAGGTAAATAATTTATGCATCTTGACCCGCCCCTTTTTCATAAACATGGTGGAAGAATATGTTGAGGATCAAGTCTGCGTCAAATGGGTGCTCACCAGGATGGTCCAAGTGCTCAAATAAAAAGGCGTTTGAAATACCGTCGAGGGCGACAGCAAGAAGGTGCGGGTCGCATTTTCTAAAGAATCTTTTTTTGATCCCTATCTGAAAAATAGTCTTGATTTTTTCAAGT
The DNA here is from genome assembly GCA_030610995.1 of Desulfobacterales bacterium. Taxonomy (GTDB): domain Bacteria; phylum Desulfobacterota; class Desulfobacteria; order Desulfobacterales; family ETH-SRB1; genus Desulfaltia. The sequence goes on from JAUWQO010000053.1 coordinate 12,040, forward strand.
GTTTCATCATACTGCCTTTTTATTTCCGTATCGAGACCCGCCCTGATATTAAAACTCGCCCCGTGTGTTTCTGCCAGATATAGTCGGACAGAATCTAAATTATCCATAAAAAACTTTATCTTTGCTTCAACCCACGTCTTGATTTTTGTCATCTCACTACCTGGCTTTTCCAAAGCCGCCATTAACGCTGAGTGAAACTTTTCCGCCTTTTCCAGTATAAGTGCCCTGTAAAGTTCTTCTTTGTTTGAAAAAAATTTATACAGCGTTCCAACAGCAAATTCGGACTTTTCTGCTATTTCATGCATTGAAACATTGTGGAAGCCTTTTTCAGAGAAGAGTTTCAAAGCCACCTTAAGAATCTCTTGGCGATGGCGCAAATATTCCCGTTCCTTTCTTGAAGGTTTGCCATTTTTCATTTTAAATCTCCATCGGTGATGAACTATTTGTCATGATATGAATTATAATTCAAAATATGACAAGGCGTTCCTATTGTCAACAAAAAATGACGGACCCGTAAAAAGTCGGAAAATATCTCTTTTCGTCATTCTGGCGGAAGCCGGAACCCAGTTATATCAAATAACTAAATCATAACCTTGAAAACCTCAGTCCAGTCAGCGCCGCTTTGCTTGAGCACCACAATAGTGCGGGAAAGTGTTTTACTGGTACGGAAGGATGTTTTGCTATCAGAGCAAACTACTTGATTAATCAAGTTTTCTTTAGTATGGTAAAGAGGACCATCAAGTGAATTGCGTCCAACAGCAGCGACATTGCTGCTGAATGTGTCATTTTGGATTTTTCTGCCGGAACAGTGCTTCATTCACGCTTCTTTGCTCAATAAAAGAGGTGTACGCACTGTGAAGATCATCTGGAATTTGAATCATGTAATATTATCCTGTTATCTGGATATCGATCATTGAAGAGTGATATCCGGTTAGAAAACAGCCTAACATAGCATGAATTTGGTTGTTAACCCTTTCAGGTTAGAGTAGATATCAGGAAACTGTATAATTACTTGATAGGACTGTCGCTTCGCTCCAGTCCTATCGGGACGCGGGTGAGAAACAAGTGGGGAGCGAAGCGCAGCCTATCAACGCGGTTCGAGCAGACACGCTCCGCGGCTGCTCACCCGCGCCCCGTTGGGCTTCTAAACAGAAAGACAAACGAAATAAACAAATCGGTAGAATGAATATAATTTTAACCTTTTTTCAGAATATGACTATTGATACTTTGTCTAAGATTGTTCAGATATCTTTCTATATTGTAGTAGGCACAACAGTTGTTTTAACTTACATAAGTGCCAAAAAGGGTTTACTAAATACAGTAAATACAGAATACCAGAAAAAAGTTATTAATAGGCTTGAGGAAATCTCCAGAATGTTAGGGAGTGAATTTGACTCGCAATCCGCAAACTATTGGCCAAATGTCAATCCAATAAAAGAAATAGTTTCTAATGCAAATAGTACATTTTCTAACAACAAAGATTATATAAAGGAAATTGGTGAATATCCATTTGGACGAATAATAACAACTGAAGAAAAGCGAATAATGGACATACTTGACGAGATTGAGTCAGATCCATTTATTCCAAATAATATTCGACAGTTGACTAAGTCACTGCTAAGTAAGAGGATAGAAGCGATATTTGAAATATATCAGAAATGGTCTGATATTTACATTGAAAAATTGCAACGAGGAGATCGGCCTTTCAGCACAGATGGTGATGATCACACCTATGATCAATTTCATAATAAAATTGTTGATATAAAAAGAGAACGTGGATGTGGCATCTCACAGATAGAAAAAGATATGCATGAGATTAGAATAAGTATTCAACAGCATTTTGAGTCCTTCAATCCTTTAAAATAATTCTTAAATATATCACAATAAAGCCCAACTAGGCTATTAACGCTGACAGCAAGAGGCCGGGGTTTCGGTTACGTTCACGGTACGCATTAATCTTTTACATTAATCCGCTATCCTCTACCGCACCTTGCTGCAGGTTATAGCGGTTGGGCATAACAGAGGTATCAAATGGAAATTAATCATTCGGCATATACGATAGCTGAGATCATAAGTGGTTTTAAACGGAAAGATATTAGAATTAACCGCAGTTATCAGCGTAGTGGCGGGATATGGCCTCCATCAGCACAAACCTATTTTATAGACACAATTCTGGAAAAATACCCTTTTCCAAAACTTTACTTTCATCAGATTTATGACCGAACGTTAAAAAAGCCAATCATGGAGGTTGTTGATGGGCAACAGCGACTTCAGACTATTCTCGATTTTGCTCAGGATAAAATTCGCTTATCAAAAGCATCCCAAAAGCACACTGGCCTAACGTATTCCAAGTTGGATGAAGTAACCCAGGAAGCCTTTCAAATGTATAGAGTGCCTGTCGATGTGATATTAGCGGCTGAAAGGCCTCAATTACTAGAAATGTTTCGAAGAATGAACGCTTATACAGCTCCGTTAAATCCAGCAGAGAAAAGACATTCCATATATCAAGGAAAGTTTAAATGGTTTGCAGTGGAACTAGCAGATAAAATCAGTCCTATTTTAGAAGAATTTGGGATACTAACAACTAAGCAAATTGTACGCATGGCTGATTCTGAACTCATTGCTGAGTTGGTAATTGTATTGGAAGAAGGGTTAATAAATAGAACTGAAAGTTCCATTAATAATGTTTACAAAAAATATGATGTTATTTTTGCCAAGGAGGAAGAGTACTCAGATATTATAAGTCATTTTTTTCAAGTGATAACCGGCCAGTTCGGCGAATTAAGAAAGACCTTTATTATGAAAACATATGCGATACATTCTTTTTTTTCAGCATATGCGCATATAAAATATGGAATCCCGAACGGTGAAGCAAACCTGGGTTTTCCTTCACGTGGAAGTGACATAAAAATTGATGATGAAACGATAGATAAATTGATACAAATTTCTGACGCACATGAAACAAAAGATATTGAGGGGCCTTATGGCGAATATGTTAAGGCCATCAGCACTACGACTAAAGCAGCCCAACGAAAGGCAAGAACAAAAGTTTTAGCGGAAGTGCTAGATCCTCAATGAAATCAACTCACAGAAACCTGTTAAAAAAACATACACTTTTCAGGAAGAGAGCTGAAGATATATATACATGGACAACCAGCCGTCCTGATTGGGAATTTAAATATTTATCAACAAGTCTTCTCTCTGACGTCTGGCAGAATTGGTGTTTGTTTTGTCGGACAATTATTATGAAATCCTGTATGGGGGCCACAACTAGATCCGAGACAACAATCCCACCACGCACTGGATTTAATTCTTGGCAAAGAATTTCTTATGAAGCAAAACAAGCAATTCATGGCAACACAGTACATCATTCAAGAACAGTAAATTTTATGAGGCACGAACCAACTTGGGGTGATCAAAGTGCATTGCTGAGAGCCATACCCACTTTAGCTCCGCATAATGCAGGGTCTTTGATGACAGGATTCGGTCTTTCGTTGAATGCCCCAAAACATCTCCAAACTGTTAGAAACGCCTGCTTTCATATTAATTCTGAAACTATGTCTGAAGTTAGAAGACTTATGGCCTTTTATGTAGGCAGAGGGCTTGCGCATCCAACTGACATAATGTGGTGGCTTGAGCCCTCGTCAAAAGCGGACGCTATATTTTTTTGGTTGGAGGAATTTGAGATCATTGCAGATCAAGTTACTCAATAAACAAAATTGCCCAATCGGGTAGCCGGGGGTTTTTCTCCCCCGGCCCCCACACCACCCAGCGTGCGGGTCCGCACTGGGGGGCACCTTGGGGACGCCCTTGACAAATTGGACAAAACGGCGGGTGTGAATTCGAGGGAGTTATGGATCGCAACAACACAAACTCGATGAGGGAATTAGTATAATTAGTCAAGGACGTCCCTTATGTTGCTTATGAGCCCTACGCCCACCATATAGTTGCCTACGAAAGGCTCCTTATCTACGCTGTGACTATCCCGGAAGGTGTTGCCATCAAGAAAAATATTTCGCAGGACAGCATGTCCATCCACAGCGACGAAAAGATGAATTCCAATCCTATGATAACGGGGGAAGAAACGAGGGTCTTGTTTATCTAATGGAGTATTGCTATCGGAACCCGGGCGGATGAGAAACGTGCCAAAATCGTTTGGCAGGTTCCATCCAAAGCGAACCTGCGCTCCGGCATTGGCCAGAGTAGCAACATTTCCTAAAGCACACCCCACATGAGGAATCAAGGCAGGGGGTCAAGTCTGCTCTTGACTCATGTTAGTGTGAAATCCGAGATCCCCATGGAATGTTGGGATTTACTGCGTGGGACGGGGCGCTTGAAAATGGGGTCAAGTCTGCCTTTGACCCTTACTAATTTTGAGCAAGGG
>JAUWQO010000098.1 GCA_030610995.1 Desulfobacterales bacterium
AAGCTCCTTTTTTTTCTTTTCAATAAGTTCGATTGCCTCTTCTGTTGCCAGCTCACCTTTTTCCAGAATACGATGGACCTTAAAAAAAAGATTTTTTAACAGCGTCGAAGTCCAACTGGACCATGCCTTTGGCCCGGTTGAAATAGAGTCGGCAACTGTCAGAAGGTAGAGCATTTTGAGACTTTTTACATCCTTAATCTTTCTGGCGCAGGCAATTGCGGTTTGCTCATCATTAATATCTCTTCTGGTTGCAGTTTTGATCAGAAAGAGATGGTTCTCCACTAAAAATACAACTGTTTCAATATCCTCGGGCTTTAAATGTTTTGCGGTTAGGATAGACCGGGCCATTAGAGAGCCTCTATGTGAATGGCCCGCGCCAGGTTCTCTTTTCCCGACATCGTGAAGAAGAGCCGCCCACAGCATTAATTTTTTGTCGGCTATTTGTTTATACAGCTTGCCGCATAATGGGTCATTAGACGCGTCTCTTGCTGTGCCGAAATTTTTTATTGCCTGAACCGTGCGCAGCATATGTTTATCTACAGGATACAGATGATACTCATCATACTGAAAACGATTAACTATCCCTTTGATTTCAGGTATAAACCGCACAAGAAAACCGGCGCTCAACATTTCATCTAAAACATTAAGTGTTGGAGCATAACTTACTAAAATCTTTTGAAATGATTTTACAGCAAAAGCTGAAGACCTGAAATCGTCATTAATCAAATATGCAAAATCCTTTACAAGTCGTTTGGCCTCAGCGCTAAGCGGTATATTCAGGCGCGCGCTTTCCTCAAATATCTTTATCATCAAACCCGGAGAGCTCAAAATATCCTCCGAAGTTCTAAAGTTTAATCTGTTCTTGATAATGCTCAGCCCCTTTACTTTGACCCGCTTTGCTGGTTTTGTTTTGAGACTCGATCTTTTTGTATATTCCTGTTCGTAAAGAAACATCAAAAGCTGTTCTTTTAACAGTTCCATCCGGCTGTGGAGTTTGCCTAAAAATTTTTCTACCGGCTCCTGCCCATTTCCCTTTTTAAAATGAAGATCTTCGGCTAATTTTATCTGGTATTCAAAATAAAGGTGATCGCATTTTCTGCCGGCCAAGTGTTGCAAACGGTTTCTGACATTCCATATAAATGAAAGGGTGTTTGTTAAAGCGTTGTACTCCTCATTGGACAGGTAACCATAATACTCAAGATCTCTGGGCTGCTTAATATCCGATTTAATCTTGGCGATCCACAGCATTGTGTGGTAATCCCTCAGCCCTCCACGGCCCTCCTTCAGGTTTGGTTCAAGAAGATATGTAGAGTCTCCGAAGCGTTGGTGACGCTTCCTGTTGTTTTCGATAAGCGTGTTGGTTATTTTTTGGGGTTGTTTTAACAGTATTTTTTTACGGACCAGTTCCATTAGCTCGGAATACAAAGAAGAGATTCCGCATATAAAACGGGCATCCAGAAGAGAGGTAAGCACCTCAATATCTTTTTTTGCCAGGCTCACACATTCCTTCAGCGATCTGGTAGCATAACCGATATCAAGGCCGATATCCCATAGCGGGTAAAGAATCTCTCTAATAAGATCCTCAGTTCTATCGGGGATTTCTTTATTAAAAAGGAAAAGAAGGTCTATATCTGAATGGACACATTGTTCCTGCCTGCCATAACCGCCAACAGCAATGATTGCGTAAGGATTTTTAATGGCGCCCATTTCCGGGCCGATTAAGCTTGTTTCATAACCTTCACGGAAATATTCGTCTAAAATTCTGGTATGCTGCCCAAGAAAATCCGGTTCTTTACCCTTTAAGAAGCTTGAAATCAAACTTTCTCTCTTTTGCTGAAGGCTTTTTGAAGCTTGTTTGAATTTGTTCATCGATTTTAAATAGGTTAGTTGTAACAGTTTAGCCACCAAGACACCAAGTCACAAAGGAAAGACATATTTTTCAAAACCTTATATGAAAGGAAGAATTCATTCCCCAAAAAATTTCGATCTGTGCGGTTAATCCTCTCAAATTCCCTCTAACAAGAGGGGTGGACGCGAAGCGGACGGGGTGTGTAAAAAAGACGCAGCACATTATCCGAAGCGCAGATGTAGCAGCATATCACATGAACACACCCCTAAATCCCCTCTTATTAGAGGGGACTTGAAAATTATCTAACCGCACAGGTCGAAAAATTTACAGATGTTACTTTTTTGCTGTGCATAAGAAATATCCGCCAGAGCCCGTTGGCGGATTAGAATCTTAGTGTCTTTGTGACTGAACTATTACGGTTAGTTTTATTTTTTCGAATTTAGATCTCAATAAGTATGAAGCATCAGACGATAATTAAGTAAAGAAAAAAACAGATAAATTTGACACTAAACTTCAATGTTGATAATTATTTCACAAAACCCAACAAAAACTATAAGGAGGAATAATTTATGGCGCTTTTTCTCGTGCAGCATGGCAAGAGTCTGCCGAAAGATAAAGATCCTGAAAAAGGTCTTTCCGATGAAGGAGTCCTGGATGTTAAGCGTATAGCGGATGCAGCTAAGAAATACGGCGTTAATATATCATGCATTAAGCACAGCGGTAAAAAAAGGGCGCGGCAGACCGCCGATATATTTGCATCTGCCCTGCAACCTGAACTTGGTGTTCAGGAGATTGGCGGAATAAATCCATTGGATGATGTTGCAAGCTTTGCCGATAACATAAGCAGCAGAGAAGATTTAATGCTTGTAGGCCATTTGCCTTTTATGGAAAAATTGGTCTCTTTTCTGATAACAGGGTCTATTGCAAAGCCGGTGATAAAGTTCCAGAATGGAGGCATTGTGTGTTTGGATGAGGATCCAGATAGCCATTGGTGGGTAATAAAATGGGCGCTTATGCCTGAATTATCTGAAAATCTATAGCAGCCGGCGCGTCCTGTGATTTACGCCGCTATTTTTTTGTTTTTAGGAACGTTTAATGACCAATATTTTATTAATTTCTATTGTCCTTCTTTCTATTGTTTCACTTATCCTGCTTTTGATTCTTAACAAAGATAAACCGGATAAATGGTTAAAAAAGATTGCAGGCCAGTTTGATCTTCTGAAAAATGGGCAGGAGGATATCGGCCGCATTGTAAAGGAAGAAATTGCTCTGAACAGGGAGGAAACTTCCAGGAATTCTAAAAATGCCAGGGAAGAATTAAGCAGACACCTGAAAGATTCCAGCGATTCCCTGCTTAAGCGTATGACAGAAAATGCCGGAATGCAGAAAGACCAGCTCGATTCCTTTTCAAAACTGCTGGGAGATATGACCAAGCTGCATGAAGAAAAATTCAATGCAATGCGCAGGACACTGGAAAACCAGTTGAGGTCGCTTCAGGAAGATAACAGCAGGAAGCTGGATCAGATGAGATTAATTGTTGATGAAAAACTTCAATCAACACTTGAAGCTCGCCTGGGTGAGTCCTTTAAACAGGTCAGTGAGCGGCTTGAACAGGTATATAAAGGGCTGGGAGAAATGCGCAGCCTCGCCGCAGGTGTTGGTGACCTGAAGAAAGTATTAACCAATGTGAAGACGCGCGGCACCTGGGGGGAGATCCAGCTTGGCAATATCCTGGAACAGATTTTAACTCCGGATCAATATGATGTTAATGTAGCAACAAAGAAAAATAGCAATGACAGGGTTGAATTTGCCATAAAATTGCCGGGGCAGGGCACTGATAAGGAACAGATTCTCTGGATGCCTATTGACTCCAAATTTCCCCAGGAGGATTATCAGCGCCTGGTAGATGCCCAAGAAGCGGCAGATAAAGAGCTGGCAGACAAGTCGATGAAAAATCTGGAAATTCGTATAAAGGCGGAAGCCAGGAATATTAAAGAAAAGTATCTTGACCCTCCCAATACAACCGATTTTGGCATTATGTTTTTGCCTGTGGAAGGGTTATATGCTGAGGTATTACGGATGCCCGGTTTATGCGATTTTTTGCAGCGGGAATACCGTATTACCGTTACCGGCCCAACAACCCTGGCGGCATTGCTGAACAGCCTCCACATGGGTTTCAGGACACTTGCAATACAGAAGCGTTCCAGCGAAGTCTGGGAACTTTTGGGCGCTGTTAAAACAGAATTTGGGAGATTTGGCGATGTGCTGGCCAAAACCAAGAAAAAACTTAAGGAAGCTACAAGCACTATTGGTCAGGCAGAAGTCCGCACCAGGGCTATTGAAAGGAAGCTTAGGAAAGTCCAGGAAATACCGAAGAACGGATCTGATGTTGATCAGGATCAAATTACATTATAATTATGGATAAAATCATATCAGAAACCCAGGATAAATACATCAAAGCTTTAATGGACATCAGCAAGGCAATAACTTCCGAGCTTTACCTTGAAGATATTCTCAGACTGATCGTGATGGTTACCGCCAGGGTGACGGGTGTTGAAATTTGTTCTTTATGGCTTATTGATGAAACAGTCAGCCCTCCAATGATTCGGCTTAAAGCCACGCAGACAATTGATTCCAATTATGTGCGTGACAGAGCTTTAAATTTGGATGAAGGTGTGGTTGGCTATGTGGTTACGCATAAGCGCCCTCTTATTATTAAAGATGTTTTAAAAGAACCAAAGTTCAAGGAAAAGGAAATGGCCAGGAAGCTTGGACTTGTATCTATGCTAAGCGTTCCGCTTCAGGTAAAGGATAAAAAGACGATCGGTGTGTTTAACTGTTTTACGGCACATCCTCATATATTTTCCGAAACAGATGTAAATATGATAACAACGGTTGCGAATCAGGCGGCTCTGGCAATACTTAATACTGAGTTAATGGTTAAAACCAAGGTTATCCAGGAAGAGCTGGAGACGCGCAAGTTGGTTGAGCGGGCCAAGGAAGTACTTATGCTTCGTCGTAATAAAACCGGTGAAGAGGCATATTCCTGGATTAGAAAACGTAGTATGGATACACGCAAATCTATGCGCTGCGTAGCCGAAGCGATTTTGCTTTCAGAAGAGTTCGAATAGATTTGCAAGAAATATCGTAACTGCTCAGCTACCGATCTACGCTGATCATCACTGATATTTTTTCTTTTATTGTAATAGTTCGGCTACAAAAATTATAATATTGAAAATTGAATATTGTCGATTGAAAATTGAAGGAATTCTATCAATTTTTAAAAAGAAATAGAGCACTTCGGTTCCTCAGCATAAACTCAGCGATTCCACCAATCTTCAATCTTCAATAATTCCCCTTCCTCTGTGATTTCTTTGTATTTAAACCTATCTGCGTTTATCTGTGCCTGCCCCGTAGGTCGGGATGATCGTACTGGGGTGAATCTGTGGCTGAATAGTTGCGAAATAACTTGACATATTTGCTATGTTTGGCTTAAAAATTCAATTTTATAAAAACTCTGTACAATGGCGTGCGGAGATTTTTTTTGAATATGGGCTTGCGCAAAAATAAGTTGGTAGAATTCGCGCCCAAATTTGCCGTAGATTTAATCGATCTGATTGAGCAAAACCGTAGGAATAGCGAGCTATTTCGAGGATTTTTGCGAATGAAAATCGGTTAAAGATATGGTGAAGTTGGGATGCGAAAATGCCAAGTTATTTTTTCGCAAGCCCTATGGAAGACAAAGGCGTCTTTCCTCTATAAGGGGTAGACGTCTTTTTTATTTCTATAACAACTTAGGTAAGGAGGGTAATTTATGTCATTTAGTAAACCAAATCGAAGCGCTGCTACACGCACCACAACGAGGGTATCACCTGCGCCCGGATCAGGTCTTTGTGTAACATGCCTCGATGGTTGTAAGGGAACCTGCGAGGTCGGCGAATCAGCCGTTAAAGGGAGGGAGGTCATTTACCCTGCGCCTTTTGGGAAGATTACTGCAGGTTCGGAAAAGGATTATCCGATTGATTTTTCCCATTTTAATATTCAGGGTACCTGTGTAGGGGCCGTTGGTGTGGATGCCGATCCTGATGTTGCCACATTTCCCGCTGTTGATTGCACCACAGCCGTTGGAAGGGACGGAAGTATCAAACTTGATTTTCCTGTATTTACGGGAGCTGTTGGATCAACCGAGATTGCCAGAATCAATTGGGAACATATGGCTATCGGCGCCGCAATATCCGGCATTATTGTTGTGGCCGGAGAGAATATATGCGGTATGGATTCGCAGGCCGAGTTTAAAAATGGTAAAATCAGCAAGTCTCCTGAGATGGAGCGTAGGATAAAAGCCTTTAAAAAGTGGTATGACGGCAAGGGCGGCATTATTATTCAAGCTAACGTTGAAGATACAAAGCTTGGCGTGCCTGAATACGTTATCGAAAAGCTCGGAATAGAAATATTTGAACTCAAATGGGGACAGGGAGCCAAGGATATTGGCGGTGAGGTGAAGCTCCCCAGTCTGGAAAGGGCATTGGAGCTTAAAAAGCGGGGCTATATTGTTCTGCCAGACCCGACAAATCCGGCGGTCCAGAAGGCCTTTAAGGCAGGCGGCATCACTGCATTCGAAAGACACTCACGTCTTGGTATGGTTGATGAGGAATCTTTTTATAAAGCTGTTGAATATCTTCGCGGTGTTGGAGCAAAGTATGTGACATTAAAAACCGGCGCTTATCGTCCGGCAGATCTTGCAAGAGCCATTAAATATTCTTCAGAAGCTCAGATAGACATGTTGACTATTGACGGCGCCGGAGGCGGTACCGGCATGAGCCCCTGGCGCATGATGAATGAATGGGGTATTCCTACTGTTGAGCTCGAATGTCTGACTTACCAGATGTGTGAACGCCTGAAAGCAAAGGGCGCCTATATTCCGCCAATTGCTATAGCTGGCGGTCTTTCCTTAGAAGATCATATATTTAAGGCCATTGCGCTTGGAGCGCCATATGTGAAGGCTATCTGTCTGGGAAGAGCCATGATGACAGCGGCTATGGTGGGCAAGACTCGTGGTAAATTAATGGCGAAAAAAATGAAAAAGGAAGGGAAAGATATTGAATCAGGATATCTAAAGTTATTTGCAGTTGGGGCGCAATTAAAAGAACGGTTTGGCAAAGATTTTAAAAAACTCCCGGCCGGCGCTATCGGAATGTATTCATATGTGGATCGTCTGCGCCAGGGCTTGCAGCAGTTTATGGCTGGTGCAAGAAAATTTGCTCTCCAGTATATGGATAGAAACGATCTGGTCGCTCTGACAAGGGACGCTGCCGAAGTTTCAGGTATCCCATATGTAATGGAATCGGATCAGGATGAAATTGACAAGATTTTAGGATAATAGGGGTTGGCAGTCAAAGAACCCTGCCCGCCTAAGGACAGGGTTCTTTAAAGCCTATATGTCGAAATAAAGAAAAAATTCATGTGGATGGGGACGAAGTTTAATAGGATTTACTTCGTTCTTAGTTTTATATTCAATCCACGTATCAATAACATCCTGAGTAAACACATCCCCTTTTAGCAGGAAGGCGTGGTCTTCTTTTAAAGCGGCAAGCGCTTCTTCCAGAGAGCCTGGAGCAGATGGTATATTGGCAAGCTCTTCCGGCGGAAGACCGTATATGTCTTTGTCCAGCGGTTCACCAGGGTCTATCTTGTTTTCGATACCGTCTAATACAGCCATAAGAATGGCTGAAAAGGCCAGGTAACCGTTACAGGATGGATCAGGAGTTCTGAATTCAAGCCGTTTTGCCTTTGGAGATGCAGAGTACATCGGGATGCGAATCGCCGCGCTCCGGTTGCGGCTTGAATAAGCAAGATTTACAGGGGCTTCAAAGCCCGGGACAAGCCGTTTGTATGAATTTGTAGTTGGGTTTGTAAGCGCACAAAGCGCCCCGCAGTGTTTCAGAATTCCTCCGATTCCGTAAAGAGCTTCCTGGGAAACCCCGGCATACTTATCACCTGCAAAGATCGGCTCTTCATCTTTCCATATACTTATATGTGTGTGCATACCTGTGCCGTTATCTCCATAAAGAGGTTTCGGCATAAATGTAACCGTGCGATTATCTCGTTGGGCCACGTTTTTTAGCACATACTTGAACCACATAAGCTGGTCGCCCATTTGTAGAAGCGGTTTAAAACGCATATCGATTTCCGCCTGGCCGGCCGTTGCGACTTCGTGATGCTGGCATTCAACATCTATCCCCAGTTTTTCAAGGGTAAGAAGCATTTGGGTGCGAAGATCCTGGAACTTGTCGGTGGGCGGAACAGGGAAGTATCCCTGTTTATGTCTGGGCTTATATCCGAGATTCGGGCATTCCTCTCTCCCGCTGTTCCAGATTCCTTCCACAGAGTCAACCTCATAGAAAGCCATGTTTGTTGAAGATTCGAACCGCACGTTATCAAAGATAAAAAATTCCGCTTCAGGCCCTATATATGCTGTGTCGCCGATTCCGCTGCCTTTCAGAAATAATTCCGCTTTTTTGGCGATGTAGCGCGGGTCGCGAGAATAAGGTTCCCGTGTGAGGGGGTCAGCTATATCTCCGATAAGAACCAGAGTAGGAACTTCGAAGAATGGATCCATCTTTGCGGTGGCAGGGTCGGGTATCACAAGCATGTCGCTGGCATGGATAGGCTGCCATCCCCTGATGCTTGAACCGTCAAACCCGAAACCGTCTTCAAAGCTCGATTCATCAAGTTCGCTTATGGGCACGGTAAAATGTTGCCATACCCCGGGAAAGTCCAGGAATCGCAAATCAACAACCTTAGCCTCATTTTCTTTCGCCATTTCCAGTACCTGTTTTGGTGTCATAATTTGAATCTCCTTATTATATAAATTATTAACTATTTGAATCTTAATATCCACTCGACAACTCGACTACTTGACCACTTGACTATATCGCATCTTTCCCTTTTTCTCCTGTGCGTACCCTGATGACTTCTTCCGTGGGGAGCACAAAAATTTTCCCATCACCGATTTTACCGGTTTTGGCGGCCCGTATGATTGCTTCCAACACCTTATCCACCAGGTCAGTTTCAACAACTATTTCGATTTTGATCTTAGGAATGAAGTCAACCACATATTCGGCCCCACGATAAACCTCCTTGTGCCCTCTCTGCCGTCCGTAGCCTTTTACTTCTGAAATAGTCATTCCCTGGATGCCGATTTCATTCAATGCTTCTTTAACATCATCCAGTTTAAAAGGTTTGATGATCGCCTCGATCTTTTTCATGTTAATAGCTCCTCTTTTGATAATTCAATTTTAATACATAATACGTAAGCGTTCACGGAACGTTGAAATTAGAAAATAGAAATTGGAAATTGGAAATTGGAAATTTGGTCTTCATGCTTTTGTACTGTCAACTCGTAAACTCGTTTCATCTCTCCCAAATTTTTACCCTTTTTGTCATTCCCGCGAAGGCGGGAATCCAGTAAATTCAATCGGTTATAGACTCCCGCTTTCGCGGGAGTGACGTACAAAATGACTTTTTACGAGTTCATCAACTATTGCTTTGTATTCTGTCGCGCTTGACTCGTTCCCACGCTCCTGCGTGGGAATGCATACCTGCTTTCTCCCAAATTTCTACTTTCCAATTTCAAGTTTCAAGCCGTGAACGGTTACCATAATACAAATTGATTACATATAGTAATGGCCATGTGAAAAGTCCAGTTTTAGTTTATTACTTTTAAAATGTAATCTCAAAACCCCTCTCAGCATGTAGCGAACTGTCGAGTCCTTTAATTTCTTCTTCTTGCTCTACCCTGTTGCCACTATTATCCAGGCAGTGTCGCCTGAATCCAAAACCTCTTGGCCGGCAAAAGCTGAAGAAAATGGTATAAGAGAAACACATGCAGATAGAATTAAACTTTTTAGTTTCATTTTTTTCCTACTTCCTTATTTAGATTTCAAGCCGTGAACGGCTATGTTTTTATTAACATTTTTTCGATACCAGCCTTTATTTTAGCAATCTGATCGTCCGAATCCACCTTTTGCCCCTCAAAATTCCTGACATAAAAGATATCGACTACCTGATCGACCTTGGTTGCGATTTTGGCAACCAGGATATCGAGTCCGCACCTGTAAAGAGTATCTGTAATCGTAAATAAAAGCCCGGGGAAATCATAGGTAAGCACCTCGATAATGGTAAAAAAACTGGAGCTTTTATTATCCACATTGATTCGATGCGGTCTTACCAGGTCATGTGGTTTTGAGGCTCTATAGTAAGAGATTTTTTTATCGAGAGCTTTACCAAGATTCAACCTCCCTGACAGAGCGGATTCAAGGTTTTTCTTTGCTTTTATCCACTTTTCATCTTCAAAAATCTGATCAGGCGGAGGCTTTAGTTTAAAAATATCAAGAGCGATATTGTTTTTCCATGTGTATGCCTGAGTGTCTAAAATGTCGAGGCTGTTTAAGGTAAATATTCCTGCGATCTTAGAAAAAAGTCCGGGACGGTCTTTAGCGCAGATTGTGACAGTTCTGGTGTTTGAATCATGAGCTTTGATTACATTCCAGACAAAATCGGCTTTTCCCAGACTTTTGTAAAGCCTGATATGTTCCAGCATATCCTGCGCCGGTGTATACAGAAGGTATCTTGGCGACATCACATTAAACAGTGCC
>JAUWQO010000018.1 GCA_030610995.1 Desulfobacterales bacterium
TACCTTGTGTTGCAGGCTCGTCCCACTCATGCACGCCTGACTCGATTTCTGTTCGTCACCCCGTACTTTCGCGGTACCCTGCCTCAGCAGAGCTACTGCCTTCCGAGGCACCGTCACCGATACCCCGTTGTAATACCGCTATGCCGTTGGACGCTCCTTACAGTCGCTCTTGCATTCGCAAGCCTCTCCGCTTCGCTCCGAACGCCTCCATCTGGCTGGGTCTAAGACTTGCCAAAGTCACCACTACGTGGTAACTTTGACTCACTTTTAAGAACATGTGCCGTGCCCGGCACACAACCAATCACTCCACCTGACCGCCAACAGCGTGGCGGTTTTTGAAATGCCCTGCCCCGCATTAAAGCAGGTGGTTTTTCAAGGTTTAGTGTTCCGCCATGTTGGCGGCAGGTGAGCTCGGCGTTCGGCATAAACTTACATCTTGACATACTCATTATTATAAGTACAATGTACATATGAATGAATTGCAGTTTGAATGGGATAAACGGAAGGAAAAGGCTAATATCAAAAAGCATGGCGTTTCTTTCGATGAAGCGCGTACGGTCTTTTACGATGAGAATGCCATACAATTTTTCGACCCCGACCATTCAGAAGATGAAGACCGTTTCATCCTGCTTGGAATGAGTTTTAAACTTCGGATTCTCGTCGTCTGCCACTGTTTCCGAGAAAGTGAGACGATTGTTAGAATCATATCGGCCAAGAAGGCGGATGGAGATGAAGAAAATGAGTATTGGAGGCATAGACGATGAGAGACCATTACGATTTCTCCAAAATGAAAGGACGTAAAAATCCTTACATCAAGTACCTAAAACAACCGGTAACTATGCGGCTGGATCGTGACACCGTTTCCTATTTCAAGTCCATGGCGGAGGAAACAGGTATTCCTTATCAGAACCTGATCAATCTTTATCTTCGTGACTGCGCGGTTCATCACCGAAAACTACACATGAAGTGGCATCCTGAAAGTGCCGAACAAGTCAGTTAACCGGAGCGCGTGATCTATCGCGGTTCGCGTGAAACTACGGGTTCGCCTCATGCAGGGCGCGCCCGGTTACTTCGCCGTTCGGCGGCTACAAGTTATGTCCGATACGACGGACTTGCTTGGGTTGCATCTACCGTCTTTTCTGCTATAATGCGTTTATCGAACATCAAGGAGTCCATATGGAGCCGCAGGATTCGACAATACCTAAATTTCGCGCCGATGGTTACCTGCCTGAAGGGCTGTACCTGGCTTCGAAAACCGAAGTCATGTTTCGATTTGGAGCGAGTTGAGGGACGTCCATAAATAAGTAAATAACTCGCTATAGCGGTAAGCTTGGGGGGACATGCGGGACGTATTAAACTTATCAACTTATTTTTTTTTCAAACAGCAAAAGTTTAATGGTTTAATAACGCGACATGGATGCGGACATAGCGGTATTGGAAAAGAAATTAGAAAAATATAAAATGGTAAAGCAGGGAATGATGCAAAATCTTTTAACTGGGAAGATACGATTAATATGAAAGAGTCTCAGAACATCGAATGGAAAGAATCATGGTGGCCTGTTATTGCTAATGTGTTTTTTCGTGCAGGTCTAATTGAGGCCTGGGGTAGAGGAATTTTTAAAATTATCCATGCGTGTCGTGTTTCCAATTCGCCGGAACGTTTATTCAAGTGCGATTTTTCTGGTTTTTTTGTAGAACTCTTTGCACAAAAAATAAAAACGCCTGGTGAAAAGTTGGGTGAAAATAGACTTGGAATTATTAAACTGATGCAGGCTAATCAGCAGAATTTCTATAGCTATCATAACACAGGTATTGTTAAGAGGCGAATCTATGGACTACAAAGTGATCATTGTTGGCGCAGGTCCTGCCGGTATCTTTGCGGCGCTATCCTTGGCGGAACTTGGCATTGAGTCTGTTCTCTTGCTGGAGCAGGGGAAGGACCTGAACCAGCGCAGCCGCAAGAACGCTGAAGACATGCTCTGCGGTTGGGGCGGAGCCGGCGCGTACAGCGACGGCAAGTTGACGCTTTCCCCAGACGTAGGCGGATTCCTGGGGGAATTCATTGACCAAGAGTCTCTTCACCGGCTTCTCAGCAAGGCTGATGGAATTTATGTCGCTCATGGAGCGCCGGGCCATGTCTATGGTGAGATGTCTCCAGAATTGGAAGCTTTTGCCCGCCGTGCCCGCGTTGCCGAGCTTGAGTTGATCCCCACGCGTATCAGACACATCGGAACCGAAAACTGCCGGGTTGTCCTGGACCGTCTGAGACACTCCCTTGCGGGTCTAGTCGAAGTGCGCACCGGTTGCCGGGTCCAAAACCTTTTGTCAGAAAATGGCAAGGCTCGCGGGGTGAGACTGGCCGACGGGCAGACCATTACCAGTCAGTTTGTTGTGGCCGCTCCAGGCCGATCAGGGGCAAGCTGGATGAAGAAGACGGTGGAGTCCCTGGGTCTTAAAACCAAGTCCAATCCCGTGGATATCGGCGTCCGTGTTGAACTGCCGGCCGTTGTACTCAGGGAAATGACGGATATCAGCTTTGAAGCGAAACTCATACACTACTCCAAGACATTCGACGACAAGGTGCGCACTTTCTGCATGAATCCCTATGGAGAGGTCGTCGCGGAAGAGTCCGCCGGAATCACCACCGTGAACGGTCACAGCTATGCCAAAGAAAGGAGCGAGAACACCAACTTTGCAGTCTTGGTGAGTAGCGCGTTCACTGAGCCGTTTGACGATCCCATTGCCTACGGGCTTTACATTGCGAGGCTGGCGAATCTTCTCGGCGGAGGCGCGATCGTTCAGAGGCTGTGCGATTTGCTGGCAGGTCGACGCAGTACGAAGGCACGTCTTGACCGTTGTCTTACCAGGCCAACTCTCGCCAAGGCTACACCGGGAGACTTAAGCTTTGTATTTCCCTACCGGCATCTCGTGACCATTATCGAAATGCTTCAAGCCCTTGATAAATTAGCCCCCGGGGTTTACGGACGTCACACGCTTCTTTACGGCGTGGAAGTCAAGCTTTACTCCAACCGCCTTGATGTAACGGCGGAAATGCAAACCGAGGTGACCAACCTGTTTGCCATTGGGGATGGGGCTGGTATTACGCGTGGCCTGCTTCAGGCCTCAACAAGCGGGATCATTGCCGGCAGAGCTATCGCAGAGCGGCTAAAAGGTAGAGAATAAACAGAGCCAGGGGGGTGCCTTGGGGACGTCCAGTAAATAACTATCTTTTAAGCATGGGAAGAGTGAAGGTTCGGTGTCTTGATTAGCGCATTAGCTGACATCTGGTTACACAGATACATTGAAAAAACATGTCAAGGAGATGGACAGACAAGTACGCGACAAATCACCGGGGAAGTCACGGGTGAAGTTCAGAAATTCTTAAAAATACTGCATACGCCTATGAGCTCTTCTTGATGGGAGTCCATCGGCTCAGGACCATTGGCCGGATGCGATCCAGTTTGTGGGACTTGGTTTGCCGGAGGAAATGGCCGGGACAACTGAAATAGAATATAGGGGACATCAACTATTAAACTTAATTCTTGCCTGGGGATATGTTATTCGAATTGCATACCGATAATACCGGAACGCTACGGGCTCCTCCTGAAATCTCCATCATTTCTTTGAGTGCCTCTTTGTCTGTTGTTACGTCGTAGGCAACAAACTCAACCCCTTTTTGTGAAAGAAACTCTTTCGCTTTCTTACAATACGGTCAGGTAGGTGTTGTACTGGCGCGATCACTATAAATAGCATTAATACCAAATAGTTGTCGTAAGTTCTTTTTAAGGGTGCGTGTTTGTACTGCTGAAAGGTTCTGGTCTTTAGAGTGAATAAAAATGTGCAGGCACTGTGTTCTATTCGACTTTAGCTTTATACAGGAAAAGACTGTTCGATACAACAGAAATACTGCTTAATGCCATTGCGAGTGCCGCAAGAATGGGATGAAGCTGTCTTAAAAAATCCGGGAAAAAATCAAAAGGCTGCAAAATTCCAGCCGCTACAGGAATTAATATGATGTTGTAACCAAACGCCCAGAAAAGATTCTGTTTTACCGTTGTCATGGTTGCCCTGCTTAACCTGATAGCCCTGGATACACCGGTTAAGCTGCCGCTTGCAAGAATAACATCCGCTGTCTCAATCGCAACATCGGTACCGGTTCCTATTGCAAGACCCACATCTGCCTGGGCAAGTGCCGGCGCATCGTTTATCCCGTCTCCAACCATTCCAACTTTCTTTTCCCTGTCCTGAAGCTCTTTAATTTTCGATGATTTTTCTTCAGGGCGAACTTCTGCAAAAATTTCATCAATATTTACTTCAGAGGCAATGGCTCTTGCAGTCTGTATGTTATCTCCCGTCAGCATTACAACATCAATGTTCTGATCTTGAATATGACCTATTGCTGTTTTTGATTCCGGCTTTAAGGTATCTGATACGGAAATCAGTCCGCACAGTTCATTTTCCTGTACAACAGCCATAACAGTTTTGCCTTCAGATTGAAGCTTTCTAATTTTTTCTTGGGCTTTTTCAATGTTTATCCCCATTTCCAAAAACCAGCCGGGTTTTCCAACCATCACAGACTGGCCATTGATTTTTGCCTCAACGCCAAGCCCGCCAACTGCCTTGAATTCTTCAGGGTTCAAAAGGTCAACCCTTTTGTTTGCTGCTTCATTAACTATAGACTTTCCAATCGGGTGTTCAGAGCCTTTTTCAACCGAAGCGCCTAGTTTCAGCAACTGGCTCTCAGTCTCACAGGCTGGATCAAAAGGTATGATATCAACTACTGCCGGCTTTCCCTGTGTTATGGTTCCGGTTTTGTCCAGCACAATTGTATCCAGCTTGGTGGCTGTTTCAAGGGCCTCGCTGTTTTTAAACAGGATGCCGTTTTCAGCCCCTTTACCGGTACCAGCCATTATTGCCGTTGGTGTTGCAAGACCAAGGGCACATGGACATGCAATCACAAGTACGGCCACAAGCCTTATCATTGCAGGGACGAATTCACCTGATAGAAACCACCACAGGGCAAAGGTTACAATTGCAACAGCAATAACAGATGGAACAAATATCGCCGCCACCCTGTCTGCAATAGCCTGGATCGGGGCCTTGCTTCCCTGGGCCTCCTGAACCAGCCGAATAATGTGTGCCAGCGCGGTTTCGTTGCCGACACGGGTCGCCCTGAACTTTAACAGACCTTGCCCGTTTATCGTACCCCCTACGACTTCATCACCATTGCGCTTATCAACCGGCAAAGGTTCACCGGTGAGCATTGACTCGTCAACAGCAGATTCTCCTTCAAGCACAATTCCGTCAACCGGAATCCGTTCACCGGGACGGACAACAACAGTGTCATTCAGACCAACCTCTGTTATCGGTATTTCCTTTTCCTTATCATTTTCAACTATCGTTGCGGTTTTTGGCCTAAGGCCCATAAGTTTGCGGATTGCGCCGCCGGTTCTGCCTTTTGTGCGCGATTCCAGCATTTTTCCCAGTTTTATAAGGGTAATGATTACTGCGGATGTTTCAAAATATACATGTTGTCCTAGAACCGGAAAGATGAGAAGCGCAACAGAATAAAAGTATGCAACAGATGAACCCATTGCAACAAGCACATCCATATTCGCACTCTTGTTTTTTAGGCTTTTAAAGCCCCCGACATAATAGTCCCACCCTGTATAGAACTGCACAGGTGTTGCCAATGCCCAGAAAAACCAGTTGACCCAAGGCGCATGGCTCCACATTCCAATTATACTAAAGTCCCTTCCCATGCTGAAAAGAAAAAGCGGAAGGGCAAACACAACCCCTACGGCAAACTTGCGTGTCTGGTCTCTAATTTCAGCATTGCGGGCAATCTGTTCCGCATCTTCATCCGTATGATCATCATCAGGTGGTATTGCATCGTAACCGGCCTTTTTTATTACTGAAATAATTTCATCAAGACTTGAAACCAAAGGGACATATTCAATTTGAACCCGCTCGGTGGCAAAGTTTACTGAAGCATTAACAACTCCCGGAACTTTCTTGTTTAATGCCCTCTCAATATTCATGGCACAGTTCGCGCATGTCATTCCTGTAACCGGCATTTCAACCTTTGCAGTTGCAACGCCGTAGCCTGAACCCTGGATTTTTTTCACGATATCCCCGATGAAAATCTTCTTGTGATCAAAATCTACCACGGCCTGTTCAGCCGCAAAATTGACGTTTACTTCATCAACGCCTTCAAGCTTTTTTAATCCCCTTTCAATATTAAGGGCACAGCTTGCGCATGTCATCCCGGTAACAGGTATTGTTATTTTATTCTCAGCCATTTTATTCCGCCCTTATTCTGAAGGATAATTAATCTCTGCCAACTTATCCTTTATCGTTTCCACGGTAGCCGGGTCTTCCCATTCAACTGTTATGTTTTTGCTTTCCGGGTCACCTTCCACAGTTTTTACTCCTTTCAGTTCGGTCAGTTCGTTTTTTATAGACATAACACAGTGGCCGCATGATATATTAGGTACCGAAAATATCTGTTTTCCCATATCAAACACCTCCTTTTTCTGTCTTGTCACAAACTTGATAACGAAGCCTAAGGTTTATCATTATCAGAAATGTGAAAAATGCGGAACATCTGTTTGAAAATTATAGCGTATAAAAAACGCCATGCCACGAAAAGTGGGAAAACATATAAAATGCCTGCTGCTTAAATTTAACAGGAAAATATACATGCTTGACAATTAAAACTCAGATGTGTTTTTTACCTAATCGAGGTGTTTTTTAAATTCAAACAAAGTTATACCTCTTTCTAAAATAATTAAAATTGAAAAAAATTGCAAACAATGAGTAAGTTACTATATGAAGATTTAAGCTGTAAAATCATAGGTGCAGCACGGGAAGGATATAAAAGAACTTGGCCCTGGTTATAATGTTGAGAAAGGAAAATGTATGAATGATTTGTCTGTAAGGACCTGCGTATCGACTTTTGGTGAATTTGTTTACGGCATTCACAAGCCCGATTATACAGTTGTCAATCTCAGGGAAAAAGATCACATTACAACTCTTGGACATATTGACGGCAAGACCACTGTTGAAAACAAAATTAACTTTCCCGCAAATGATGTAACAATTGATAACGCAGACTGGGTATTCGAGATCTCCAACCCGTTTCCTTTTATGGGCGCAACTTTTATATTAAAGTCAAGCGCCGACAAAAGAATAGAAAATGCGAATCCTTTCGATATTATTAACAAACACAAAGCTTCGAAATTAAAAGCCGGTATAAATGAGTTCGAAGACAATGACCCGCTGACTATATCATTGGGCAAAACGTCCACAGACGCAGATCTGCTTACAGAGTTAGCCAGGAAATCGTGCTTGTTTGAGTTTGATTCCCATGGAGAGCCCGCTGGTATTCAATATGAAAAGACAAAAAATGGAGGAATTCGACAGGCAATTAAAAACCGCCATCTGTTTGAAATCGTATCCAACAATCCTTTTTTACCTGATACTTACAAGCAGACAATGGTACTTATTCCCGGTATCCAGGGCCCTAATAAAATTGTGGGAGAGTATAGAAAGTCTGCCGGCACTCACATCTGGGAATATCTGAGAGGAAACAGCTATATCCCATGGGGACATTATGCAGCAAACATGGCACATGATTCCATCAGGTATAAAATCGAAGCGCTTAAGAAAGAGGATTTGATCGGTCTCAGGCATTTATACTACCAGAGAGTTTACACACAGCTCGCCCAAAGTCTGGGCATTTCCATCCCCGCAAAAAAACGTACTCTCACAGAAGAGGAGTTAGAGTCTTTGCGAATACATCTTCTCGAAACCGCAAAGCATAATGAAGGAGATAAAACCAATTTGCCCTTTAACGCATCAATGTGGGCATGGAATTTCGGATTTGATCTATCTCCTTCAGGATATCGCCTCAATGCCTCTCACCAGCAAATACACCAGCAATTTGCCATAGTGCCCAAATATACTCCGGGTTTTATCAATGGAAAAAATGATGAGAGCCACACTTTATTTCCAACCTATACTCAAGGAGATGAAGTAGCTCTCTTCTGCCGCCGGTTCAGAAACAGTACCGGCAAAAACTTCTTTGAAACATACATTAATGCCATAAAAAATAACAGGAGAATGGATGGTAGAAAAGACAAGGCAAAAAGCCTTATTTTCTATCAGGACGAAAACATCATAGCTTTTGTACCCAAAGCTCAACGCTCTCAAGGAGAAGTACAGATTATGGCCACAACAAAGTGTGGCAATATCCTTGAGGCAAATTCTACAATCAGAAGATCTCTGGACATGGCTATTTTGACAACTGCAAGGATGCTGGAGAAATTGGGTGTAGAAATGATGATTTGTTACGAACTATCCAAGAGGTTTGATAACCCGGACAATGACCAGCGGCTTATGTACACTTTTATTCCCCGTCATCCTAAATCACCAGGAACTTACAGTCAGTGGCTGTATCGCTGGATTATAGGGCATTATCCCGAAGACTTCGCCCATGCCTGTAGTAAGGCTGTTAGTCAGGAATTTTGATGTTTTTCAATAGAATAAAACCGGCTGTTTCCAAATACTTGCTTATTGCTCTTGCCGGCCTGATGTGGAGCACAGTGGGTGTGATGCTTTGTCGTATGGCTTATTACTGGCTTAAGGAAATCAACTGGCTCACTGCTCTACCTTTAGAGCTATTTGGGGTTATTTTGTCTTTGGCAGTATATCGCTTTGGATTTTCAGGGATCGCTCAAAAAAATATTGACCGTATCTGTCTACTCCCTGAAAGAGGATGTATTTTTGCATTTCAGGCATGGAAAAGTTATCTTATCATTGCCTGTATGGTTACACTTGGAATCATTTTGCGGCATTCCCCTATTCCCAAGCAATACCTGGCAATTGTCTATACGACTATAGGTGGAGCGCTCCTGCTGTCAAGTTTACACTATTACAGAGGGCTCTGGCGGTTGCTGATTCTGAAAAAACCGTGAACCGTTACGCTTACCGGAATCAATAACAGGAGAATAATCATATGAAAAGTTACCGTAAAGAGCTGTGGTTCGAAGTTCCCGCAAGGCGAGGATTTATAAATATTACGCCTAAAGTTAGAGAGTGCCTGAAAAAAAGCGGGATAAAAGAAGGTTTGATACTCTGCAACGCCATGCATATTACAGCCTCGGTTTTTATAAATGACGATGAATCCGGTCTTCATCACGACTATGATGTCTGGCTTGAAAAACTTGCTCCCCATGAGCCTGTCTCCATGTACAGGCATAATGTCGGCGAAGACAACGCGGACGCTCACATGAAAAGGCAGATAATGGGACGTGAAGTCGTTGTTGCGGTCACAGATGGTGAACTCGACTTTGGAACCTGGGAACAGATATTTTATGGAGAGTTTGACGGCAGAAGACGCAAAAGAGTTCTTGTAAAGATAATTGGAGATTAGAAGTTCAAGCAGTTTACACTTTATAATAGTAGGTTAATATGTCTTTGCTTAACTCTCTCCTTTATGCTTTGAAAGAAGCTAAATACAATCCTATAACCATAATTCATGGTTCGTTATATGCCGCTACAGTAACGTATTTGAGGGTGTTGAAAAAACTTGTAAAGCTAAATTCCAAATCGTTCCGTAACCACATAAGCGAAACTTATCATAGCAAAGTGGTTCGATTGGATGATGCAGCCAAATTAATTACCATTAATAGGAATATTGAACTCAGGGACTTAGATCAAGTACTTCCATATAGATATGCAAAAGACATTATACTCAAAAATCCTCAAAATATCGTGGTTTATGAATGCCCTTGCAGGGCTCAAAAAAGTGATCCGTGTAAACCGACAGATGTATGTTTGGTTGTTGGCGAGCCTTTTGCTGATCTAACCCGTATGTTTCAACCGTTTCGTTCTCGCAGAATAACTCCGGAAGAGGCGTTAAAGATTCTCAAAGAAGAGGATCAGAGGGGTCATGTCCATACGGCGTGGTTTAAGACAGTTATGCTAAATCGTTTTTACGCGATTTGCAACTGTTGCAAGTGCTGCTGTTTGGGAATGAAATTCATGTTTGAGTACGACATGAAAACAGTTCTTCCATCAGGATATCGCGCCGTTATCGGAGAGGATTGTGTCGGTTGTGGTGAATGTGCAAAATATTGCCAATTCGATGCAATAGAAATTATCTCAATTTTGGATAACGGCAAAAAAAAGAAGAAGGCTAAGGTTATCCCTGAGAGATGTTTTGGTTGTGGAATATGCGAAAGTAAATGTAAAAAAGAAAATATTTGTCTTATATTAGATGCTGAAAAAGGTATTCCGTTGAATATCGAAACGCTGGCACAATCTACTCAAAAGGTGGTCTAAATTTAAAGTGAGCATCCTGTCACTGATAAGCTTGCGAAAGAGTAATTTGCCAGATGTCCTTGCTGATCCGGTCCATGCTGATTTCGATATCCATGAAAAGCTTCAATACTTCGGAATTTGTCATGGTGTGTAGAGTCGGTTTAAGGGTGTTATAGGAACCGCCGCCTGCCAGGGCAAAGGGGAGAAGCAACTGATCAGCGAGATGATCGCAGACAGGCACACCGGCAGCCAAGTAGCGGAGCGCTGCTTTAGCAGCCTTGTCTGCAACCGTTTCCGCTCTGACGCGTCTTTCCCCAAAACCGGTAAATACCTCTGAGATGTATTCGCTTTTAATCTCAATGGTGACAATGTTGCCCGGCCCCATGTCAGCCGGTTCTTCCTTGATATAGAGACATTCTTCACCCCATCCAAGCTTTTGCCCGATCACACCGATCTCTCGCTGCGCAATATGACGTGGCAGACCGGCCACAGTGGCAATGGCGCGCTGCTCCAGAATTTTTCCTCGCTCATGGAGACAAAACGCTTTCAGTTTTTTAGCCGGCTGGATTGTCACGCTCAACCTGCCTCCCCCTTTGGGGTAATACCCCGGACGTTCCAGGCGTGCTTCGACCTTTGGTCCCATACGGTTGATGATGGGCAGGAAGACCTGCTGCAGAAAGTCAAACGGAGGTGCAAAAGGGTTATGTGTGCCGCCTTCGAGTATCAGTGTTGATGGCCCGTTTGCGATCAGCAAGGCAGGAAGTATTGACTGCAGCACCAGAGTGGTGCTGCCGGCAGTACCAATGTCAAAATGGTAATGACCAGGCCTGATGGTCGTTGGAGCGAACATCAATTCCTGAGAGCCAAGTGTCGCTCCTTCAATCCTGGCGCCACCGATCTTTGCCGCAGCGTTGACACAGACCAGGTGCTGATGCCTGAAACCCGGTTTCTTTCGGCGTGCGCGCAGGTTTACCATACGGAAAGGTTTGCCTAAACATAACGAAAGAGCCAGAGAGGTCCGCAGTATTTGCCCCCCTCCCTCGCCCATGGCACCGTCAATCAATACCAGGGCTCCTTTTTTGCTCCTCATTCTCCCACCATCAGCTTTTTATCAGATCATCAGCTTTGTAAAGGGAAAGTTTATGAACTTACCATTTGTTTTTTGACCAACAAGTTGTTATGAATACTTAGACCTAAGTTGAGCCATCTATTATAATAATAAAATAAAAAAATCATAACTTCAAGGAACGATTAAGCATATCAAAGATAAATTCAATTGGTTTGCTGGATGGTGAAAGGCTTGGAACTTGCTCAAAAATAACTTAGCATTTTGGCATCTCAGCTTCAAGCCACCTTTGGCAGGAGGAATAATTATGATTAAGCAGGGCATGATTCATCCAAGAGAAGTGCTCCTCAAGCAGCGCCGGGAGATATTTGAACGGCGTCGACGGTTGAAAGCTGATTGGCAGGCTCTTGGAGAGCGGGATATTGAGCTGGAAGAAGAGGCTCAAAAGGCTGATGAAACGAGTCTTTTCGACCAGTTGAGTGAACTTGAAAAGGATGAGATTGAAGATATCGATCTTGCGCTGTGCAGAATTGCTGCGGGGAGTTATGGGATCTGTGAAAGCTGCGAGAAGATGATTTCCTTGAAACGGATGGAAGCGCTCCCGGCAACCCGCCTGTGTCGCAGATGTGCACGAAGGTATGAGGAAAAACAAAAAAAGCTGCCTCGTGCCATGGAGGTGATTACCTGTGCGGAACTGCCGGATGAATATAAGAATCTGACCGATGAGGAACTGCAGATGGTGATCCTTGAGCATCTTCGTAATGACGGTAGAGTCGATCAAGAAGAACTCGAAATCTCCTGCCGAAACGGAGTGGTCTACCTGGAAGGTGTTGTTCCAAGCGAGAACGAGCGCCAGATTCTGTTGCGAATCCTGACAGATGTCATGGACTTTGCATCTGTTGTCGATCGCCTGGAAATCAACAGGCTGAGATGGGAACAGGAGGACCGTGCTCCAGGCAAAGCGGCTTTTAGACCCAGTGCCGATGTAGATGAAATCAGCGATGATGTGTTTGAATCCCAGGAAAAGGAAAGCCCTTACATGTTTCCCGACCGGCCGCCGG
Source organism: Desulfobacterales bacterium (assembly GCA_030610995.1). Lineage (GTDB taxonomy): Bacteria > Desulfobacterota > Desulfobacteria > Desulfobacterales > ETH-SRB1 > Desulfaltia. Next base: position 12,454 of record JAUWQO010000018.1, read on the forward strand.
CGGAAAAAGAATGATGATCGACAAGGAGGAGGAAATACCATGAAAATTCCATTGCAGATTACTGCCCGCAACTTTGATCTTACCGAGACAATCGAAGACGCGATTCGCGAGAAAGCGCGAAAATTAGACCTCTTTTATGACCAGATCATGAGATGCAGGGTGCTGGTTGAGGCTCCTCACCGGCGCCGTCATAAGGGTGTTTTGTACAATACGCGGATCGATATAACAGTACCTGATAAAGAGATAGTGATAAAAAGAGAGCCCCATGAAGACCTTTATGTTTCCATAGGAGATGCCTTCCGTGCGGCACAACGTCAGATTGAAGATTATGATAGAGAGCGGCGCAGGAAAGTCAAATACCATGAAGAAATGCCTCGCGCCATTGTCAGCGCACTATTTCCGGAAAAAGGTTACGGCTTTCTGACCACACCGGATGGTCGGGAGTTTTATTTTCATAAAAACAGCGTACTTGGAGATAAGTTCAAAGATCTTAAGATTGGAACGAAGGTGCGTTTTGTGGAAGAATTAGGAGAAAAGGGGCCCCAGGCCAGCACCGTAAAAGTGAAATAGGAAACAGTTGTGAAATATGAGTGTTATACGATTTTAAACGTTGCAGCCTCAATATGCCCCTGTTTGCATTGAGGGCAACGACCGGGACGAGATAAACGTTTCCGGTCTTTAAATATATAATCACAGGTCAAACAGTGAAACGGATGAATCATAAGTTTCTTTTTTTGGGGCCTTATTGAATGGCGAATATGCTCAAGATGATCGTAAACCTCTTTTTCTCGAATCCCCAATGCCTTAGAAATTCCTCTGGCATTCATTTCATGGTTTTCAAGAAGCGACATGATCTGCCGGCGAATTGTTTGCATTAAAATATGATGCACTCGTAAAAAGTCCCTTTGGCCTGTCATTTCGAGTGAAACGAGAAATCTTTATTCTGAAACCTATTGAAAAGATAAGATTTCTCCCTGCGGTCGAAATGACACATTCGATGAATTCGACTTTTTACGAATTCATCATTATTGACCTCGGGAAAAACGTATTTTTAGAAAAGAACAGCTCTCATAAGATGTTATTTTACCTTACCAGAGGACCTATGGCTTATCAAGGGGATTCAATATGAAATATTCACAGGCAAAACAGGGGCGTATTTTTGTTATACGTCTTGAAGACGGAGATATTGTTCATGAAGAGATTGAAAGGTTTGCGCGCAAGCAGTCCATTAAGGCTGCATCATTAATTATTATCGGAGGAGCTGACAAAGACAGCAAGCTGGTGGTAGGGCCGGAGCAGGGACGCATGAAAACCATATTGCCAATGGAGCATATCCTTGACGATGTTCATGAAGTAGCAGGTGTTGGAACCATTTTCCCTGACGACGAGGGTAATCCAACGCTTCATATGCACATGGCTTGTGGTAGAAAAACATTTACAACAACCGGATGCATCCGCAATGGCGTAAAGGTGTGGCACATAATGGAAGTCATCCTTTTTGAATTAACGGAAACAACCGGTATCAGAACGTTTGAACCCCAAACAGGATTAAAGCTGCTAAATCCATAGCCTTATATGGCATCCTTCATTCACCAGTTTACACTTTTTTCGAAAAAGCGAGTATTATCGAATTGAATACCGATGTCGAAACTGGAAACTGGAAATTTGAAATTAGGTAACGCATCTACATCTTTGTATTTTTTCCAATTTCTAGTTTCAAATTTCACTGCCAAAATACAAGATCAACAAAGTGTAAACTACTTTTGACTTGTTGTGAAGGATGCCCATTATATCCATAAATATTAACGTTTTGAAAACTGAAAATGAGCCCTTGCGCCCTTTTGACCGTATTTTTTTCTTTCTTTCACCCTGGAATCACGTTTGACAAAACCGGCCTTTTTCAGAACCTGTCTGAGTTCAGGGTCGGATAGCATTAGCGCCTTTGTAATGCCGTGTCTGATCGCACCGGCCTGTCCTGAAACGCCTCCGCCTTTAACACGCACCTTTATATCAAACAACCCAATAGTATTGGTTAGAGCAAGCGGCTGAGTCATAATTGTCTTTGCCGATTCAATCTTGAAATAATCTTCCACTGGACGATCATTAACGACAATTGCTCCCTTTCCGGGCATTAGCCAGGTTCTGGCAATAGCGTTCTTTCGCTTTCCTGTTGCATAATAAACATTTTCTTTATTCATATACTATTTCCTGATAATAATTAAATTTAAACTCACATTTTTAGTTGCAAAACGCTAAACAGCCTCTGGTTGCTGAGATATATGAGGGTGCTTATCGCCTGCATAAACTTTCAACTTTTTAAACAGCTTGCTCCCAAGCCTGTTTTTAGGAAGCATCCCTTTGACAGCAAAACGGATAAGATCTTCAGGCCTCTTTTCCAATAGTTTCTTTGCGGTAATTGTTTTTAACCCTCCGATATAACCGCTATGCCGATAATAGCATTTCTGGTCCAATTTCCTTCCGGTAAGAACAATTTTGTCAGCGTTTATAACTATAACCCAGTCACCTGTATCCACATGTGGAGTAAATAACGGGTTGTGTTTACCCCTAAGACGTGAAGCTATCAAAGAAGCCAGCCTGCCGAGAACCGCTCCTTTTGCATCAACAATATACCATTTACCCTTATTATCTGACTGAGTCGCACTGTATGTATATTTTTTCACTCTATTTTCCCCTCCCTAAAAAGAGTTTTTATAAATTAAAATATTATATCCTGTCAAGGATAAAAATCAGGTGAAAACATCTCTTCATACGAAAAAACACTTTAGCACTTTAAAAAATCGTAATTATTCAGCCACCGATCTACGCTGATCATCACTGATATTTTTTCTTTTATTGTGTTGCCCACATAACATGAAAATTCCGTCATTCCGGGCATGACATGAAAGCGATGTTGCTTAGCGAGAATGTATTTTCACGGTAAATTAGTTTAACCTTGAAGTTTGAACCGCTTGGTTACTTGTATTTAAACCTATCTGCGTTCATCTGTGCCTGCCCCGTAGGTCAGATGATCGTACTGGGGTGAATCTGTGGCTGAATAGTTACAAAAAATCTAAACTGTTACTAATTTTGCGGGAATTATTTTTCGGAGAGAGGTTTTGTGCTATTTATTTTAAGCTGACGTTCAACCATATCGGCAAGTGTTAAGGAATCAAGCATATTGTTTATTGTATTTTGTATATCTTTCCATATGTTATAGGTAACACATTTCTTAGCTCGATTACATGTCTCAGGATTATCAACACAATCTACAGGGAACATAGATCCCTCTAAAGCATCGATAATATCACGCAGCTTAATCTGGTGAACATCTTTACTGAGCGTATATCCTCCTCCAGCTCCACGAACACTCCTGATGAGGCCGGCCATTTTCAACAGCGGGATTAGTTGTTCCATGTATTTAACAGAAATACCCTGCCGGTGTGCCAAACTCTTCACGGAAACAGGGCCTTTTTCATAATTTATAGCTATATCCAACATAGCTCTGGTGCCATAGCGTGATTTAGTTGACAGCCTCATTTAGATTTGCCCTCTTGCTTCTTTTTTGAGAAAAACGATCCTGGGCGGATTAACCGCAGAAATATATTGAACTGCAAAAGTATATAAATTTAAAAATAGCAAGCTTTGTGGCCTCTTGTCAAGGTTGTTGCTAAAATCACTTTTTCATTGGATGGCACTCACCGCATGTAATCGGGCCTTTACCTTCCTTTTCATGACACCCCTTGCAGTTTTCATGAAATGCCTTCATTAGCGGTATCGTCTTGCCGTCAGCCTCAAGCTTATGGCATTCGGCGCACTCGGTTTCAGCAGAATCATCCCAAACATTTTCACCATCTTTGTATATATGATGACATTCCAGACAATCGATTTCTGCTTCATCAGTATGAAGAACATGCGGGAAAAGAGCCGCAGATCTCTCACGTTCCACAAAGATATCATGCTTCAGGCTTTTGATGTCATCCTGAGCATATACAGCGCCAATGATAAAAAGAGACGCCAAACCCGCTATCGCTATATATAATGCTATCCTATTTTTTTCCATTCCAATCAGCCTCAAATTTTTTTGTCATATACAACGGTTACTCTTCTTTTGGTTTTAAATGATCCGGCACAATCGCCATCTCGAGAAGAATAGGCTTCAGGAAACTCCACTTGATTCCAATTTTGTAAACTTCTTCCAGGTCCCTGATTGCATCCCAGCAATTATGGCACGCGGAAACAACAAATTTTGCTCCGGTTGCCAGAATTTGATCACGCTTGACTTTCATGCCTATATTCCTTTGTTGCCTATAACGTCCAATGCCGTTCATTCCGCCGCCGCCGCCGCAACAAAAATTGTGTTCACGGTTCGGGCTCATTGGACGAAAATCTTCTGCTATGTATGACATGATTTTACTTGTAACATCAGTCAAACCATGATTCCTAATATAGTTGCACGGATCCTGAAGCGTGACAGGTTCTTTGATTTTTTTGGCTGGATCCAGCTTAAGCTTTCCTGTTTCCAGCGCCTCTAATACCCACTCAACGTAATGAAACCCCGGTGCAGGTGGCTCGCCGTTTTTTCGTCCAGCCCAGTAAGGCCCTTCAGTAATGGTTGCACGATGCTGATGGCCGCATTCTGTGCCAACATATCTCTTTACTTTTAGCCTTTCCATTGCCGCATAGACTCCTTCTACCTGCTGCTTGCAACATGCCCAGTCACCGGCAAACATAGCCAAACTTGTTCCTTCCCAGCCTTTGCTGGGGACTGTCCAGCTCTCACCGGCCAGATGGAACAAAATTGCAGCCTCTGCAAGATCCTGTGGATAATGTTTTGGTTCACGGGCATTTACTACATACATTATATCCGCCCCTACTTTATCGACAGGAATTTCAAGGCCGGGATAATATTCCTCGTTTTCTTCCGCCATCCACTCACAGGTTTCAACATAGTCTTCTACAGTAACATCCATCTGTGCGTTATATAGCCAATGCATACATGATCCGATTTTCATCTCATGCGGCACAAAACCCTGCGAAAAGCACAGACCTCTCAAGTAGCTGAACATGACACCCATATCAATGCCATGAGGACAATACATTCCGCAACGATTACAACAGGTACATTTACCCCATGCGGTATCCATGCAATTTATCATGAATTGCGTGTCAACATCCCCCTTTCTTTTTACCAGTTTACCAAGTGTGGATTGTATTTTATAAGAGGGGATCTGCTTTGGATCATTATCATTTGCAAGATAAAAGAAACAGGTGTCAGCGCACAAACTGCAATGAGCGCAAATCTCAAGCCATGTACGGATGCGAGACTTGCAGGTAGCATCCAAAGTTTTCTTTAAGGCCGCTGTATCAACGGGAAATACTTCCATCTCCTTATAATACCTTATGCCCTTGTCTGCCAATAAAAGATCGAGCTCTTTTTTGGTCTTCACAGCTTTTCTGGTGACAAGAGGTGGTAAGTCCTGGTTTTTTGCTTCTTGTGCCATATTTATCTCTCCAGTATGAAATTATTAATAATAATTCGTTATAAAACCACCATTACCAAGCGATCCCCCTGCCTTTCATGCCTCCTCTTTTTATTCCGTAGTCCATTCCTAATTGGATTCTAGAACAAAAGAAAAGAACGAAATGCGAAAGTTTTGTAAAAGGAATTGATATCAGCATAATTTCGCCGCAGAGGATATGTATAATTAACCAAGATTTGTATCCTGCCCCCAATTCCCATTGATGATAGGCAATATAGCCTGTAATAAAAGGGGCTAATGCAATAGCTAAAACAATATAATCCGACGCAGTTGTTAAAATCTTTACATTGGGGTCAGTCAGGCGACGAATTAAAAAGAAGATTCCAGCGGCAATTACTGCTAAAGTCATATAATCTGCTACCTTGTCGGGTATGGTAACCCAGCTTATATTCCACGATTCTTCTATCAGCACTATATGAGCCATCAGAAAGATCGGAGTTAGGACAAGGCAGATATGGAATAGATAGGTTACAGCCATAAAAATGGGATGGTTTGCGGTTGTGCGATTGAGTGGCAACAACCAATGGAAAAGAGATCTTGCAGCTCCCTTAATGCCGGCGCCAAGCTTCTCAGAATAGGCTACTCTATCGAGCCGCCAATCAAGACCTTTTACATACCAAACGATTCTGGTGATAATCCCGACAAAAAAGATAGCAAATGAAATTAAGGCTAATGGCCCACTTACAAATTCATACATAGCTCCCCCCCTTAATAGAAAAAAACTAAATTATTTGTAACCTTGTCCGCAAATCCTACTTATTAGATAGGAATACTTATTATCTGACTATAAAAGGCTTTGTCAAGCAAATATTTGATGAAGTGGAATGTGTCTTCAAGAAAGAGAAGGCTTTGGCGAGCAGGCGACTGTCTCACTCGATGGGTTTGGATTAAAGATAGGATGGCAATGTTTGAATGTCTTGATAATGCCAACTTTTTTCTTGATAATAGAAAAGAAGTTGTTAAACTTAATTTTTTGTAATATTTTAACCCTTTGAAAAAAACCAGACAGGTTAACAAGATAAACAAGATTTTGATGAGGATTTACAGGATGAGTTTTGATGTTTTAATCCTGAATATCGTGTTAATCCTGTCAAAGAAGTCTTTTTTGAAGGCCTAAATCGGTTTATCGGCTTATGGATAATACATTTTCTGTATTAACACTCAATCTGCGTTTTGGCCTGGCAGATGATGGCCCCAATAGCTGGGATCAGCGGAAAAAATGCTTTCCCTATCTTTTAAAAAACCATAGCGTAGACTTTATCGGTTTTCAGGAAGCAAACGATTTCCAGACAGATTTTCTCAAAGATATCCTGTCTGAATTCAACTTTATTGGAAAGAGAAGCCCTGCTCCGTCCTTTTGGCAAAACAATATTATTTTCTATAAAAAAAACTGGGAATGCATCCATAATGAGCACTTTTTCCTGAGCCCAACTCCAATGATACCCAGCCGTTCCCGGGAAAGTCGTTGGCCCAGACAATGTACTATTGGAATATTTAAAAATAAAAACCGGATTTTAATATATATAAATACCCACTTTGATTTTGATGCCGCAGTCCAGACAAAAAGCGCCAAGCTGATTATGAAACGGCTATCACACCTGGCGCCTGAGCCGCCCGTAATTCTCATGGGAGACTTTAATGCAACACCATATTATCCATGTTACATGATATTTACAGGAGGGGATCAAAAATTAAAGACAAACAACCGGCTATATTTTAAAAACATTTTCAGGGAGCCTTATCCTGGCACCCATCATGGATTTACAGGAAATATTAACGGAAATCATATTGACTGGATTCTTTATCGAGGCGGGATTATTCCTCAGGAAGGCAAAATAATATATGATACAATTGATGGGGTTTATCCGTCAGATCACTACCCACTTTATGCAAAATTCAAATGGGAAAAGGATGAAATTTAAAAATTTCTCCATGTTATTTTGTTGGTTCCTGTTTCGAAATACAATTTACATCGGCATTTAATATTCCACCGGCCTCAACAACAAGATTTTTACATACGACCCTGCCGCCACAGCTACCGGTAGAAAGTATTATAAGCTCGTTTGATGCCTCTAATTCCCCCTCAAACTTTCCCCCTATGGTAATACTCGCCACCTTTGTATCCGCACAAATAACCCCTTCTTCGGCAACAATCACGGTTTCTCCGACAAGACTCCCCTTCACAGCCCCCTTTATTACCAATTTTCCTTTAGCAGAAATCGTGCCGTCAACTGTCAGACCTTCATCAATGATAGAAATATTATCCGATTTGTTCCACACAATATATCTCCTGCACAGTATATAATAGCCTGCTAATTATCATAAATCGAGACCTTTGAAAAACCACAGCATCGTCATTGCGAGCGAAGCGAAGCAATCTCAAAACATGTTGACAATCCACAAGATTGCCACGTCGCTTTGCTCCTCGCAATGACCAGAATTGAGCAAAAATGTGGGTTGTGCAACGCTCTCAAATCGTAACTATTCCAAAGCAGGCTCTTTCAAATCGATGATCAATTCGCCTGCTTTTTGATTTTTATATGTAACTATTACCTTATATTTTAGCCCCTTTTTATCCAGCGAATAATTCTTCCAGAGATCTTTGGCGGTATTAATTACATACCCCCTGTCCTCTCCCGTATTGTTGGCTGAATCACCCACAAAACCTTTAAAGTTTACAACCATATCCGAAGGATCTCCGGGACCGCCAATCACATCCACAAGTGTAAAAGTGTCGCCCTTTATCAGTTTGACATGATCATTGTTCTTATAAATCATTTCATTGCCGTTAATTTTGGTTTTGAAAGAATGTACATAAGGTGTTAAAATTGATTTTTTTGAAATTGATACACCTTTAGCCATTTTTCTACGGCTTTCACCAAGCGCAATATAAACACTTCCACATGGGAAATAATCCTTTCTTGCAACAATCCTTGTCGGCCCCGTTACCCTGATTTTCTTGCGCACATCTCTTATGCTTCCGTAACCAATAATATCAGCGCTTAATCCTCGTTCATAGTTTGTCTCAATATGAGATATAATGATGATATCGCCGGAGTTAATATGAAGTGTCTCCTGGTTTTTAACAACTATCGGCAAAGAATCATTTATCGAAACAACCATATAATCAAGCACAGGTTTGTCAAAATTCAAACCAGGGGTCTCGGGAATAATATCAAATTTTTCCATAAAGGCATTTATTGCAAGGTTATGATACCGCACTTTCAATTCTATAGGAAGCGATTTATTTGTCTCAATACCAAATGCCGGTATGCCACATGTATATAAAGCATAATATGTGGCCGATTTGCGCTGTTCCTTATGCAAGGAATTTTTTTCAGCAGTTCTGTGATTGTTGAAACGAATATAGTGAAGGGGATTTTTTATATTCTTATTGATTTTATCGGCCACCCAGTTCGCCATAGTGCCAAGGTCGATGGTCTTTCCTGTTTCAGGATTAATATAGACTTCACAATCCGAGATAATCGACTGGCCGTATCTCCGTGGATTTCTATAAGGCCCTTCCCATTTGTCTGAATAAAAACCTGAGCCGTCGTGCAGATTGAGCAGACAATCACTTTCATTAATCATTTTTTTTAAGATTTCAACGATCTTGGTTTCATAGTTATTTTTGCGATCCTCTCCAAACTTTCGATTCATATCATCATTTACCTTGCGCCGATACAAAACAATAGACTTAAAATTGGCCCTCGGGATTACGATAAGATTCCCTTTTGCCAGGCTAATATCAGCATAATGATCTGCTGAGAGGAAGCCTCCCGGCTCATCTCCCTGTATCCCTCCAATTAAAAGAAGTGTTTTTCCAGGCAGTTCACCATATATTTTGTATACATAAAGCTCATGATCGGTGCCTTCAAAAAAAACAGTATGTACCTTTTTTTGCGCGCAAACAACATCCGGCAGGATAAAAACAAGCATAATTGAAAAAAGAATAATTATGGTTTTGCACACCGGACAAGTTATGTATTGTCTCTTCCTCTGAAACAAAATTTAATCCTTTTAAAAATTTATTAATTAGTAACTGTTCAGCCACCGATCTACGCTGATTATCACTGATATTTTTTCTTTTATTGTAATAGTTCAACCATAAAATTATAACATCACCAAGATATATAATATAATTCTTAATGTTCTGTGATTTTTTTGTATTTAAACCTATCTGCGTTCATCTGTGTGAATCTGTGGCTGAATAGTTACATTAATTATTACTCTAAACTATCCTCAACCATCTTTGTAATTGTTACCGGATAACTTTTTTCCAGCAGCAAATCTCCTGTTGTATTGTATACTAATACCTCGGCATTATTAAACCGTTCAGGGTCTGCTTCATACTGTGCCTTGAAATTTACAGTTTTAAAACGGAAAATGGAAAAATACTGTCCTTTATTATATCGAGATGGTTTCCCTGAAGATAGAGTAACATGAGGAAATGTCAACCACCTATCCTCATCAACTTCATCATCCTTTAATATAACAAAAGCGTGCCCTGAAACAGGCTGAGAATCGGGAGATATTTTTATTATTTTAAACTGCACCTTCAATATATTGCTGCCTGGTTCAAATAAAACCACGAAATCTTTAATTGAAGTGTTTGGCAGCTTTGCCGATATTGCTGAAGTTGTTTCTTCCTCCGGCTGCTTTTCGCCGGTTAATAAAACTGTTTTATCGACATCTGCCGTATCAGGCTTGGTTTTAATAGATGCACTCTTATCAGGTAAACTGCCGGAAGCTTCACCTTTTTGTTTTTTCCCGATATCGGCAGGTTTATCTTCGATTCCGGCTTCGATTTTGGCTTCGATTCCGGCTTCGACTCCGGATTCAGCCAGAACAAGACGAACCATGAGAAGGTCCTTTTCATCACGCAAAGCCGCAACCTGCTTTTTTGATATATCCAGAGCATTCCGCAACCCCTCATTCTCTTCGCTTGCGCTTTTTGCAATAATTAATAAGGATGAAACTGAAACAACAACGACAACCAGTGTCAATACCAATGCAATCATCAGGCCCTTAAGCCTTCCAATCGATATTATCTTCCCGCGTTCCTCTATTGCCAAAAGAGTCCAGGACTTAGCCCTTGCCTTTTTTGATTGTTTCGGCAAAGACAGCGATTTTACAACTTTTTCCAGGTTTCCCGGTAGATTTTCCACAATCCCTTTTCACGTATTAATATTAACTGTTTTATGCCTACCGCCTCGAGGGCGCTGGATTTATAAGTTTGCACAAAAGAAGCTTCAGCCCTCTTTTTACCTTTTTTAATAACCAGTTTATCTTTTGAAACATTAATAAAATTGTATTTCCGATTTAATCGTTTTTTATACTTAAGCCATGACCTAAGATTCATGCCCTGGGACCGGAAATTATTTGCATAATATTTGCCATAGCGCCTAATATCTTTAGCAGACCAGGCTTTCAGCCATCCATCAATCAGGTCTTCGATTTCATCTTTACCTTCAAGCGTGCTTTTCAGATCGCAACTTGCAGTAACAAGAGGATGTTTTTGTTTAGAACTATTACGCCTTTTCGAAACAACCTGATACTCTTCGCCAACTATTCTGAATTGGCCTTCCATGTCTGATATATAAAGCTTCTTGCGTCCAACTGATAAATTAATGCCTGAAGAACTGACAATCTGGTCAAATAAAATCATATAAATACCGTTGTGCCTGAAAATCGAATTCTTTTTCAGCTCAACGGATAACTCCAGGTGAGAGGCCTGAAAACCCTTTTTAATTACGGCCCAATCAGACCACCACGAAATATCAGGAACATATTCATGGCTATATGAATTCAAATATTCATGATAAGTGCCGTTTTCAAGAGCATCTTTCCATTGTGAAATCAAGTTCAATATGGAATCTTTAATTCTATTATCGCTATCTTCTGATACAAAGGAAAGCCTATCCACAATGATGATCGGGGTTCTATTTAAATCTATATATTTTGCTAATCTATCAATATCATTGTTTGCAAGAACAATACAGCCATTAGAATCCCTCGGTTTTATCGGTTTATCGGTTCCATGAAGCCAGATCGAATACCCCTTGCGGCCATCAATGCGATCAAAAAAATTAGGATAATCTATCGGAAAGGCCCTATTTCCATAGGTTGGCGAAAGATCCCTCTTTTTATACTGATTGGTGAAAAAGTAGACCCCTTCAGGCGTCTTCTTGTCTCCGGAGCGTGATTTTCCCCCAGCCACTTCGCCGGTCGAACATTTAAAGCGATACATTTCCTTAAAGGAATCATCATAAGAATAGACAAGTAACTGCTGAGTGTCCTTTTCAACCACTACTGCATATTTTGTGCCACCGTCATTATCAAATGAAATAAGCACATCCGGCGCTTTCGCCCGACTCGCTTGATGGCTTGCAACGGTCTTCAACCTGGCCTCCTTATGCTGTGATGCTGAAACTCCGGGGCTAATTACCGGCAACATAATCAGCGCAAGCCATGTATAAAATATCCGCATCTTGATATAACGAGCCATCACCTTCTCTAAAAAAACCTATAAGCAGAAATTTACAAACTCACTATCTCAAACTTTCTCTGCCACGAAATCCCCCTTTGACAAAGGGGCAATACTGTTGACTTAAGCAAATTTTCTTGAACCGCAGAATGTCGAACAAGGAATATCGAATGTCGAAGTAACCCCTTCGTAATTCTGCGGTTCCTTGTTCGATATTCGATATTCAAAACCCATTAACAATTAGTAATTTACAATTGATTATTGATTATTATACAAAATGGGTCAGCGTCAATAACTACTTAATCTATCACTACAAATTGTCAATAATCAATTGTTAATTGTAAATTTTGCTCCAACTACTTCTGGGGTTAAAAAAATACTTATTTAAGCACTGTAACCGTATCCCCCCTGTCTGCCATAAAATAACTCCTTGCGTTGCCGCAATTTACAGCTATTTCAAGATATCCTCTGCTGCCGATAATGGCAAGAGGATTTTGTGGCAATGCGCTTTCATAGCTTTTGGATAATCCAATAATTTTGTTTTGACCTATCCTGAATTCTAATCTTTTTTTGTTGCATGCCTTACAAAATTTATCAAGGCTCTTTTCATCTATATTCGTAATCAGGTTGCCGAATCTGTCAATAAATACAACGGCCCCCACAAGTTCGCCACTGTCTGAAATGGAGGCATGTTCGACAAACAGCCTTTTTAAACCTATTTTATTTATTGGCACACCTAATGCTTTAATTCCAATCCCTTTAGATAGATAAGCAGCAACAGGAGCAAAAATATCTCTTCCGTGAAAGGTTCGACTTACAGATTCTAAAAAATAACGTGAGTCCTCAACACGAACGATCGAGCCGATATTACCTTCATCCATTAAAAGGGTTAAAGTGCCATTGTCCGGCGCAAGAAAAATATGTCCCGTCATTTCAAGGGCAATTATTGCACGGTCACTCCCAACTCCAGGATCTACAACGACAACATGAACTGTTCCTTCAGGAAAATATTTGAAAGAATGTTTTATTATATATGCGGCATGGATTAAGTCCTGAGGCTCGATATGGTGAGTAATATCGACGATAATTGCGGCAGGGTTAATGGAAAGGATAACGCCCTTCATGACACCGACATACTCATCATTAACGCCAAAATCGCTAATAAGAGTAATTATTGACATAGCTGGTTGCTCGTTGCTCGTTGCTTTCAGCTTTCACCTTTGAGCTTCTCGTTGCTGAACACTAAAACCAAGGTGTCTGTATGCTGCTTCAGTAGCCTTTCTTCCTGAAGGGGTCCTTATAATCAGACCGATTTTAAGAAGATATGGCTCAACAACATCCACGAGGGTATCTGTCTCTTCCTGAAGTGTTGCAGAAATCGCTTCAATGCCGACCGGGCCACCATGATAAAACTTGATTACTGTTTTAAGATATCCGCGATCAAGATGAGTCAACCCTTTTTTATCAACTCCTTCCAGAGCCAGAGCCTCTTCAACCGTCTTCTTTGTAATTTTCCCATCTGCCCGAACCTGGACATAATCCCTTACGCGTTTAAGAAGCCTGTTTATAATTCTTGGAGTTCCTCTGGATCTCTTTGCAAGCTCAATTGCGCCTTTATCATCAATACTAACTTGAAGTAATTCTGCGGAACGTCTGCCGATTTCCACAAGGTCATCTTCTCCATAAAAATCAAGGCTTCTTAATATGCCGAATCGATCCCGCAAAGGGGCTGATAACAGCCCAACACGAGTAGTTGCGCCGATAAGGGTAAAAGTGTTTAAACGGTATCTATGACTACGCGCATGCGCTCCCTTATCAAACATAAAGTCAACGGCAAAATCTTCCATTGCAGGATATAGAAACTCTTCCACTGTCTTTGGCATTCTATGAATCTCATCTACAAACAGGACATCCCCTTCTTCAAGGTGGGTTAGAATCCCTATCAGATCTCCGCCTTTTTCAAGCGCCGGCCCTGAAGTCACGGTAATATCGTTCCCCATTTCATTGGCAATAATATAGGCCAGGGTGGTTTTCCCAAGGCCCGGAGGCCCATGGAAAAGGACATGATCTATCGGCTCTTTACGCTGCATAGCCGCTTGTATCGCGATTTTAAGGGTTTCAACTATCTCGGTCTGGCCAACATATTCTGAAAGCCTTTGCGGACGCAATGACATTATTTCCGGTTCCTGATCAACAGGCAAACTTGATTTAGAAAGGATGCTGTTTTTATCAGAAGAATGTATCAGTATATTGTCTGCCATAATTTCTACTACAATAATTAATTCGGCTTAAATTTATTAGTTTTTTTCGCCGCGATATACTTCTTCAATAAGTTCTTCAGGGGTTGATATGTTTATATTGCGTTTCACAGCTTCAGAAATCATCCGTTTGGCATCACCAGCCCTGTAACCTAACTGGCCAACAAGCACATCAAACACCTGCTTTGAAAAGTCCCGCATAACAGGCTTCTCTTCCCGCTCCTTTTCTATTTTGCGGATTAATGCAAACTTATCCATCTTGCCTTCAAGGGTGGCGATGATTTTTTGAGCTGTTCTCTTACCGATACCCTTTAATCGGTTTAGTATGGCAACATCTTTTGATTCAATGGCTCTTGCTATTTCACGAACAGGAATAGTCAGCGCTTTAACCGCTTTTAATGGCCCGATACCTTCAACCGAAATAAAATACTTGAAAAATTCTCTTTCCACCTCAAGATTAAAACCGATCAATACAGGCTTTGGTTGCCGTTCGGTTTGTTGGTAATAAATATACAGGGAGATCTCGTTACCGATCGCCTTTGACTTAAAACCGTCCATAACAAATGCAGGAAGCAAAACCTCATATCCTACCTGATTAGCAAGAAGAAGTATGCGCTCATTCTCTTTTTTCAGCAGCTTTCCTTCAATATAACCTATCATTTATTTGTATTATGGGATTTCATTGTTTGAGTTTTTAAAGTGTCCTGGTATCGATAAAGGCCAATAAGAGCAAGACCTAATGCATCTGAAGCATGGTAAGGCCTAATCGGTGTCGTCAAATTTAGAAAATGTCTGACCGCCTTTTCGAGCTGCATTTTACTGGCATTACCGTTTCCTGTCAAAACCTGCTTAGCTTCACGCACCTGTACTTCGATAACAGGCAAATCAAGTTGGTTCCCGGCAAGAAGAATTATACCTGTAACTTTCCCCAAAGTTATGCCAGACTTCGGATATTTCTGAAGAGAAAATATATCCTCTACAACCATAAGATCCGGTTTTTCATCTTTTAAAATAATAAGAAGTTTTGAAAAGATTTTGTTGAGGCGACTTGGCAATGGAATATTTTTTAAAGTAGTTATGCTGCCATAGGAATAAGCTTCAACCTTAAGCTCCGTCCCTCTGACGATGCCGATGCCCGTTGATGACAGGCCTGGATCTATGCCGATGGTCTTAATCGCTCTGTTTTTTATTTCAACCCCTTTAATTTCTTCCTTGCTATCTTTGCTTCATTTGATTTCGGATGTTTTAGAACCAATTCCTTTAAAATAAGACGGGCGTTTGCCTTTTCTCCGAGATTTAAAAAGGCAAACCCCTGTTTCAAAATGGAAGCCGGCACCTTGTTGCCTTTCGGATATTTTTCTATCACCTTCTGGTATTCCAATATCGCTTTTTCGTACCATTTTTCACGATAGTATATTTCGCCGATCCAGAATTGTGCATTGTCGGCATGCCGTGACTTTGGATATTGCTTTATTATTCTTTGAAACTTCTCACGAGCGGCCTCAAGATCACCCTGATCAAATGCCTGTTTAGCTGATGCGTAAACTTCATCTTCCGAAAGCCCTTTTTCGGTTTTTCCCACAGCCTTGATTTTTGAATCAGAGTCCGAAGGCTCTAAATTGAGATATTGCTGTATATTTACAATGCAATCATAATTTAAAGCCGATCTTTCTTCAACTTTACCTAAAACATCTTTTCTCTTTGTTCCCGCATCTTCAAGAGCCGCTATTTTCCGTTTTAACAGGTATTCGGTCTCCTCAAGCTTTCCGTTTAAGATCCGGATTTCCTCTCTGAACCCGTCTAAGATGACATGCATATCTGCAGACTTGGTTCTATGGTAATGCTCCTTTTCTTCCTGTTTTTTTATGCATTCTTGCATAAGGGATTTAAACCGAGCCTCATCCTTCTCCAGCTCAACATTGCGCTGTTCAAGAACAGCCATACGATCATAGAGCGCTATAACATCCTGCTGCATCGCGCACCCACACGAAATGGCAAGACAGGCAATAAATAAAACAATAATTTTCATAGCAAACATATTAAAACTTTCAGCTTCTCACGCAAAGTCGCCAAGCTCGCAAAGAAAAAAATAAAACTTAGTGTCCTGTCATCTATGTAATGTCGTAAAGATAGCCGTCATTCCCGCGGAAGCGGGAATCCAGAAGCGCCGAAGTAGCCAGAAATACTGGATTCCCGCGTTCGCGGGAATGACACCTGCCCGCCATTGCCATTTGTGCCGTCATTACAACTATCCTGCAAGATAGGCGTTGGCAGGCGGGTTGGTGGTGTTCTACTTTGACGTTGCCGTGGAATACTAACCCCTAAGACAACATCCTGTTATCCTGTCAGTTTTTTGCGCGTTAATCTATTCTATTGTGAAATGGGCCCGCCTGTTTTTTGCCCAGGCAACTTCATTGTGGCCGGGATCTACGGGACGTTCTTCACCATAGCTTATAGTTGTCAATCGAGAGCCGGCAATACCGAGATTGATCAGGTAGGTCTTTGCGCTTTCGGCCCGCCTGTCTCCAAGAGCAAGGTTGTATTCATTGGTGCCGCGTTCATCACAATGCCCCTCAATAATCACGGATACGTCGGGATTATTCCTCAGCCATTCCGCTTTTCTCTGTAAAATCTGCTGGGCCAAAGGAAGAAGATTATACTTGTCAAAGTCAAAATGAATATTTTCATTAATGAACATATTCCTGGCGGCCATCTTCTCACGCGCCGCCTGCTCCTCTTTCAGGCGCTGCTCCTCAATAGCCCGCTGCCTTGCCAGCTTTTCCTGCTCTGCTTTTTCAGCCGCTTCGGCGGCAGCCTTTCTTGCCGCCTCATCCTCAACTGACAAAACCTCAGCAGGCTCAACAACCTTTTTAGCGCATGAAGCAATACACAGCAATCCAGGGATTACCAACAATAAAACCAAACTTATCCACAATTTTTTCCGCATTTTTTCCTCCTTTATTATAAGTCTGCCATATTTTAATTACTTATTATGTTTGGCGACCATCTCGGATTTGTTTGTTCACCCGGCATGGCTATCAAAAGCCTCTGATCGGTTCCATAAGCGCTCATAACATAAATTCTATTAGGACCTTCTCTGTTCGAACTAAAAGCGATAAGGCTTCCATCCGGAGACCATGAAGGAGACTCGTTATCCCCTTCATTAAAGGTCAATTGAAGCAGGTCATTGCCATCAATACCAATTACATAGATATTAAACTTTCCGTCGTTCGCTCCACAATAGGCTATCTTGTCTCCATTTGGAGACCAGCTTGGTGATGTATTATATCGACCCTGAAAAGTCAATCTTTCGACATTTCCGGAATCAATATCCATAATATAAATTTGCGGCGTTCCAGACCTGTTTGACACAAATGCCATCTTTTTACCGTCCGGAGACCATGAAGGGGACACGTCAATTCCCAATTTGCTGGTCAATTTCTTAATAATTTTCCCGGTTCCGGTCAACATATAAATTTCAGGGTCACCTGAAAATGAAAGGGTCGCAGCCAGCGCAAATTTGCCCGGAACCCAGGCCGGTGTAATATTAATGCCTTTTTTTTTGACTACAACACCGCGTTTTTCCGTTAAATGCTCTATATAAAGATCAGGCCTGCCCTTTTTGTAAGCAGTGTAAGCAATCCATTTTCCGTCATACGACCATGCCGGAGAAAGGGTGATATTTTTATTATGGGTTTTTTGAATTGGATTGTAACCGTCAAATTCGCATATATATATCTCCTTATTTCCTGAGCCTGTTGAGATAAAAGCTATTTTACTATTAAAAATACCCCTTTTGCCGGTTAGACAATGAATAACATCGTTGCAAAAACGACGTATCATTTTCCGTTGATCATTTATCCATCCTCTGTATCTTTTACCAACGAGCAATTTTGATTTAAAGGTATCATACAACCTGAGTTCTATGTCAACGATATCATCCTTAACATAGAGACTTCCGGTTATCAAAAGCTCAGCGCCGATACTTGTCCAGTTCTGAAAATTGATGCTCAAAGCGGTTATATCAGATTTCTCAGGATCAACGAGAAAGGCATCACGGTCAAGCATTTTGAAATAACCTGTAAATTCCAAAGTTTCAGAGAGCAGATCAGAAGCCTTTTCAGACAAGCGTTTCTCCGCCCGGCTTTTAGCCATGGTCTTAAATAATGGAATTGCAATCGGTATCTTTCTCAGGAAAGGATTGTTTATATCAACATAATCATATTCCGACAGGCACAAAGCCGGACAAATCAAAAACGAGGCTGCCATAACCAGGAAGATAATATAAGCGGGCCATACCCGCAATCTGTTAACACGTTTCATAAACATTACAATATCTCGATTGTATAGGAATTTCCTTTTTTCATCCCCTCACATTGCAAATTCTAAATAACAAATCACAAATATCAAATAAATTACAATGACCAAAATTCAAAATCCCAAACCCGTACCTTTTTGGTCGAGTAGTCGAGTAGGAAAATGGTCGAGTTGTTAACTACTCGACTACTCGACTATCCTGTTTCATTGAATACCTGCCGCGCCAGGGCGCGAGCACGGCGGGTTGAAATTCACGCGGCGCAAGCGCCCCTGCTGCGACGGGCGCAAGCACGGCGAGTGCGCTGCGCGTGGGATTTATTTGTAATTTGAATATTGAAATTTGGGATTTTATAAGTTCTTTTGGAATGAATTCTTCCTTTCATATAAGGTTTTGGAAAATATATCTTTCCTTTGTGACTTGGTGTCTTGGTGGCTGAACTGTTACCATACTTCTATAATCAAGCTGTTATCGTAAGCCCGATGGAGTAAAAATCAGACCAAGATTATAATACGGACGCAAATATCCTTTTGGAAGCATGGGAAGCGGATCTGATTTCATAACAGCCTTATAGGCAGACTCATCAAAATAGGTATTGCCTGACTTTTTTTCAAACCAGACATCTTTAATCTCGCCGTTTCGCATAATCCTAATCACCACC
Source organism: Desulfobacterales bacterium (assembly GCA_030610995.1). Lineage (GTDB taxonomy): Bacteria > Desulfobacterota > Desulfobacteria > Desulfobacterales > ETH-SRB1 > Desulfaltia. Next base: position 31,715 of record JAUWQO010000018.1, read on the forward strand.
ACAGCCACCAAATCAATACGTCCCCCGGCCAACTGCTTGGGGAAAGCCCAGTTTTTTTCAATATGATATGAAATTTGCGCTCTATATATATCTATTAATTCAAGCGCTTTTTTTCCGCCTGCCCACGGGCTGCCCGGTACTCCGGTAGAAGGTGACGCCGCACCTGTTTCTGCCACGCCTGTTTCTGATAGAGGCTCTTGACGGCCAATCGCCACTTTATTTTTTAAACGGTCAATTGCCTCGGCAATAGGATTTGGTCTTGACTCCTCAACCTTTTTTTCAACCCGCGCAATAACGCTTTTTACAACCCTGGAAGATTTAAAAGTCTTTTTTTTAAGTGACTTTTTTAGCCCCTTTCTTTTAGGGCTCACAGAAATGGCTTTCGAGGAATCTCGATTAGCTTTTGCGACTGTTGGAGGTAAAATCCTGGAAACCGGCGCCTTTTCGGACTTTACAATTTTTTTTTCTATTTCAAAACCGACCAGCCTGCCTGGGACCGGCATTTTCTTCTGACCAGGCAACGCAACCATACTGACATTTATAACAGAAGGTGAGAAATGTTTATATGGCTTGGGGCCAGGCACAAAAATCAAAGCCGCAAAAAAAATCAGATGTAATATCGTAGAAATAACAAAAGTAAAAAACAGGGCGCGAGACTCCCCTGTCATTACATGAAGCAAATAAGCATGATGGTTTAAATTTTCTTTCATTTGCCATTAGCTTTTTTTCTTTTTGTTCTCATCGATAATCGGCTCTGTCACCATGCCCAACCTCTCAATCCCGGCCCCTTTTATCTCCGACATAACACGAACCACCACCCCATAAGGGATTTCTTTGTCAGCACGCAGATAGACCTCACGGTCGTTACGACCTTGAAAAATTTTTATTAGTTTCTCTTTAAGAAAGTCAAGCGTCACGTGGTAATCATTAATATATATCCGATTATTGCTGTCGATAGTAATAATAATGTGATCTTCTTTAGAAGAAAGGGAATCCGAGGTTGTTTTCGGCAAAGAAACATCTACTCCTTGCATCATCATCGGTGCGGTTACCATAAAAATGATCAACAGCACGAGCATAACATCAACAAACGGCGTCACATTTATATCTGACATGAGCCTATTGTGGTCGCCGGATGTCATTTGCCACCCTCCTTTTCGCTTAATATGTCCCGCTCAATAATATTAAGAAAATCTGCGGCAAAACTTTGGAGTTCGGTCTCAATAATTCTTATCTTCTGCATAAAATAATTAAAAGCAATAACCGCCGGTATTGCTACAGCCAAACCTGCTGCAGTTGCAATGAGCGCCTCGGAAATTCCAGGAGCTACAACAGCCAAACTCGCAGAACCTCTGAGTCCGATACCATGAAAAGAATTCATTATGCCCCACACTGTGCCGAACAAACCGATAAAAGGCGTTGTATTCCCGGTTGTGGCAAGGAAAGGAACAAGTTGTGCCGTTTTCGTTGTCTCTGTATCAATGGCCCGGCGCAGAGCTCTCTTGACATTGTCTATGCCTGCGAATTTGGCGCTCAATGATGTAATTTCAGCGCCGGATGATAGCTGCGATTGAGATGTTATCGAAACACCTGACCGGCTCAGCTTTTCAAGCTCAACATACCCTACACGGAAGACTTTCGCGATGGGACTTGCATGAAGATGTTTACCCTTTACAAAAGCATCGGAAAGATCCCGGCTTTTCCAGAAAAAATCTGTGAAATATACCGACTCTTTAAATGCCCTTTTGATATATCGATATTTAATTATTATAATAGTCCATGATGTAATGGAAAAAAAAAGCAGTACAAGCAACACAAACTGCACCATAAGACAAGCATTATATACCATGTGGATTAAATCAGTCTGAATCATAAAAACAGCTCCGGTTAGTTAATTTGTAACCGTTCATGGGTTCAGAGGTTCAAAGGTTCAGGATAAAGCTATTAGCCATTAGCTGTTAGCTCTTAACTGAATGTGTTAACAGTTTGATTTTTTAATCTAAAGGCTAATTGCTAAAAGCTAACTGCTAACAATCTTCGATTTGAAAATATTGGTGCATAGCAGTTAGCCCGGCACTCCAAGAAAAATAACCCTGAACCTCTGAACCGTGAACCGTGAACGGTTACGTTAATTTAATATGATTTATGGTAATCTTAAATAGTAATCGTTCACGGTTAACAGTTTACAGTTAACGGTTGATCAAAACATAAAAGCAAAAGGCTCAGTTGTGAGAACTGTGAACCGACAACCGTGAACCGTTACTATCAAACATGCTTCAATCATTACAAAATTCATTAAAAAAACTGTGAACCGTGAACGGTGAACGGTAAACGGTAAACCGTAATCTTAAACATTACAAAAATAATATGAACCGGCTACAGTGTCAAGGAATTTGGATAGTTTGTTGTTTGTGGTGGCTCAATAATTATATTGACAGACAAGACAGAAATACTTAGAAAAACAACTGGTTCAAGTCAAAATCATTGCACAATGCAAAGAAAAATATGAGCTGGTTTACAAATACATTTAAAACTTCCATCGGCAAAAAGCTGATAATGGCTGTAACAGGACTGAGCTTTATCTGCTTTCTTATGGCACATCTTGCCGGCAA
>JAUWQO010000200.1 GCA_030610995.1 Desulfobacterales bacterium
GGTCAGACTCATGCATCGATCCAACCTGAACATTCAGGTGCATGCTCACCCTGTCCTTTGGTTTTCGGTTTTCCATCAACACATACCTGAAGCCGTTTGGCAGTCTTCCGAACACAAGGGATGGGTCCGGAAGAAGTTCGCTTTTTTCATGCGGCCACTCTGTCTGAAAACATGGCCTATCAACAGCGGCACTCGCAACTGTTAAATACTTACCAGCCTCACCCCCTCCCACTCCCAAACCCTCCCCCTTGAAGAGGGTGGGGGTGGTAACTTGAAAAGATAATGCAACTAAAAAAATAAGACTATAGAGTAAAAATTTTAAGCCAAACAGTTTTTTCAGCATTGTAAAAATCCTTTAACTTCATTACGGCAATATTTTTAAAGGTATACTGAACTTATAAAATCCCAAATTTCAAGCATCAAATTACAAATAAATCCCAAATTTCAATATTCAATGAACAAAACATTCCTTATTAAAATGTTTTTTCTTCAAGATCATGTACGGGTTTGGGATTTTGAATTTTGGTCATTGTAATTTATTTGATATTTGTGATTTGTTATTTAGAAAAGGAAATTCCTATACAATCACGTTTGATGATCTCGTAAAAAGGCACCAATTCCTCTCCATCAAAGAATTAAACAGGCTTTGAATAACCACCTCCTAAAACAGAAAACAAAACCATAATTATTATTGTTTGAATGACCCAGCCAATGATACAGACCCCCACAGCTCGTAGTGTGCTCTGATAGTCAAGAGCTTGCTTTACAGCAATAACCATAGCTATTAACATCCAAATCGAAGTGATCAGAAAAATTATTCCAGCTATTCCAGGTATGATAGCCAATACTCTAATTAATCCTGGAGAGCTTGCAAACCCGATGGTTCGCAATAGTTCACCAGGATGGGTTTTGGTCTGCGGCTCAGGAAGGATTTTAGCGCCGACAAAATATGTAATATATGCCCAAGCATACCAGGCAATGAGCGCTATGATCGTCCCGATAACGATTCCCTTTACTCCTGTAGTTCCTATTGTTCCTATGCCGGCTGCTATACTGGAAAGAACAACGACTCCCATGGCTTGGCCCATTGCTCCTTTATCAGTCTCAACCTCTTCATATAGATGAACATCAAGCTTGGCAGCACGAACAATTCGATTTATATAACTTTGCATTTAAACCTCCTACAGTAATATTTATTCCTGAGGGCTGCTGAGAAAACCTGTGGGGATGTCCCCATTGCCTTACCCCTCTAATTTAATAATGCGACTAAAACGAGCCGATTTAGACAGGGCTTCAAGACTTTGCCAGATCCATTCTTCCTGATGAGGCTCGAGGGTTATAACAGGTCTCAGTCGATTTTCCTCCAAAAATCTGAACAAGATCTCAAAATCGATCTTTCCTGTACCGATTGCCCAATGATCATCCCATGTTCCGTCATTATCGTGGAGATGGAGCTGCTTCAGGAAAGGCCCCAGCGACTTTAGCCAGACCTCAATGCTGGTTTCAGAGAAAACATACGAGTGGCCTACATCAAAACAGAAACCCGCTGTTGTCGAGTCTAATCCTTTCATCAGACTGAAAAGCATCTCAGGCGTTTTTTCAAAAACGTTTTCAATAACCAGAATTGTACCCGTGCCACGTATATCATCAACAAGTGGCGTCCATGTCTCAATGGCCGTCTCAAGCCACTCTTTTTCCACTTCATGATATCTGTTTTTATCATAACCGGTATGGCAGACAATAGACATTGGTTTAAACACCGGTATGAGGTCGAAGACCTGCCTGAGGCGCTCCCGGGTCGTTCTCAAAATCTTTTTATCCACGGCTCCCGGCGCCAGGTCATAGAAAGGTCCATGCAGGGTAATAGAAAGAGCCTCCTGTTGAAGAATAGAGGCTATCTCCAAAAAGTCTTTTCTGGAATATGTATCGATGACTTCTCCGTCAAGCGAAATCTCAGGATTGACCCTGTTCTTCAGAACCAGCGGCAGGTATTTTTCTTTAAGCAGACCGAATGGGATAGAGATCTGGACATTGTTTATAATATTTTCAAACATGGCCATTTAGCTTGTTTCCCTTATCATATTACTTCTTGTGGGTTCTGTGACTGTGGTCATACCGAAAAACAAAAAAGCCTTTAGCAAACCTGCCATAATATGCCTGGCAAGCTAAAGGCTTTCTTGTCTTTACATTAAGCCGGTTTAGCGCATAAAAAATAAACAGAAAACTTGTCAACTATTATTTCTTAATATAAAGGCCGCGCTCCTTTGCGATAATTTGCCCTTTCTTTGCAAGTTTGTAAAGAGCATTGCTGAGCTGCCTGGAAACAAGACCGGTTTTTTCTTTCAGCCCGGCAATTGTTACTCCCTTTCTGCTTCTTTTAATTACGCCTAATACTGTTTCAAGGGCTGTCATCTGCTTTGCGGTTTCTTTCTTTACACTTGGTTTTTTTGCCTTTGCTGCGGTAGTTTTTGTCTTTTTAGCAGCAGCAGTTGCCTTAGGCGCTTGCGGTTTGCTTATCCGCGTTGAAATTTTATCAACCTGCTTAGAAAGCGCTGTAAGAGACTTAGATATCGTTTTTAATTGAGCCTGCAATTTCTTCATCTAAATATACCTCCTTAAAATTAAGTAATTGAAAAGTTCTTTGTGGGCGAAAAATAGACGCGCTACAATATGTTCAAAATTTTCATTTAAAAAATCCGTAACATACGCATTATTACAAGTCAACAAAAAGAAGAACTAATAATTGACAATGAATAAAACTTATGCAAAATTATTTTAATAAGTGTAGCCGTTCACGGCTTGAAACTTGAAATTAGAAAGTAGAAATTAGGGAGAGATGAAACGAGTTTACGAGTTGGATGTCTACAAACTGGCGGAAGAGTTATCAGATATGGTTTGGCACGACTTTGATAAGTGGAACAAAAAGGTTCAGAACACTGTGGGCTATCAAATAATACGATCATCCGACAGCATAGCCGCAAATATAGCGGAAGGGTATGGTCGGTATACTCCCGCTGACAGGAAAAAGTTCTATCTATATTCAAGAGGTTCACTTGAAGAAACCAAATCATGGTTGCGAAAACTCATCAGAAGAAAAGTTTTATCTGAGTCAAGGGCAACAGAATACAAGGCAATAGTTGAAAAACTCGGCCCAAAATTGAATGCGTTCATCAACAGTACAAAAGCATGAAG
>JAUWQO010000180.1 GCA_030610995.1 Desulfobacterales bacterium
GGGACGTCCTTAAATACTCAAATAACTCAATCGTCCAGATGTTCACAGTATAACGCCAATGTAATTATGCGTTTTGGGTATCGTATAGGAGGGAATTGGGGACCGCGTCCCGAATAAATAAAAGCAAGAGCAATTTAACCCCAGTACGATAGTAAACTACCTACGGGGCACCGCACGGCGGCATCTTCGACAGGCGGGGAGGGATTTAGGGTCATATCTTAAATATTAATTATTCGAGTCTTGATCTTGTTTACTTTTCTTTTCAGCTTTTTAAGTTTCTCCCAAGGATTATCCCCATTTTATGCTTCACCAGCCTTTGTTAATGTTTTCTCAATTATTTTATCACTGATTCTGAACTTCTTTATTATGAGTTCATCAACGAAGGGCCGGACTTCATGAATTAGGCCGAGGTTCTTGGCTAAAATGAACAGGCCGAGCAATCCCATTATTTCAAAACCAGCGATGACAGCGCTCTTTCTGGCCTTTTCCTCATCCAGTAATATCAGATCGGCTTCCAATTCTCTGGCCAGAACCAGAACTTCAGCCTCCCCCTTTTCAAGACTCCCCAGCAGAAAAGCCACCTGTATTTTGTCCTTAACCGGCTTTGACTCGATCCAGGTAGCTTCTTTTATGACTTTAGACCCAGGTTTTCCTTTGCCCCTTTCCACTACTTCCTTAAAGACCTCTTCAGGGATATAAAGCTTAGAAAAGATTTCTTTGAGTAGGTCTAATTTTCCTATTTTTACCAGCCCAATCAGGATTGTGGAATCACTAACAACAATCATTTTTTGAGCCTTTTGGAGAGGTTCTCAGCGGTTTCAAGCTCCCGTTTCATTTCATCCTGATCATAATCAACAACCGGAACACCATTATCGCTAAGATACTCTATGAAATCCCATTTAGAAAGACCTGAGAGTTCAGACGCCCTCCCCAATGAAAGAACTTTTTCCTTGAAACATTTCAGTGCGAAAAGTTTCCTTGATTCTCCAGCTATTTTTTCCTTAGTCAACCCGGAGGCAGAAAGGGAAAGGTATAGCTCTTCCGGTAAATTTATAACGGCCTGGACATTTCCCATTTTTTTATCTCCACTTTACACAATGAGAGCTTTATTGCACAACCTCTAAAATTCTGATCAAAAAAATCCTTAAATTTCTGCTATTAACCTCTAATCCGCATTAACCTCTCAAAACTACATCCAATTTGGGAAGCAAGGGAACGCCCATGCCCATGAAATTATGCGTTTCGGGGTAAAGCCTTCCTTTTGAGACCTTTGCATAACCGGTGTTTTAGTCATTCCGAGGAGCAAGTGAGCCTTTGGATGGGAGCATTACCGGTAATCTTACCAAAGGAACTTCTATAATTTTTTCCTTCTTCCCTTCAATGGCAATTTTCTCCATTTTTCTTGAGACTTCAGCGGAATAGTATTTTTCACCACATTCATTACAGACTTTTGCCGGAACTTCTTCTATCACAACCAACTTGGTTCCCCATCTAAAATCTACTGTTACCTTTTTGTCTTCTAATATACCTTTACGGCAAAAATAGCAGGTTTCCATCTTTTTATACCCTCCTTGTGAAAGGATCTTTCCATTTGGGCATGATGTGACAAGTAAAAACTTCCCTCTGCAACTTTCGCCCTGGCTATTTCAATATATGAAGTCAATTAAACACCTGACTTTTGCCGAATGTGCTGGTGGACGCTGGTTGTTTGTTTGATTTTTGTCAATCAGCTTTTTGCCTCTCAACATTGCCTTGCTCTAACGCCCATTAGTTTATTGGTTTCTCATTTTGAGTCCTCTGCCATATTTCCATCAAACTGTTTTTCAAGCCACTTTTTTTGTCAATACTTTTTCAAGTATTAGATTTTCAGTGGAAATATTGAAAATGTCAGCCAAAGAATACCTGTCCGCAGCGTCCAGTACCTCCAGCCCAATCATCTTACCGGATTTGTCAAGGTCAATATTTAATCCTTCCTCTATTTCCACTGTTCGATCCACATATTTTTCCTGCAGCCGAATATACAGGGCATCAATCTCATTATCGTATTCTATTTTCATAGATTATTCTCCTTTTACTATCGCAACTGCTCAGATTCATAGGTGTGCAAAGCTTACTAAAGCTTACTATATTATACAGTAAGTCTTGTCAAAATAATAAATATTATCACAAATCGATGATTTCATCCACATTAAAATCCCTCGACGCTTTCATTTTGACTCGGGAATTAGGGGGCAGGATAAATCTTGATTAATGCACTTGTTTATTTTCTGCAAGTCTTACATCAAAAAGAGCCGCAAAAGCCTTACACTGTTTATCCTTTAGAAAATCATACAATATACCTGATAATTTAAAATGTGAAACCTTGTGGACAAGGCCCGAACTGGTGTTAACAGGAAATCCGCTCGTTCTTGCGGTTAAAAGATTTTGTTGCGAAAAAGCGCTTGACATTATTTACATTCTAATGATAATGGGACATAATAATATTTTAATTGAAGCATTTTAAGGGTTTTACCAAACAGGTTATCGGGGAGGTTAGAATCAATGGGTGCATTGAAGAAAAAAAGAGGTGGCGTATTATTCGGCAGCCTGAGAGTGATGAGCCAGAAAGGGATGAAATTGACCGTTGTGCTCGTCAGTATTTTTGCAACAGGCGTTTTGATTTTTGCTTTTGGTTGTGAACAAAAAGCCGGCATTCTGCCCTCGCCGGTGGCCTCCGAACAGATAGCGGTAAGCGCCAGGGAAGCCCTTCTACCGGAACTGACCAATGACCAATGTGTTTTGTGTCACCCTCAGCAGCCAAAAACAATAGATGCCAGCGGCGGCAAACACAAGTATGATGTTGGATGCTTAGACTGCCACATAGAGCACCCGCCTCAAGGAACACAGGCTATCCCTGAATGTAGTATGTGTCATAGCGATGAGTCCCATTATGAACTCGAAAATTGTTCAAGCTGCCATTCCGATACCCATGCTCCTCTTGACTTAACGTTGGAAGGCGAAATTACCGGACCATGTTTGACGTGTCACCCAAAAGTAGGTGATGAGCTTAAAAAATACCCGAGCATCCACACAGATATGGCTTGTAACGAGTGCCACGCAACAACCCACAAAAAGATCCCTGATTGCATGGAATGCCACGAGAAGCACACAGAGGATATGAAGTTTGAGACATGCTTAAGCTGCCATCCTGTCCATATGCCTCTTGAGATCACTTATTCTGATGATACCCCCTCGCACTACTGCGGGGCATGTCATAGTGAAGCTTTAAGCCTGCTTGAGGCAAATACGACCAAACACCATGATCTGGCCTGTGTTTATTGTCACGAAGATAAACATAAAGCCGTACCCCCTTGCTCTGCATGCCACAGCGAGCCCCATTCCCAGGCCATGCTGAAAAAATTTCCTGAATGTGCTGACTGTCATAGCACAGCCCATGATTTGCAAGGGTAAAGGTCAGAGGTCGGAGGTCAAGTTGTAAGGAGTAGGTTAAAGTTATCAATATAACACCTGATGAATTCGACTTTTTACGAATTCATCATATTTGAAAGCGATTAAAAAAAGGGATTGATATGACGAGGTTAAAAAGAATAGCTCTTGTTGGTGGAATAATAGTTTTGGTATGGGGTCTTTCTTTTGGAAGAGTAGAGGCAAAAGAACCTACCTCGCCTTATGATATAGAGGTGAAGCCTCTTACAACGGCGGAGTGCGGGCAGTGTCATTTCTCCATTTTTCAAACCATCAAAAAGGAAGGCGCCAGGCACCAGATCAATTGCGTCCGTTGTCACACTCAGTACCACGTTTATAATCCTCGAAAACAAAACTATGACGAGATCATGCCTAAATGCGCCTCTTGCCATGTGAGCGCAACCGGCGGCCCGTTTCACGGCGAAAATAAAAGCCTCACCCCATGTCTAACCTGCCATGCTGATCCGCATAAGCCGTTGGCAATCCCTATGTCGGAAGTTGAGGCATCCTGCGCCCTCTGTCACACGAAGGAGGGGCGTGAAATAAACAAATACCCGAGCAGACACACCAGCGATGTTACCTGTGCTGACTGCCATGCGGAAAAACATGGCTACATTCCTGAATGCGATGCATGCCACGAATCCCACAGCCCTGAAGTTAAGATGGCCACAGCAGACTGCATGGTCTGTCACCCGGTACATAAGCCAACCCAGATAACCTATGACCAGGAAACAGCATCCCTCATCTGCGCAGGCTGCCACGACGAGGCTTACAATCTGCTTCAGAAAAAAGAGACTAAGCATACGACAGTTAAGTGTGTTGCATGCCATCCGGCTCATAAAGATATCCTGTCGTGCAGCAAATGCCATGGAGAGCCTCATTCCAAGGATATGATGATGGACACGACAAAATGCGGCGGCTGCCACGGTATTGCACACGACCTGCTGTAAGTACCGGTATCAGGTGGACATTATTGACGAGACCTTTGAAAATGTTCAATTTTCAAAGGTCTCGTCATTTTAAATACATTTCGAGACCTTTGCATAACCCCGGTATTGTCATTGCGAGCGAAGCGAAGCAATCTCATAACACATTGATAAGCCACAAGATTGCCACGTCGCTTTGCTCCTCGCAATGACCAGAATTGACCAAAATGAGGGTTGTGCAAAGCAAAGCCTGTTCAGCCGACTCCCCACCCATGTCAAAAATAGCTGTTGAAGAAACTTCGATATCGTTTCTGTTATTTTCTTTTACCGCCTTCTTGAGCATTTGCTCTGCTGCAAAACTTCGAACTATATTAGCCGTGCAAAGGTCTCGGATACTCCTTGCTTAAAAAATCGACATTTGTTATTATAAAAATTTGTAATACTTTAGCCCTTTGAAAAAAACCAGACAGGATAACAGGATAAACAAGATGTAGCCGTTCACGGCTTGAAATTTGAAATTGGAAAGTAGAAATTGGGGAGAGATTAAAATAGAAATTGAAAATTGGGAAGAACAGTGCAAAAGCATGAAGGCCAAATTTCCAATTTCCAATTTCAACGTTCCGT
>JAUWQO010000043.1 GCA_030610995.1 Desulfobacterales bacterium
CGACCGCAATACTCTTTGACCATTTGTCATCCTGACTGTTACTTCCATTATCCAGATACTCTTCCACCCACCCTTTGTGATACTCTTTCAGCAGATTATAGGAATCAATCGATAGTAATTCCCTCAGCTTTTCATAATGTATCAGAACGTTTTTCCTTTTGGGATTCTGAATTTCGTTGTAGCCGGAGAAAGGCCATTGAGTTGGGTGAGCTATAACCCCGGTCCTCACCATATTCAGATCAATGTAAATGAGGCAGCGGATCAGGTGCTTGCCGTTTTCAATAGCAGTTGCATGATAGCGGTCCTCCCAGAATGCTCCTTTACGCTTCTTTCTTTGGTTGTATTCCTGGCCTGTCCTTCCTGCCACAAGCTGAATTGACTTCGGAATTACATCTCGTTTTCCGTCGTCCATTACAAGTAGATGAATGTGGTTCGATGTGACCGTGTAATTCAAGATCGTCAAATTATATCGCTTCCTTGCTTCATAAAGCCACTGGAGCCAACGACGACGATCTTTCGAGAATTTGAGCAAAAATTCTCGTTTATGACACCGATGGGTGAGATGCCAAATTTGACCCGGAATATAATGTCTTTTCGCTCTTGCCATGGGTGTCCCTAACTATAATCTCCTTTTTTACTATGAAAACGATCATATAGGCCGAAAAACGGACCCCGTTTTCATCCTATTGTCAATCATTGTAGGTTGTTAGCTTGGCCCGACCCCCTGGTCCTCCACTTCATTATACTCAAAGTCCCAGGAAAGTTCATCAATGGTTTTTTCAAGGCACTGAATCTGTTTGTCGCTTTTATCCGTAAAAGAGAGGGAGTCGTGAAGCATGGGAATCAAAAGCGCTTTTGTGGCGTGAGTGCAGATTATCTCGCCCCGAAATCCAGCATCAATCAGATCAGGCACCCTTCCGATATGATCAATATGCGCATGGGTAAGAAACAGATAATCAATATCCCGTGGTAAAACAGGAAACCGGTCAAAGGCAAGCTCAGGGTCATGACCATAGGCTTTGCCGCAGTCCACAAGGATATTCACACCGCTATCTGAACCCGAACAGGTCTGCACAAGATGGCATGAGCCTGTGACGCAATTTTTTGCTCCGAGGTGTTCAATCTTCATGCTGTTATCTCCTGATAGAGACTTTCATACTGCCCTGCCACTTTCTCAATATCAAAACAGGCCACAGCCTTTTCTCTGGCCTTTATGCAAAGCTCTTTATGGCGATTTTCATTGGATAGAACCCAGTTAATGCCGGCGGCAAGATCGCTGGTGTCAAATGATTTTGCAAGGTAGCCGTTTAGTTGATATTCTACAATATCAAGCAGACCTGTCGCACCAAACGTTACAACCGGTATACCGCAAGCCAAACTTTCGGATGCCGTTTGCCCAAATGCCTCTTGCCGCGAAGGAACTACCATCACATCCGCCGCAGCATAGAGGAGCGAAAGGCTGACATCATCATGCAAACATCCCAGATAATGCACGGGCAAGCCAAAATCAGGCGGGTTCTCTGGTTCGCTGGCGCCAAAGACAACCAATTCTGCCTTGTCTGACCATTTGGCAGCTAATTGTTTTAGACACTTATAAAGCAGGTCAAATCCTTTCCTGTACTCGCTGGTTGCGTTCATTGCCCCAAAGAGAATCAATTTTTTATTAATTGGCAAATCCCATATCTCGCGGGCAGTTGTTTTATCAATCGGCTTATACAGATTGAGATCTAAACCATTATGAATTATCTCAATGCGCCGATCTTTAAACAAACTGCTTTCTTTTGCACATTCAGCAAGCCACTTGCTTGGCGTTACAATGGTGATATCAAGCCCGGCCCATGCCTTTTTCTTCCGCCTCAATATTGACCGGCTAAGGTCGTTTTTACTGCTCCTGTTCAATTGCGAGCAATTGCCACAGTCTTGCTGAAACCGATCACATCCATCACTATAATGACACCCGCCGGTAAATGCCCACATATCATGAAGCGTCCAGATTATTGGTTTATTGATTCGTTTAAGATCTTCAATCCGCAGCATACCGTTGCAGATCCAGTGGAGATGGACAACGTCCGGCGAGATGGAATCAATTTGAGCAGGAATATTTGAAAAGGGGAGCCATGCAGGGGAGAAGATTGTTTTAGAGTCTCCTGAAAAAGGATTTTTAAAAGTAAAATCAAGAGTTGGACGCAGCAGTGCAAGCCCTTTTTTAAATTTATTGCCGGGACATATGACTGTTTTGTCATCGCTCAATTTGGTCTGCACCAGCATTTTTGAATCCATGCCAACTCCTTGCAAGCCTTTGTGGATACGATAGGCTGCGCGGGCCGCGCCGCCGGAGATGTCATAGGTGTTAAGATGGAGTATTTTCATGTTTTACCAATCTACAAATCGGCCTTAAACCCGGTTTTAAAAACTCAATTAAAGGAAACAACCCCTTAGATACTTTTTCTAACAATCTTACGACAGGCCAATTAACAGGCTTATTATTATTTTTTCTGAATATTGTTGCATGGCTTCCTTCTAATGGCCCCACAATCACCAAGCCCATAAGTTTTGCAAACACATTAAAAGCATATCTCAGGTGAAATGTTTGTGGCAGGTGACATTTTATGACCGGGAAAAAATTATTGGCGATAATCAAACATCCATCATTCTTGACGGCTAAGATCATTTTCTCAAATGTTTTTAGAGGATCAGGAACATGTTCAAGCACATCCGTGCTTACAAGCACATCATATTTCTTCTTAATATTACTAATAAATCGTATCTGGGGATAATCGGATATTTTTTGTTTTGAATAATCAGAAGGGTGCGGTTCATATATATCTACCAATAAAGAAGGATTTTTATCAGCAATTAGTCTTGCCAGCGTGCCAAAACCACCTCCATAATCCAATATTTTGCTTATAGATGATTTATTAGCAATCCAATCGCTGATTGCATTCCTATGTTGCATGGATAAGGCATGTTGCTCAACAAACAAACCATTTAATAACCATACCGGATGGGAATAGAATTTATCAATATTACCCCAATTGAGTTTTTTGTTGTTACAGCCGTATTCATCCCAGACCATGTCCATTAATTGCCATATATTTTCAAGATCATCTTTATTGTGCTCAACCAACTTCAATAATTGCGATATTTCATTTTTAACCGCCTGATTAAGGTTTAAATCCGAACAATTAATATTCATATTCTTAAAGAAAAATCCTTATATGACTGCAAAAGCAACCAGCCCAAATATTTAAGATATCAACCTGTACAACCTTCTAATCACCCGATAAAAAATATTGCGTTGATTGAAAATTGTTTTTTGCGTGTAGTCATCAGCTCTCTTATCTCTTATCACCCAGTTTGGATGTTTTAAGGGAAATGACAAATTAAAAACTGGGATTTTGGAGTTAGCATTGTTTTTGCCTGTTGTATGTGTTGCATCCCCATCAAATCCAATGTTTGAAACCAGATTCACATTGGGCAAAACAGTCAAACCATTTTGTATCCAGCATGAAAAAGTCCACTGATAGTCCCAAGTATCAATTTTATTTTTATATACAGCTTCAAATATTTTGCCCCAATATTTTGCTGCTGTTTTATCTGACAGAATATCTTGCATATAGCCATTATCAAGGATATACGGCCACGATTGCATATCCTTTTCATAATATAACCATGCCCGCCGCCAGCTTGCCCAACCCCAACAATGGTTGTATCTTGAAAAATAATAGCTGAACTCATTGCGGGCGGTATCCTTTTGAAAATTATCCCCCGACACCACCATCACCCGCATATCATCCCGATACCTCTCCAGCAACTCTTCGCAAAACCAGAAAAAGCTCTGACTGGGCAGACAGTCGTCTTCCAGAATGATACCTTCCTCTTCATTTTCAAAAAACCAGTCAATTGCGCCGCTTACGGCATATTTACATCCCAGATTCTTATCTCGAAACAGGGTTTTCACCTCGCAATCCCAATCTACCTGAATCGCAATCCGCCGTACTTCCTCACATTTTTCAGCCTCGTCAGCTTTTTCAGCCCTCGGCCCGTCGGCGGCTACGTAAAGCCTGGGCGGTTTTGCCTTGCGAATCGCTTCAAATACCTGTTTTGTGGTATCAGGACGGTTAAAGACCAGAAATAGTACCGCTGTTTTCAGCGGATGCGGCGGGATAAAATTTGTTTTTATCTGAGAGGCTTTTCCTGAATACATATTTTACCACTAAAAAATTAGCAAGTTATCTTGCCCATTAGCTTCACGTCCATTCATAACCTGATAATATTTGATGCTTCATGGATATCAGAATTTTTTGGATCTATCTTTTTCGAAAGCACATTTATCCATTTTGCTTCATCAAGTATACGAAATGTGTGATTTACGAATGGATCAATCAAAAAAACATCCCCTCCCTTAACAATCTTTTCTGTTTTGCTGCCAACCAATTTGCCATCTTTTACTTTTTCCAAAATTACATTTATTTTGCCTTCCAAAATGATAAATAATTCCAACGTTTCCTTATGATAATGATTTCCTCTCTCAACACCAGCTAATGAAGAAATCAGATTTATTTCCTTCCATTCTCCAAAATTAACCAGACCTTCAAAGGTGCCTCGCTTGTCTGTGTGCATAAAATAGCGTTTAATGAGTTTTAACACTGGCAACCTCTTTCATTAAATAATGATCAAAAGACATCGATTGACAATTTTTTACAAGCTCTGATTGCGCCAATGATAAGTCCTTTAAGAACAGCACATTTTTAAGATCAGCTATTTCCGATTTAATCTTTGCGTCTTTCTTTTGAAGCATTGCACCGAGTTTCTTTGCAAATTGATAACGAGTTAATCTTTCCTCACCTACAATATGTATAATTTTTTGTGGAATTTCATCATACTTATTGAGCACATGAAGGATCATTTCATTTAACAATGAGATTGGAGTTGGTGTAAAATAAATATTATCAAACATCGACAATTCAATTCCCTTGGTTATACTTTCCACAAGCCAGTCAAAAAAAATTCCTCTCTTACCCATGACTGCTGAGGGCCTGACAATTTTGTAATCTATTAAAGAGGCTAATAAGGCTTTTTCTGCAAGAAAATTTGTTTGTCCATAGTTGTTTTTTGGATTTGGCTTATCTGTTTCAGAAAAATTGCCATTCTCTCCATCAAAAACATAATCAGATGAAAAATGGATAATCCTGGAAGGTAAGCTATGTGTTTCTATAACTGATATCAGATTCTTTACCGAGCGTGTATTGATTGCATAGGCAAGCTCTAAATTCTCTTCACATTTTTTTATATCTTTAAGTCCGGCCACCCACAGGATGTAATCAGGACGATAAAATAAAAAGAATCTTTCAACCGCCTTTTTATTGGTAATATCTAGGTGTTCAAGTTCTCTAAAAATTTGCCGCGAGTTATATGTACCTTTTACAATATATCTATCGCTCAATTTGGTTTTTAAATATGAATACAAATGGCTTCCAATAAAACTTGAAGCTCCAACTATCATAACCATTGGTTTATCCATTGCTAAACCTCTTTCATCACAGTTTCTTGACCGCCATCATATAATTTATAATCATTCAATTTCCCCTCACCAAATTTTTCGACAAGTTCATTGTACATTTCAGTTCCCGGAAATGGTGCGCAGCGAGAAAGTTGGAAGTTTCGGTAAATATTACCTTTTTCAGCAAAACCAAGATCTGCTAATATATCCATATCCAATTTATGTATATCTTCCGTTTGCCCAGGCAAATTTTTCATCATTGTCAGATGTATCATCAGCCTCGGATATTTTTTTGAAATATATGATAGTGTTTTGCGGAAGTCGGTACGTTCCAAGCCTTTCTTCACCTTTCCAAGCACTTCCAGATTAAATGTCTCTATGCCAAAACGCATTCCAACGCAGCCACTATCAACCATCTTGTCATATAACCAGTCAGGAGAAGCATCGAGCCGACCCATCATTGTCCATGGTAATCCGATTTCTTTTAAATGATCGCACAATTCACTTATCCGTTTAGGTCCCAGGTTGAAGGTATCATCATCGAAAAAGATGCTTTTATACCCATGAATGTCAATTGCTTCTCTTATTTCCTGAGCAACATTTTTGGGTTTTCTGCGAGCAACTATGCCGTTATACATCGTCTGCGGCCATGCACAGAATGTGCATTTAAACGGACACCCCTTGCTTGAATAGATTTGAAGTTGAGGACTCGCAGTTGGCATAGTAGGGTCATAATACTTCTCTCCCCCTCTATAATCCCGAAAAGGGAATGGTACTGAATCCAAGTCTTTTACAACTTTTGATTCATAGATTCCACCTTGTCTGGCCCTGACCATTTCCAGGCTATTTAAAATATATTCACCCTTGAGTAAATATTTAACATATGAGTTCTTCTTTTGAATAGATTCTGCATTCGTTGTTAAATGAGGCCCGGCAAGCGCAACTTCTGTAAATTCGCTGATTCGTTTTGCTACCCATAAATCGATATCAATCGTCGGTGTTGAACATTCAACCACAACAATATCAGGTTTTTCTGCTTTTACCTCTTCAAAAAATGCTTCGTAAGAATATTGCTCATTAGCTACAGCATCAATTATGGTAACATCGTATCCATTTGATTTTAAATAGGCTGCTGCATAACCCATGAAAAATGGATAAGGGGGGCCTCCATGCGGTCTATTCATTGTCCATGGCCATCTTGAACCTGCACGAACGCCATACCGAATACCTTTGCCAAGTCCAATGGTTTTATTCAGTAAATTGAAAAGAAGACCGGCGGCTGGTATTTTTCTATATACCGGTTTGAAAACAAACCCATCTATTTTGAAATTGTTTTCTGGGGATGAATCTTTTGATCTGATAACAGGTGCATTAACAAATACAACTTTCATCTTATTCCTCCCAAGAACTCAAACACTTCTTTGGCGCGAGCATCTATTGATGCATGTTTCATAACATATTCATAACCGCGCCCCGCAATGGCCTTTCGTTCTTTTTCGTTTGACAAATAATAATCAATCTTTTCCGTCAGTTCAGCCCCACCTTCTGTAAATACAACATAATCCTGCAATGTGTCTTGAGCACTGGGCACTTTATCAGAAATCAGAAAACCGTTGCAGGCCATTATCTCATAGGTGCGTAGAGTAATCACATCCCAATCCACACATGACTGTAAGGTGCAATTCAGGTTTATCTTAGTGTTGTTATATAAAACAGGCACCATCTCCTGAGGGATTTTACCTTTGCATATATTTTCAAAAAGTTTTTTATACGGCGGTTGTTTTCGCCAATTTCTCCAAAATCTGAACCTTGCCTTCGGTATCTTCCAGTTGCCGAAAAGTGCGAAATTGTATTGGGCCGCAGGATAAAGATAGCGCATTGTGCGGTCTTGCCCTTTGATATCGTTACCAACATAAGCTATATCAAACGCATATCGCTTATCATGTTTACGTGGATAAAAGAGAGTAGTGTCAACACCAAATGGAAGAAAAATCCCATTATAGCCTGATTCCTGATGCATTTTTAGTAATCGTTTGGAAAAAAACACATAGCCATCATAACCGACCTTCTGAAATCTCTTAAGAAGGTCAGGCGCCTTATCCCCGTAGCCATTTTGGAAATATAAAACATGTTTTTTGGCCCATTTTTCATTTGGTTTTGTATCGTTCAAATATATCATTACATCTAACGAATCATGTGGTAAATAATTCGGCGCATACAACTCAGAACTGGCTACTTCCGGTAGTTTTATTAACGCCCTGCATAGAGATTCACCAACCAACTCATCGCCAATAACATTTCCACTTGAGGCTAAGGAATGCTTGTCCCATTTAATATAAAAACCTATTTTCATTTTATAACCTAATTTCTGGATTAGTTAAAAAGTCTTCATAGGTTCTTTTCAAACCTTCTTTAAGACTTGTTTTAGCACTCCACCCCAATGCATTCATTCTACTCACATCAAGCAATTTGCGCGGTGTTCCATCCGGCCTTGAAGAATCAAAAACGATCTCTCCCTTGAAGCCAACCACGTTCTTGATCTCTTGTGCCAACTCCAGGATTGTGCAATCTTTTCCAATGCCTATATTGATAAACTCGCCGATATCTTTTGCCTCGCAATTTTCCATTAAAAACAGACAGGCTTCTGCCAAATCATCGCTAAAAAGAAATTCTCTCCTTGGTTTGCCAGTGCCCCATACAAGCACCTCTTTTTCCTGCTTCATTTTTGCCTCATGAAATCGCCTAAGCAACATAGGCAGAGCATGGGCGTTTGGGGACCGATAGTTATCGTTGAAGCCATATAAATTCGCAGGCATAACACTAATGTAATTTGTTCCATGCTGTCGGTTCATGGCTGCGCATAATTTAATGCCCTCAATTTTGGCTATTGCGTAGGCTTCGTTAGTCGGTTCAAGTGGGGAAGTAAGAAGATATTCTTCTTTAATCGGTTGAGGAGCTAACTTAGGAAAAATGCAGCTTGAACCTAAAAAAAGCAATTTTTCAACACCAAATTGGTAACAAGCTTCAATGATATTATTCTGTATTTTAAGATTTTCTAACAAGAAATCTGCGGGATAGGTATTATTTGCGTAAATTCCTCCTACTTTGGCAGCAGCAAGAAAAACCCACTGAGGGTTTTCTTGTCCAAAAAAATCAAAGACTTTTTTTCTGTCGAGCAGATCAAGCTCCTGATGACTTCTGGTAATTATTTTCGAAAATCCTTTAGCAGTAAGCTGCCTGGAAATAGAGCTACCCACAAGTCCTTTATGACCTGCTATGTAAATATTCTTATCCATATTATACGTCTCTCATCAAATGAACTGGTAATATTGATCGTAATAAAAATTGAACTGCAACCCTGTTTTTTTTAAACAGCAAAGGCACTACGACACCAGAAACAAATTGGGCCAATAGTGTGGCGTAAGCGGCGCCAATACATTGATATATTGGTATTAGCTTATAGTTCAAAACAATATTGACCAATGCGCCTAATGCAGTACAAATCAAACTATATCTCTGCTGGTTTTCATTAATTTCCCATTTCCCCTTAACCAAACCATAAAAAATAAAAACAGCTACCCAGATATGAATACTCAAAACTCCTGCTGCCGGCAAAAAAGCATCCCCATACAACACCCTGATCACCCAAGGCGCAAGAAATGTTGTGGGCAGGGCAATAGCCACTGCGAGCCAGACCATCAGGTCATACAATTTCTGCAACCTCTGATAGTAAAGCTCTTCGCTCTGTTTTTTAGCGTTGATAATAGCCGGAAAAACAGACGACGTAATCGCCATTGGCACAAAATACCATGCCTCGCTCAATCTTACCGCTGCCGCATAATGTCCTACCTGTTCCGCTCCCAGCATTTCCTTAATCATTACCTGGTCTATCTTCATATAAATCGAGATGACCATTCCTGACAAGATCAGCGGCCAGGAATCCTTTAATAATACTCTTGCCGTTTGCCATCGCCACTTCCAGTACCACACCTTTCCGGTCTTTTTCAGGTACATGGCAATCAACCCTATTGCCAGCACAACAGCATCGAGTAGAAAAACCCAGGCAAACCAGACAAGCGGAGCTGATAGCCAGATAAAAACAAGTTTAATTATAGAAGAAACTACAAGCTGAACAAGGTGGGCATATACCACAAATTTGGATTTTACTTCTGCTTGATAATTAAAATCGATGATATTAAAGGCCTGGAATATGACTGCAAAGGCGATTATAATAATCAGTATATTTGTTTGGGTGTCGTTATGGGTAAACGGGATTGCGGCGGCAATGCCTGCCCACATCAGGATTGCGCCGCCTGCCTTTAGCCAGAAGGCGGTGCCGAGCAGTTCATCCCTGCGCTCCGGGGTCTTGACCAGTTCCCGCACCATGATGCCATCCAGACCAAGGGTGGAAAGCGCCATGAACAGCCCGACAAAACTCATGGCATAGCTCAAAAGCCCAAATCTTTCCGGCCCAAGATATCGGGCAACATAGACGCTGACAAAGAGCGCCACGACCATGCGAAGTACACGCTCGCCCATCAGCCATGAGGTGTTGGCAAAGTAGCGTTTAAAGCCGGGGGATATATTTATTTTATTCATTCTGATGAGTTTTAGGTTTTTCCTACTTGCCTTGCACCACGAACAAGTAATGGACGACGATTTTTATCTTTCTTCCATTGATATAATATTTCATATAAATCTCTTTTCATGAATGAAACCCTTAATAAAAAATAAGAACCCAGATATTTTGGGCTATTTGCCAATATTAAAACATGTCATTTGGGGACATCTTCCAATGTATATCCGTCATAGTTTTGGGTATTTTCCAATATAAATACGCTGAGCGCTGCTCCTCATCTTTGTGTAAATTCGTGTTCATTTGTGGCTGAATAATTGCTTTCCTGTTCACAACTCTTCGCACGGCCTCTTTTTGCAGCAAATGCAGCCCAGGTTCTTTCATTTTCTGATAACAAAACCAGGTCTTACCTGATCGCCTCATACCTGTGACGACATCCGCCTTGCCCTTTATTTCAGGCAACTTTTTATTCCTGATTATTAGTTCAGGCAATTTCCGTTCATGGAAATTATCAATAAGTTGCGAAATTATATTTTTCATAATAATTATTTTATCTCTTTTAGGAAGATAATGCGATTGCTTTTTATCTTTTTTTTAGAGATAGAAAGCAATTGCTTCCGTAAACGAGTCTTGTCAGTAAAGGTTATTTCCATAATACTATTCTACAACTTGCACAACAGTCACCGTCCTAATGCGTTGACCGGTACAGACCTGGTACTTCTCGTCTGAAATGGATAAATCTGATCTCACACGCACCTCACATGCTCACACGATCTCACATTACACCACATGCAGTCGAAGTTGATGGAAAATATAAATAACCACAGTAACTATTCGGCCACCGATCTACGCTGCTCATCACTGATATTTTTTCTGTGTGCCACTGTGCCTTTGCCCCTCTGTGCCTAAATAGTTACTGTATTTAAACCTATCTGCGTTCATCTGTGTGAATCTGTGGCTGAATAGTTACAATAATAATCATATTTTGTGACTTTTTTCATTGAGAACTCTCCAGTACCCATCCCGATCGCTTCCGATTCGCTCTAATCGCCCATCAGCCTTTAGTTTTGCAATATGTTCTTTGATAGTGTTGGGGCTTTTCCCAAGTACGCCTGCAAGCTCTTCGCGTGTCATGTTTGGGTTTGTATGCAGTATTTCAAGTATCTTATCACGCGTCCTGGTTTTCTGGGTGGTTTTCTGGGTGGTTTTCTGGGTGGTTTTCTGGGTGGTTTTAGAAACCGCAACTTTAAAACCATTCTGAATTTCCTCAAAAATCGGTTGGGGCAAGCCATATCCTTGAAAAGCTTCGAGCACTCTTTTGATTCCCGAGCCATATTTTTCAATAATCCCCGCCTCTTTGAACACAGACGCAATCTGCTTGTTTCGAATAGAAGAAGAGTACTTCCCACTGATCAATTGCTCTACAGTCAATCCATCCGGTAGTTTGCCCGGATTAAAAAACTCAATTCGATCATCAAAAATTTTAATGATGGAGTCGTTGGAACTCATATAGTCTCTATGCACAATCATATTCACTACTATCTCTCTCAATGCTTCGAGCGGATAGTCCCAGCGTTCTTCGCGTTGTGCATTTCCAGTAATAATATAGGTCTTATCAATATGCTTTCTAATAAACTCAAGAACCATTTCCACTTCACTGATAAGGTCTGAGCGAATGGTCAGGCTGTCTTTGATAATAGTCTCACTGGCAAATCGACCAATTTCGATAGTGCTTATGAAAGAATCTCCCGCCACAAAGAGTAAATAGCATCCATGTGTAATGCGCTCATCTTTCAGCAATTCAAATTTTTTGAGTACTGTCATGGGGTCATCCACAATCGGATAGGGACGGATCTTGTTGGATAGCTCGATAAAATGGTTCACTTTTTCCAGAGAAATATCACTAAGCGCATGACGGGTGTCGTCATAGTGATCCCAGCTTGTATGGTATGTTTTCAGGTGAAGGTTGGAAATCTCGTTGATGCTCATTTGGTGGTTGGAGTTTCGAATGCGTTTAAAATATTTCCCCTTGCAGCTAACGGGCTTGACCGGATACTCGATGATCGTCAGAACCACCAGGGTCTTGTTGTCGATTGTAGTGGTTTCTATATCCGGGATAATGGATGGATAGGTGTTTAGTTTGATCTGGTTCAGCCACTGCTGAAGTGTTTCTTTGCCCAAATGAAGGCCCTGAATCTCGCCATGATCAGTTACGCCGACAATAACGCTTCCGCCTTTTGAGTTGGCAAAGGCGGAGAGGGTTTCGATTGCCTCTTTGACAAAGGAGGTTTTGAATTCTATTGATTCGGATTCACCATTTGAAAGAAGTTGCTTTAATGTTTTTTCAGTCATTTAATCAATACCGTCCCATTTCTAAAGATTTGTTATGCAATCCCCGAAAAGTAGAATTATTCTACAACCTGCACCACGGTCACAGCCTTAATACGTTGACCGGTACAGACCTGGTAATTTTCATCCGTCCTCTTTCTGGCCGAGAGGTAAATTTAATCCGGTTTCATATCTGGTTGATGTAGTCGGGAAAAGCCAATACCTTCTTCGCGTCGATTGCTGAAAACAAGAAAGGTTCTACGTCCCTGGCTAAGGCTGCAAAATCGATCGCTTTACAAAGTGAAAGTAAACGTTCCTTCAATTCTGCCATATCCTGAACGCCTATTTTTTGCCGTAGTAAGTCAAAATTAGGCCTGACCTTGCCGAATAAAAACAAGGTGTCGTAAAAATCCCGTCCCATCTTTCGTTTTCGATTGAATATCGCAACTATCTTTTGGGATAACAGGATATCAGGCGGCGTTGCCCGTATCCGGCAAAAGACATCAAATTTATTTATAATCAGGTTATCCGGCAAATAATCAAAATATTGCGGTTCGGTATCGATTTGAATCAGAATCTTCTCTTCTTTGTGACCGGACAGTCCGCTGTCAAACAAAAGACCTGGAATCCGAACATGGCAATGATACGCGTTCTTAAACACATTTTTTATCTGTGCATTATATCCTTCCATCTTAAGTTTTTTGCGAATCTCTGTGGCAAGATTTTCGAACTCGTTTTCCTTTAGCCCAAAATTATCAAAATCTAAGTCTTCGGAAAAACGTTTATTCCCATGCAGCATTCTGATAGCAGTTCCTCCCAGAAATGAAAGGCATTCTGACTGCTTTGAACCAAAAATAATCTCCATGATTTTGTATTGAAGATACTCGCGCATCAGACTGCGCTTGAATGCCCGCAGATTCTCCGGATAATAAGATTCTATTTCTTTAATATTGAGCATTTTTCATGTATCTTATAAAATTTTTGACCCTTTTTGCGAGGCTCTTCTGTTGGAATTCATTCAAATAAGCCATGAGATGTGTCTCATCCACCCGGGCGAAATATTGGTCATTTCCAATACGCATTCCAGCAAAGTCATCTTCTGACCTTATAGAGGTATTGATGTAGAAATAATCAAGAAGCGCCTTCTCCGGCTCAGCAATCTTAAATCTCTTGCCCCAGTAGTTAACCAACTTGTGCCCGAAGAGCAGTCTGGGTTGAATGGTATGGTAGATGAAGTCACCAACATTAGTCTCGAAAACCATTGTTTTTCGACTTGTGGCGGAAGTCAAGCCGTAAACACTTTCCGGTATCATCTGGTAATATGAAAGCGCCATTTCAAAAGAAATATAAGAAGGGCTGTAGATTCTATTGGCAATTTCGAAAAGAACGTTCTCATCCAGTTTCAGATCTGCAAGTATATAATATCCCCGAATAATCTTTTTGATATATCCCTTGCCTTGCCATTCAACCAGCCTTCTGAGATTGAAACGGCTATCCACTTTTCTAATCTCATTTACAGAGATTACGGTATAAGACTTAAAAGTTTCTCGGAACTCATTATAGCGCATTGTATTTCCTTTAAATGCTATTTTTAGCTATTTTTAGAAATATAATACACGCATTATTGACAGAAGTCAATTAAGATGGTTTCCTAAAATAAAAAACATAAGCTGGCGCTTTTTAACAAATAATTTACCAGAAGCTCAACTCTATTCTACAACCTGCACCACCGTCACCGCCTTAATACGTTGACCGGTACAGACCTGGTACTTCTCATCTGAAATAGATAGATCTGACAGTTGCTTAGCCAGATCATAGCAATTGTCAATGTCTCCAATGATGATAAAATCATACGTGGTGTTATCCTTGAGCGAGGCGACCTCGTTTACCGGAAAATTGAGCCACTTTTTACCGGCCTTTGAGTCGTCAACAACCCCTGCCACGGTGAGGCCGGACTCAATGGTTGCGAGATAAAAGATTTCGGCGGCGTCTGAAATACCACAGATTATTATATTCAGTTTATTGTCCTGCTTTAGTTTTTGGCAGACATCTCTTACCCTTTGCCTGATATCCTGGTAATTTGCCAGAGACCATTTCATATATTCCAGGGTCATTTTTGCCTTTTCGGCAATTCCAACAGGTGTGAGATTATACCATAGGCGCCGTCCGGGCATGTCCCTGACCGAGACATAGCCTTTACGAACCAGTCCCTTCAGGTAGATATTTACATAAGAGAGTGTTAGACCGGATCGCTGTGAAAGCTCACGCTGGGTGCACTTGCCATCGGAATCGATTTCCTGGAGAATATTCAGCTCTGCAATGTTCTGTTTGTCCACAATGACCCATGCCCTGAGACCTTGAACTTGAAAAAATTGAACATTTTTCAAAGGTCTCGCCCTCTTGTTTCAATGGTTAAATATAAAACAATATTTTTATTTCGCTAAAATTACACGATGTTTTAATGTTCTATTTTAAAACATACTATACAAAAAAAATCGTGTCAATAAAAATCTTGCCGCGAATTGAGAGAAAAATAGTAATTATTCAGCCACAGATCTACGCTGATCATCACTGATATTTTTTCGCGGGTCATGAGAATTATATAAAATTGTCAGGCTATCATAATCGAATATGTTTGGTTGATCTGGTCTATTCGGTCTGTCCAGTTAAGGCATAATGACAAATGGCTGGTTTTTTTTGAGTCTGTAAACGCTGAAATCTCTTTTGTCAAAGGTCACGACATTTCGTATTCCGGTATCCATGGCCAGGCATACGATTGTCGCATCAGCGTAATCCATTGGCAGATCTGAGTATTTTTTTATGAGAGTCCTTACTTTTTTTAAGCTCTCATCACTGGCAGGAATCAGTTCAACCACTGATTTAAGAACAAAACCGATGGCTGCTGTTTGAGCTTTTACCGAAAAGTTTAAAAGGTAAAGAACTTCCGTCAAAACAGCTTCGGTGGAGTACAGTTTTCCAGAATAACTCTTGAGCCATTGCACACAAATATCATGCTTTGATTCGCTTCGGTCGATAAGAGCTACCCAGGGACCAGTATCCAGAATTGCCTTCATCTATGTTCACTTTTTATTTTTCTTATCAAATGTTCCCTATGGCGCTGCCCAAGGTCAGGCACGCCGCTCTCCACAACACCCAAAAGATGTTTAACCCTGGAGTATGGCTTTATCTCTTTTTCTTTACCAATATCTTCATCTATAAATTTTTTTATTGCCATTCTGGTTACATCTGATTTTTTCAGACACATTTTTTTTGCGATATGCTCAATTTTCGACATCTGTTCATCAGGAATCCTTATTGTCAGTTGCATTACCCACCCCCTCTTATAAAGATATTATGATTGCAATGTAGTCTTTTTGATTCTATGAGTCAAGTGAAAATGGATTACACTGTTTTTTTGGTCTACCCAAAAAGGGGACAAGCTACTTTCCTTCATTCGTTTCCGTTCTTGGCCTTTTCCTACCCCTCATCCCTATAATTTCCTTTATAGGCAAATGAAACTTCCAGATCAAATGAAACATGTCAATATTAGTGAGGTAATGCTTTTTGCGGAATCTCCGTCGCTTTGCCAGCATAAACGGCAGTTTTTGAAACATATTAATATACGCTTTCAGATAAGTCGAAACTATTGCCGCCAAATCATTACTTTCCGTAAATCTGTTGAGTTCACCGGTCCCCCTCAAAACAGAATATCCCTGTACAAGATAACGCCACGCAGTAACAAGCGGAACAACGATTAAAAGAAACCATGGAAAATTCTTTATCGCCACCCATAAATGGTTCCGTTCCACCCAATAGATTTTTTGCAAAGAAAACTTCCCGCCGGTCATGGAATAATAATGATGAACATAAGCGCCTGGCGCAGCCACTATATTCCAGCCCGCCCTGCGCAGGCGGAGTCCAAGATCTGTGTCTTCACAATAGGCAAAAAAATCTTCGTCAAAAAGGCCGACCTCCTTTAATGCTTCTCTTCTCAATAAGCAGGCGCACCCGCTAAACAGCAGGACTTCTTTTGGTTGAGTCAATTGAGGCACAGGCGTCCCCCGCATCGCCTGCCGCGACATACCGTCAAGCGAGATGCCGACACCGCATGAATCCAAAACTTCCGGTCGGTTTCCGTCAATAACTACTGAGGCTACGGCTCCGATATTTGCATCAGATTCTGCCGTTGCAACGAGAGAGCTTATCCATTGAGGCGCGGCCACTGCATCATTGTTAATTAGTGCGACATATTTACCCTGTGCTGTTTCGATACCCCTGTTGTTTCCTCCTGCAAAGCCACGATTTTTATTTAGCCTGACCATGCGAACTCCCGGAAATTCTGCCAAAAATTTGTCGCTTACATCTTCGTCAGACCCGTTATCAACGACAACAATCTCTATCGCCTCGTAATCCTGGGCGTAAAGGCTGCGCAAACAGTTTCTGAGCAGATTCAAATTATTTAAGGTAACAACTATTACCGTTACTAATGGCAAATTACGTTCCATTTTATCACTTTCTTATACGTGGAATGTTACTGTTTTCCCAAATACAGACCGCAGAAATCCGTAAGAAGCCTTAAGCATTGCAAAAGAGTTTGATGGATTAGCGAGGAGCCTTTTGAGATAATTCCCAATTATTCGAGGGCGCAGGTAGAATTCTTTCATGAAAAGCCGCTGATAATACAAGAGCTTCTCTTTGGATAATCCATTCGGCACATAAACCACATCGAGCAGGTTCATTTTTTCGAAATCTTTGTCTATTGTCCCATGCTGCTCTGCAATATCATACATCTCCGATCCAGGGAACGGGGTTAATGTAAAGGCGCTTATGTCGTTTAAGGGAATAT
The DNA here is from genome assembly GCA_030610995.1 of Desulfobacterales bacterium. Taxonomy (GTDB): domain Bacteria; phylum Desulfobacterota; class Desulfobacteria; order Desulfobacterales; family ETH-SRB1; genus Desulfaltia. Next base: position 17,254 of record JAUWQO010000043.1, read on the forward strand.
GCCTGGCAAAGCGAATTGTTTTCTTCATGGTTTCTTCTGTTTCATACGGCAAGCCGAAAATAAAATATCCCTTGCTCAAGATTCCGGCTTCGCGGGTTAAGCGGACCGCTTTTTCTGTCTGGTCAATTGTAATTCCTTTTCTGGCAAAATCGAGGATTTTCTGGTTGCCGGATTCTATTCCATAATTAATCTGCCAGCAACCTGAACTCTTCATCAGTTTAAGCAACGCAGGGTCTTTGACCGAATCGACCCTTCCGCTGCAGCACCAGGAGATATTCCATTTGGCTTTTAAGATGCCTTCACATATTCTTGCTACCCTTTTCTTTTTGATAAGAAACTGGTCATCTTCAAAAATAATCTCCTTTATTCCGAAATTTTTTATCAAATAACCGATCATCTCCAGTATATATTCCGGGCTGTGAAACCTGACCCGATGGCTGAATACAGAGGTATCACAGAAGATACATTTATTGGGACAGCCTCTCGCAGATATGATGTGTGTTGCGGGGAGTTTTTTGTACTTAAAAAGCGCCGGATGATAGCGGGCAGGGAAATTATCCAAAAGCTCCCAGGCAGGAAATGGAAGAGAGTCGAGGCCCTTAATAGGCGGACGAGAAGGTGTGAATCTGATTTCCCCGTTGCCCCGAAATGCCACCCCGGCTACGTGTGATGGTATTTTATCAGCAGACAGAGCTTCAACCAACTCGACCACAGTATCTTCACCCTCACCCACAACCCCGTAATCAAAAACAGGATAGTCCATGAGCGTTTGCTCAGGGACAGCGGTAAAATGCGGCCCACCGATGATTATAGGTGTAGTCGGACAGATATCTTTTATCATTGAGGCCAGTTTTACGGTTTTGATAATTGAAGGCGTTACTGCAGTGAGCCCGATTATATCAGGCTGAAATTTTTTTACCTCTTCAAGCGTTTCTTCATAGCCCAAACCCTGGGCCGAGGCATCCAGAATTCGAACGCAGTGTCCTGCCTCACGCAAGACTGCGCCCAGCATAAGCAAACCAAGATGTGGAAGGGTGGCTCCGACAGAAGCCAGATTGCCATATCTTTCTTCAAGGGAATACGGGGCATTTGCAAGAAAAATTGAAGTCATGGTAACAATTTAGCCTTTTGAAAAAGAGTCTGACAGGATAACAGGATAGACAAGATGTAGCCGTTCACGGCTTGAAATTTGAAATTGGAAAGTAGAAATTGGGGAGAGATTAAAATAGAAATTGAAAATTGGGAAGAACAGTGCAAAAGCATGAAGGCCAAATTTCCAATTTCCAATTTCAACGTTCCGT
>JAUWQO010000005.1 GCA_030610995.1 Desulfobacterales bacterium
GGCTATTAGAAGTCCCTGTCTCGGTGTACAAAAATCTTCAGGATAATTGGTGGCAATTCAAATATACCTAATTGATTTATCAGTACATTTTGCGATTATATTCAAAAAATATTTTTTCAAAGAGCGAAATGTAAGATTTAAGGCCTTATTTAACGCAAAATTTTAAGGTTTTATATATTATCTCAATATGTTGCCGTGGCCCGACCCCCATTCCCATTGTGGTGTGGGAGGGCTCCTCAGTGATGGGGAGTCCTATCCCGATATGCGGCACGATTTTTTCCCATAGATTCGAAATGAATTAGTCATGTCGGCTCCGCAAGGACAATCTGCGGCCAGGGAACTCCCATCGCAATATTGGGATGGCGTGGTTCGGAATCGACGTGTCCATAATCGTCTCGAATTTCATCTATGGCGGTCAGGCACTCAGTCGCCAGCCGAGATTCTGCACCGTTACCGTTCACCACCATGTCAAAAAGACCTTTCCTGAGTTCAGGTGCAGGCAAGCTATATAATTGCTGCATTCCGGATGACTCTATCGGCGTCTGACCAACGAGCACATGGCGCAGCGCGGTATAGAGTGCGGTACCTCGGAATCGCTTGTCTTGTGCTGCGCCAACGCGAACAAGAAGTAGTAAGCCGTCTGCATCTGCCGCATTCGCAATGGCGTACTCAAGTATTGACTTAGCAGGACTATCGGCAACTCTTGGGAACCGTTCATAGACTTCTTGACGAAACTGTTCATGGGAATTCATGAAAGCCGAGAGTTTACTGCCGAAATCCATCCTATCGTGGCTTCCACGTTTGCCAGAAAACGATGCATTACAGACCAAGTCCAGCAATATTCTGGCGACCGTCAGGGTATTGCGTTTGGTAAGCGCCGCCAGCCAGTCGTATTCATTGAGAAACCGCTCATCTCTCTTCGCCAATTCGCTAAGTACGTTTTCAGCCTCGACGGACAGCGCGTAGCTCAATGCAGAAAGCAACCCGCGAAGCTTCCAAGGCTCCAAATAACGGTCTTCCAAACGGGTAAGTACATCCAAAATGGAACCGGGCGCTTCCGTGAATGGCAAAAGCCTTAACCATGCATTCAGACGCCATCCATCCTGTTCCTGTAGCATCCACGGATTCGTCTTCGCTTTTTCCAACAGGTCATCAATTCCCTGAAGTACAACCTCGGAAGGAATCGTTTCTCCGGAAACAACGAAGACAGTTAGAAGATCTTGCTTGTCAATGGCGGGAAGCGGCAATTGCAGCAGTGATGCAATCTTATCCTCCTTATCGACATAAGGCATGCTGAAGGCAACGGTCGCGAGCTTTAGGGCATGTTTGTAGTCAGCGTCTTCCGCGCCCGGTTTTATGAGATCATCTACCACGGCAAGGATGTCATTGACGAATGCCTGCGTGTCACCTTCTGTCCCGGATTGACGCTTTGCGTATTCATCAGACACTACTGAAAAGTCGGGCCACGATTTAAGAAATCCAGGTTTTTCTTCGGGGGGCTGCGACCTTCTCCAGACTGCTTTGAGAACATGAGCTGCATCAACGCCGAAGTCGTGGTCCGGCAGATAGGATTTCATTATTCGTACAGTCTGATCGTCGCCAATAGCCGCGAAGGCGCGTCTATACTGAAGGGTCCAGCACATATGTGCATCATTTTGGATTTTGCGACCTTTTTTACGCGCATCCAAGAACTCCTCCATAGCTCGCTTTCGCCGTGCCAGGTCTTCTGATAGTAGTTCCTGAAGCACAGGCACGAGAGAGGGTGATTCAAGACGTTCCGCAGCCTGCGCTATCTCAGCGAATTGTGCACGCGTGGCCTCAGGGGAAGCGAGGAGGATTTTTGCCCATCGCTGGATCGCGGCGGACAACCTTCCGTGAGTCGGCGCGTCAAGTCGGAGTGTTTCACGCTCAACGCTTTTTCCATAGCGGGATATGAGATCAGCTAATAAGGCAATTTCGTCTGGCATTTCAGTTGCTGCACGTTCAAGAACAGCCTGAATGAATAAATCGGGTTTGGTATTCGAAATCCAGCGGGACAGCCTGTGATACTCATCGCTCAGTACCTTATCGTATCTGCCGTTGTTTGCTTTTATCCTGGTGTGTATCCCGAACATCTGATCGATGAGTTGACCGATGGTTTTCGGCCCAACAATACTGACCGCTGATTCCCTTCCCTTATCCTTCCCCGAATTGCGTAACACACGTTCTACAAGCGGCCCCTCGTCAATGACTAAATCGGATGTCCGCAGCAATTCGTCAGTTCGGAACGGCACTGGCTTGCCACTCTCAAGCAGCGACACGAGCGCACCGACTACATCCTCCGGGTACAGCTCGTGCGACCGGTGAACAAGCCACGCGTTATCCTGCGACTTTTCTGAAAAGTCTATTTTCTCAATAAGTTCACGAATCTTCGTGCCCGTTTCGGCATCGCGAACGTTTGGACTCAAAAGCGTATTAAGGATTTGACGAGGATCGGTTTCTGCAATAAGTAGTTCACCAGCTTCTTTTTCCATGCGTGCTGACACTTGCGGATCGGCGAACTCATGGGGGGGCCATTTTCTGGACAAAGAGCGCCAAACCTCATCAGATGCAGACTCAAGAATATCTTTTACAAAGCGATTCGCGCGTCTGAACAGGAGGGATTCAATAGCTGACTTTTGAACCTCTAAACTTGCATCGTTCTTTGCCAGATGGGTCGCAAGTTCAATACCATCCATGCCGCTATTGCTCGCGATTTCCGCAATCACGTGCACTCGCACTTTCTCCGGAAGCGCAGCGATCCGTTCCTGAACATCCGGGCCAAGAACACTCGGCCTAAACCTGCGACCGGACCGGAGTGCGTGAAGATGTACCTGGCTGTCTGGGTCTGAAATCAAAGGCCAAATATATTGAGAAAACTCGGCCCGGCCTGTGTCAATCATAAACTTTACGGCACGGTCCACGCGCCCTTCGGTGTGCCATTTCCCGGCAAAGGACATGACATCGTCCCTGACCTGTTCCCACACTTCGTCAGATGACCGATAGATCATTTCCGCTGAAAGCAAAGGATCGATTCCCAGTGTTTCAAGAATGGCGCTTGCCACAGCCTGTATGCTGCCTTGATCCGCACGGGATAGACGGTCACATGCAAAAAGGACCGCTTCTTCCCAAATAGGTACATCAAGCACTTCTTCTCTCAACGTCTTTTTGGCGTCGTTATCACCCGACGCCGCAAAAAGCATCAGTTGCTGTACCCAGAACGATGCGAACCATTCTTGGAATTGCTGGTGCTGGAAGGATACGCCGCCCGATTCTTCGCCGGACCGAACGAGCATATGCGCACTCACAAGTGCGTCGAGCACCGTCATAGGTTGAAGAAGCTGCGCGATTTGCTTGGCGTCTCTTAGATGCTCCTGCACAGTGTTGACCACGGCGCGGGCCTGGCCTTCGGATAGCGCCACGGTCTCCTCACGCGCGGCTTCAACGGCGAGACCTTCCAAAAAATCCCTGTGAAAGCCTTGGGAAGCTCCTCGTAGTGTTGCCAATTTATCCGGGTCTTGCTCCAGTTCCGTGACAAAGGATCGCAACACCTCTTCCTTGGTTGTTGGAAGCGAACCTCCCGGTGCTTGTTTCAGCAAGGCTGTCAGGTAAAGCGGGATCGCTACCAATTCCCTGAGACCCGGCGTTCGCCAAGCATGGTCCATCAGGGATTCCCCTTCCGAACTACGCAGTGCCTTGGCGATTTCCAGTTGCTGTTCTTCGGTCAGAACGTCTACTTCGACAACAGGTCCGTCGACCGGGATATCGAAGTCCTTATGCCTTGAACTGACAACCAAGCGTATATCGGGGAAATCCCGCCGGAGAGATTTAACCTCGTTGCGTGCACGTCGCTTGGATGGCTCATCAAGCTCATTCCATCCGTCCAGAATCAGCACCAACCTTCTATGCTCAGCGAGCAGCCCGAATTGACGTTCTCTCGCATCCCGAAACGCCGCTCGTCGAAGAAGCGACTGGAAGAAGGTATCGGAACGGGTTGACCATTCACTCAGAGGAACAAACACAGCGACGGAAGAAGCGTAACCAAGAATTGCTTCCGTCAGTTGCAGAAGCGTCGTTGTCTTCCCAGTACCGGGAGGAGCTATGACAGCGATTTCATCAAATACTTCAATCGCCGAGGTAAGGCCGGAAGCCGTGAACACTTCTGTACTCTTCTCATCAACCATCTTAAGATTGAGAGCAATGGCATGCGAGGGCCATCCGGGCATGTGTTGGAAGGCTGTCAGATCTGATTTAGAATAATCTAAGAGCAGATCAACGGCCGTTTGAACACCTTCGTCATCTGCGAGTAGCGTACCGACTGGACTCGGTTTAGAAGAAACAACCTCTAAGAAAGACCTGCGTACGGATAGTCTCTTCCAGGAGAGTAATTCTTCGACCGTAAAATACGCTTCATCGGAATCAACCAGCTTTCCATGATTCTCGCAGAGCCATATTCCGTTTGAGTAGGCCTTACGCTCATCACTGGCCAATGAAGGATCGTAGCGTGGACCTTCCGGGGATGCCGCAGTTATGTGAGCTGCAACGCCGATGTTGATCGTACCCTCGTTATCAGACGCGGCACCTCTCGTCGGTATCCCGCAGTCAGGCTTTGAGCACCTGTAGCCGGCGCGATGCGCCAGTTTCTCCTTCGTCTTCTGCGTAAAGTCGTCTCTCATGTACTAAAGCTACCTAGCGTTTCCAGTTTTAGTCTTCCAACCGCTTACGTCGACGATCTCAATTCGTCAGTCCGTCTCGTCCTATAGTGTTCTTGTTCTACGCTCGGTCTCGGCTATTTCGCACCACGCTTCAAATAGGCTCCTCCATTGAAGCGATAGACCCGAGGGGAAAATTCCCTTCTACAGTTCGCTACTCCACTTCTATTTGTGCTATCCGCGTAGTTAATTTACCCAGTAATTTAAGCAACAAACAGCACTCCTAAATAGGCTGTTAAATGAGCTATATGAATGATCTATATAGGTCGTATATTGTCATTAAAATTGTTCTACGACATGGATAGAGCCGCATAACCCGCCATCACAAGTGGGCAGGGGAAACATGCCTTTGTAAATGGCAAGTAAACATAAAAATTGGTAAAAACCACAAACCGCACGACCCTGCCCATCTGAGTGCATGGCGTTGTTCTACTGCGGTTTGTTTTTCTCTACTCATTCATTGAGCGGTGTGCAGTATCGTCTTCATCAACCCAATCTTCCTCTTCCCATACCATCCCTTTACGCCCCGGAACTTTACGAGTTGGACCAGCTTTATATAAAGCGCATGATTTCGGGCCATAACAGAACGTCTCGTATCGAAACCGTTTTTGTTTGGGGTTCCAATGGTCAATGACCATTTCAACTGCCATCTTGCAGCCCCACAAGCAGTTCTGACACTTTACATTGTAAGTTTGAGCGGCAAGCCTTCGGTGACCTCTTTCTCGATAGGTTTCAATGTCCGGCGGGATACCCTGCCATGGTGGAACATTATGTTCTGGAATATTTGAACACTCGATAACTTTAAGCCCACTTGTTTTGTAATATTCCACAACCTCCAATCGGTTATCCAAAACCGGGTAGGATTGACCGCTGATACTATCGCCAACTTTAAAATGGTGCTTTGCTTGAGCTGCTTTGCCTATTCCGACAAGGAATTCACCTTCCTGTCCATCGATTGTTCCTTCCACCCTCAACGCATACCCCAAATAGTTGTGGCTGCGCTGATCGAATGATCGTGATAATCGTATCCTGGGCTGTACAGACATTAACCTTCCTTGCCAAGTGAGCTTTTCCGTTTTCATAATTCGATATGAATTCCTATTCATTTGAGCTGCCTACAATAGTGCGTCAAGCGGTAGAACGTGGAATTCACCGGAAAACACCGGCGCCAGCTGGTGATTTTCCGGTGAAATGATTTGTTAGCTTTTTTGCGCTATTTGTAATTTGGATATGTATTCCAAATGAATTGTTTGCAATTTCATCAAAAACTCACCGAGTTTTATAAGTGGTAACTCGGTTGAGAAGTATTCTTTTTGATTTGTTCGATAATTTTGACGTTCGTCATTAAAAATTACTGATACCTTTGGGTTAAAAGAAACACGCGAATGTGCAACAGCATTTCGTATATGTTGCAGGTAATTGACTATTGGAGTATCGCTGTGGTAGTCAGATTGAGTGTTCTTTGCAACTGTAGCGAGATATTTATTGATTTCATCGTATTCATATAGGAACTCGTCTTGAATTAATTCCCTTGGTATTACTAGCATTGAATATAGTGCCATAAGAAGAGCACCTTGATTGTCGATGCCGATTTTTACTATTTCATCTTTAATCCATGGTGAGCCAAATTCCATTTCCTCGAAAAAATTCGAATCAAGAAACTCATTATTTTTCAATTCAAGCAAAAATGCAGTAGTAAAATATGATTGAAATATCAAATTTTGTTCTTGGGAAAGCATATGTTCTCCTTTTGAAAGCTAACCCGCCGCTAATCAGCCGCGCGGCTTTTTGGCGTCGGCTGAATTAGCTTTGTTATACATTTAATTCTTTATCTAGTAAAACTTGTATTTCATCTTGTATTTTTATTATTTTCTTTATCACTTTAGAAGCAGTTGAATTATGGATGTGAGGAAGATTATAATCCGGCATTTCACGCAATACTTTACTTCTTCCTCTCTCAATTGTTTCCATTATCCATTTATAATCTTTTACCAAATTTGATGGGAAAGTGTTTGGATTTAATATTTTTAGCTTTGGCAAAACAGCTGCAATTCGTTTCCTGGCATCACCTTCATGTGTTGTGAGAGTATAAATTGCATCTGATAACTTTGAATTAATATATTGTAGAGATGGCATATGCTTTTATATTGAAAATATATTTGTATAACGTATAGAGTTTTATCCATTGTCCCGCAGTACAAGAATACTGGAAAGTTCGGGAGAAAAAAAGGGGGACGGGGTTGAAATTACGCGTTTCTATCCTTGAAACGAAAAGGGGACGGGTTATTTTATGCCGCTTCTTTGTACTTCACAAACCCCAGAGTCACACCATCCATTTCTGCTTTTTTTACAATCTTTTCCACAGTCCTCAGTATGTTTATCTCAACAAAAGTTTCACCACATTGATTACAAACCAAAGCAGGTACATCCTTCACCACTACTATATATTCTTCACCCGTTTGGAATGGCAAATTAGTCATACCTTTGATCATTCCTTTGCATAATAAACATTTCATTGTGCCTTCCTCCTGTTAAAACCTTCATCCCATTCATCTACGCTTGGGATATAGACTCGGTGTTAGGCAAGATTTTATCGATGCAAAGTTTTTCTCTGAAAAGAAGAACTGGTGAAGTATTATTTAATCTCAGTCAGTTGTCCCGATGCCTTTCTTAAATAAAGAGATAGCAAACGGGTCATCCCTTTAAGAACTTTTATTCCTATTCGAGGATATTCATCTAATATTATATCAAAATCTTTACGCGACAATGTAACCAATTTACTATCTGTTTGCGCCTTAATTGTAGCAGATCGAGGAAAATTATCTATAATAGACATATCGCCGATAGATCTTCCTTTAGATAAAGTAGTTATAACTACAGCATCATGAGCATCTGATTCCTTTATTACATCTAATTTGCCATCTACAACAAAACAAACATAGTCGCCTTTATCCCCTTCATTAAATAAAATTGCTCCCTTTGTTATTTGAACAGTATTCATATATTCTGAAATGGTTTTTAATTCATTTGCTTCAAGCTTATCAAACAGGGCTATATTATTTAAACAATCAATAATATCTTCTTGCATTTTTTAATCCTTCCTTTATCACGCATCAAGCATTCTTTTGTGCAAACGCTCTGCCCGCAGGCAGAAGGTCTCCAGCTTTGCATTTATCAATTGCGGAAAAGGGGAGCCGTCGCTCTCAATTGCAAGAAAAGGCAGGTCTTCAATATTTGTCAGGATTTTTCGGAGCCGCTTATTTGTCGGGTCTGTCGCCAGTTTCCCTTCACGATTCATCATCGTGTTTAAGATAGCCTCTGACAGGCGGTTTGGCATGCAGCCAAACGGACCTATGGCGATTGCGCCGCATGCATGAGAGGCTATCTCGGTTATAGAGCCGCCCACTGTGAGAACTGCCTCGCCTGTCAGATCTGGCGATATATAAGACGTGGCACTGTTTATTATTGCCTCAACATCAATAGGTTCTGCATGCACAAGTCCTGATCCGGATAAAATTGATTTGATACGTTTTTCGTAATTGGCCATATATTTCTGTTTGATTAGTAATTCAAGCTTCTCCATTTTTGGCACCTTGTAGTCAACAAGCCCTTTTCTCACTAAATAGTCGGAATATAATATCCATTCCGCAACAGGTGAACAGACAGTGGCAAAACCGCTTTTTGCCAGACGTCCTGTCAAATACTGGCGTGATATTGAATCCCTGCGGACAAATATCTCACCTATAAGGCAGATTACAGGCACCTCTTTTGGCGGAAGTTTCATGGGAATTCGGCTAAAACGTTCGGAAGTACGCACAAGTTGTTTTTCCAGTTTAGAAAAGTCCCCTCTTTCTATCTCTTCCAATATCAGGTTCCATTCCTCATTAAATATCTTCATCCCATATTCAGTATCTGTTGCATTGGCTAATATCATCGACCTGATATCTTCCATAACGTCGGATGTTACAACAGAATTCCATGCTCTTAACTGGAAATCTTTTCCCAGGCCGGCGTAAGAATTCTCTGATGTCAGCGAAAACAGGGCTACATCCGGAAGCTCAAGCCTTTTTACAAGGTCTTCCATGAATACATAATACTGGCCGAACCGGCATGGGCCCGAGGCGGTAGGCATAAAATAGATTAGAACCTCATTTTCTTTTTTTATATTGTAAATGTAGTTAAGCAACGTCCCTGTAGTAAGTATCAGCGGCAAACACTCCTTGCAGGAAGTATTTGCGCGTCCAAGTTTCAATATGGCCTCATCAGACGGCGGGTGGGATATTGCATTGAACCCTAAGCCGCGAAATACCGCTGCCAGGGATTCGGAGGAAATTTTGCCCATAGACGGAAACAGAAGGGTCACGCGCGGGTCACTGGCCGGCAGTGTTTTACCGGAAGATGTTATCAGGTTAAACTTTCCCTTTCCCATTTCTGTACGAGCAGGAACAAAAGCCCGCTTCTTCTGGACGATCATCTTTTTTGCCAGAAGTTGCCTGTATGCTGCCACTATATCAAGAAAGGCCTCAACCCTGGTCTCAAGGCCGGCATCTGCCGTGTGACTGTCCAGCTCGAGGGTCAGCGATGGTTTTTGGCCCATAAGACTCCTGAAATATCCGACTATGAATGAATCCGGCCCGCAGGAAAAGTTTGTTATATAAGTTCCAAACAGTTGAGGATGCCTCTTAACGGTTCTGGCCGCCTTTAATATAAGCTGGCCCATTCCCCAGTACATATGGCGCTTTGGTTTCTCATCATCAAACGTAAGAAAATCAAGCGGCATTACCAGAATGCCCCTTGATGCAAGCTTGCCTGGAATACCCATATGCGCTTCTTTAACAAATCCATTATAAGGCCTGGCAAATATCACCACCGCTGTCCTGTCCGGATCTTTTTCCAGCTCTTCAAGGGTTTTATCGCCGATCTTTTTCATTTCGGCCATGCATTCTGTCTGTTTCTTTAAGGCCTTTTGAAAAGCCTTTTTGGCCTCTTTTCTACTAACACCCATCTTTATACCGGTTTCGACTAAAGGTTTTTCTGCCGTTTCCAGCCCTTCTGTCAAATCAAGCAGCGGGGTCAATACTTTTGTTTCTCTGGCCTTCAGTTCATCAAGTTTTTCTCTGAATGTAGTTCTTAAGAAAAAGGTTTCACCCTGCACAAAAGGGCAAACCTGCGAGCTTGTGCAACCCTTTTGGGCTGGAACAGCTTTGAAGTGCGGCAGGAAGATGAACTCCGGTGGATCTTCCATATAAATAAGGGAATGGAAAAAACCATGGGTCAGTTCTGCAGGATAGCAAAAAGCCGCCTCTTTCTGATCCATTCCTTTTTTTGAAGGGAAATCAGGCACAACCGGCTCAAAGCCTAATTCGGTGAAAAACGTGGAATAAAGGGGGTAAAAAGTATTTACCATAAAACTCCTGTTTATTCCGATTCTCCCCCTGGGCTTTTTCCCGCCGCCCCCCGGCAGTTTGCCTGCATACTTATCAAAAATTAATTGCTGCCGGACACGAACAAGGTCCAGCTTCTCCACGTTATATTTCACCTTGTTTCGCAAATTATAGTATCTGTTACAGGCTCCGCCAAATGGATATTTCTTTCCTTCCAGTTTGATTATAGCTATATTGCAGCGCCGGTCACATTTTTCCTTTCCGCCTTTGCATATAAATGATTTTCCGTATTTCACGTCACGGTTAAGCAGAACATTCAGGTCAAAGATCTTCTTTTCCAGTAATCCTGTTTCAATTCTTTTTTTGACCTCAAGGGCAACACCAAAAGCGCCCATAAGCCCCGGTTCAGGAGGAACTACTATCGGCTTGCCCACAAGCGCTGCCATGGCAAACGGAACCGCCCTGTTATAGCAGACACCACCCTGCATAAACACCTTCTCACCCACCGGCTTATTTCCCTTGACCCTGTTTGAATAGTTCATGCAGATGGAATAAACCAGACCCGCAAGAATATCCTCGTGCTTCACACCTTCGTGAATGGCATTCTTTATATCGGAAGCGATAAAAGCGGCGCACTGATCATTAAAATTAGGTGGATTCTTGCCTTTAAAAGCAATGTCGGCAATATCCTCCATTTTTACTCCCAGGGTCTCGTGTGCGGACTCTTCCAGAAAAGAACCTGTGCCGGCAGAACAGGCTTCGTTCATCGCATAATCGGATGGCACGGAATTTGTGATATAGGTATATTTTGCATCCTGCCCTCCTATCTCAAAAATGGTATCCACTCCTGAATCAAAGTACACTGCAGCGGTCGCGTGAGCGATTATCTCGTTGATAACCCCATTTGTGAGCGCATGGAGACCGGCTATCTGGCGGCCGGAGCCGGTGACGCCCAGCCCTGTTATACTTATCTCATCAGGATTTACCTTTTCACTTATCTGGCCAAGAATAGAACCGTAACACTTACGGGAAGCTCCAACAGGATCGCCGTCAGTGCGCAGATAAATGGACGCAAGGATTGCATCATCTTCGATACGCAAAAGAATAGCCTTTGTTGTTGTTGAACCAACGTCAAGCCCTAATATGCATTCATCTCCCTGCCGGACATCCTCCATTGCGACAGTCTTGAATTCAACCATTTCTTTAAAATCGATAAGGGGCATAAGTGTGTCAAATGATGTGGCCTCTGTCCTTAATAAATCCGACATTCCAGGAAATTCAGCGGTCTCATTTTCCAGCGCCCAGAGAGCAGCTCCAAGAGCTTCGAAATACGGGGCTTCCTCAGGGACAATAAGACCGGCAATATCTTTTCGCAGGTACTCAATCATCATCTGGTTGAGCGCGGTGCCCCCGGCAATCATAATGTTTTTCCTTTGCACTTTTTTTAACAGCTCAAGTATTTTCTCCGCCATCATTTTGCAAAGCCCGGCAGTTACCTTTGATTTGGGGATGCCTTTGTTGGTTGCATGGGTGCAGTCTGATTTGCAAAAAACCGAACAACGCCCCGAAAGCTGATGCGGCTCTTCCGTAGCAGCCCATTGAGCCGCCTCTTTTAGAGTTACTTTCATCCTGCGAAGTTGCTGAAGAAAAAATTCACCGGTTCCGGATGCGCACTTGTTGCCGGTCAAAACATTAGATATCTGCCCCTGACCGTCCATGACATATACCATAAAGGTCTCCCCGCCTGCAGAAACAACTGCCGGGCATGCAACATCAGCCGGTTTGACAAAACTGTATGCGTATTCCACTGCTTCAGGTTCAGATATGGATGACAGGTTTACAAATTTGCGAAATTTCCTGCCGGTCACGGCAATCCTGTCGTATGAATTCATATCCAGAGACTTGAGAGCTGAAAGCAATGTCTGCTTTGGATTCCCCTCGTGTGAATGAAGTGAATATTTAACAAGACGGGGCTTTGTTTTGTTTTCCCCATCCCTGCCCTGCTCAAGTTCTATCGAGGCAAGTGACACTGTAGATGCCCCTAAGCATATCCCCAACGAATTTATATTGTCGTGCATACTTCTTTTTTGACCTGACTGCTTATTCAAATTTTTAGTTTTCATAGTAATAAAGTGTAAAATGTTAAGTGTGAAATGTTAGGTGTTAGGTGTAATGGGTTAATTTTGAATTTTAAGTTTTGTATTAATTTAGCCCTTTGAAAAAAATCGGTTTCAAACGAGCTTCAGGTATGATTAAATTTTATACTGAAAACTATTTGAATGGATTAGGGATCGTTATGAAAAAACCATAAACAATTTAATTTAAAGATGAAACGTTTTCTTAAAATAAAAACCTTTATTACTAGCCCCTGCGGGTTCTTTCATTACGAGCCGTTATCTGAATAACGAATATCGAACAAGGAATTTCGAATTATGAAGTATTCAAGCACTTCGACATTCTGCAGTTCGTTGTTCTGCGGTTCAAATTCCTCTTATCTTCTCACCTTCTAATCCTCTCACCTTCTAATCCTCTAATCCTCTAATCCTCTAATCCTCTAATCCCTGTCCCCTCGACAACCGACCAGTTAATATCATACAATCCTTTATTGACAGATGCAATATGCTCGTTGAAAAAGAAATGCTCAACAAACCACCTTTTATTCATATAGTCTATGACGAGATTGTTTTCATCAATAACCTGTGCAATCTTGCATTTTGAAAGATCTTTCAGGCCTGTCCCGACAGCCTTAAGCACGGCCTCTTTGGCCGTCCAGTAGCGAAAGAACAGTTTAAATTTATCTGTATCAGCGAGCCCCCATTCTCTGTGATCCGCTATTTTCCTGAAAAGAGACTCCTGGCAGTCTCGTATCTCTTCAATGTCGATTCCGATCCTTGAACAAGCTACAACTCCGGCAACATATTTTGGTTTATGAGAAACAGACCAGTAGTTTCCATCAACAGGCATGGGAACACCTTTTTCATCTTTTAAAGGGTTGCCAATATGAATAAGACTCTTTTTTGCGGAAATTTCAAGCGCATCCCTTGCATGCCTGCTGAGATATAATGTCCTGTTTTTAGGGGAAAGGTTTCTCTTGTTATCGGGAACCGCAAGTACAACCGGATAAATAGCAGCCAATTCAATATACTCCCTCGGTTTTAGTCGAGTAGTCAAGTGGTCGAGTAGTCGAGTAGTAACAACAACTGGCATCTTTCATAATAATTGGCTAAAAGTAATTTGCACTTTTCATTTTTTTTTTGAACCGCAGAATATCGAACAAGAAATGTCGAATGTCGAAGTAACGCCCCTTCGTAATTCTGCGGTTCCTTGTTCGATATTCGATATTCAAAATAGGTGATCAAAGTACTAATCTCAACAAGTGTAAACTACAAAATGAAAGATGACCAACAATTTGACTATTTTTCCACTCGACCACTCAACTACTCGACCACTCGACCACTCGACTAATTGCGAAGCGAAGCGGAGCCAAGCGCTTTAAGAATAATTCTGCAGTCAGCCACGGTAGCCCCCTTTCCTTTCTCATGAACCAGAAGCGGGTTTATATCCATCTCATCGATTTCCGGGTGGTTAATTGACATGTCTGAAAGGCTTACCATTAATTTTTCAAGAATTTCTATGTCAACCACAGGCCTTCCCCTGAAGCCCTGCAATAGTTTATATCCCCTGATGCTGCGGATCATTCTGCGGGATTCGTTTCTGCCGATAGGCGCTATGCGAAATACAACATCATGAAAAAGTTCAACAAATATTCCGCCAAGACCAAACATAAGAAGTGGCCCGAAAACCTCTTGTCGATTCATGCCAAGTATCACCTCTTCCCCACGCATGGCCATTTTCTGAATCAGCACGCCCTTTATTTCCGCGTTGGGATCATGCTGTTTAGCTTTTTCAACGATCTTATTAAAAGCCTTTTTTACCTCATCCCGGCTCTCAAGCCCCAACATAACTCCGTCGGCATCGGTTTTGTGCAGAATTTGCGGCGAGACAATTTTCATCGCCACAGGAAAGGAAATAGTTTCAGCAATCTCTGTTGCTTCATCCTCACTTTCCGCAAACTGTGTCGGCAATACATTAAAACCATAACATTTAAGCAGTTCAATTCCATCCAGTTCGCCAAGACTGGTTTTCCCTGATTCAAGACAATTTTTAATAATATCGGCGGCCCGCTCTTTGTCGTGCTTTAATTCATATTGCGCAAAATGCTGACGGTTCAACCACTTAAAATATCTATAAAGGGCTCCGAAAGCCTTTGCCGCATTTTCAGGAAACTTATAAACCGGATAACCATACTCCTGAAGATATCTTACTCCGGCGGAAACATCAACAACTCCCATAAAGCAGCAGAGAATAGGCTTGTGAGTGCGCCTGGCAATTCTGATAATGGCTTCTGCTGTTCCAAGAACGTCCGTCATCGACTGAGGCGTCAGAATTACAATGGCTCCATCTACTCCATTGTCATTGATTACAACGCTTAAAGCATTTTCATAACGATCCTGTGCGGCATCTCCAATGATATCCACCGGATTATGAATGTTTGCTGTAAAGGGGAGATGGCTTGCAAGGGCATCGATCGTTTCCTGATGGAATTCGGCAAGCTTGAGCCCTGACGACATAGTAATATCGGTAGCGATAATCCCCGGCCCTCCGGCATTTGTAACAATGGCGACCCGGTTGCCGTGCGGAATCTTCCTTGTGAGTTTTCCCAAAGAGGTTGCGCTTTTATAGGCAAAAGCGGTTGCAAAATCAAAAAGCTCATTAATTGAATCAACACGAATCATCCCTGTCTGCTGGAAGATCGCATCATACAGCGCCTCGGATCCGGACAGAGCCCCTGTATGAGACGCTGCTGCCTGGGCTCCAGCGCTTGTCCTTCCCGACTTTATGACGAGTATAGGGGTAGGCCTGTTCCCGGAGGTAATCTCTTTCACTATCTCAATAAATTCCGGGCCTCTTCGAAGCTCTTCGAGATACATTAAAATAACCCTTGTATCCATGTCTTCATGCAGATAGCGCAGGAGATCAAGCTCATCCACATCCGCCTTGTTGCCTATGGAAATGAACTTTGAAAAACCAAAATCCCTGTCAGCGGCAAAGTCCAGAACAGCCGTGCACAATGCACCACTCTGGGAAATAAAGGAAATATTGCCGCTTGCAGGCATACGCGCTGCAAAGCTCGCATTCAGACTTACCGAAGGAACCGGGTTGATCACGCCAAGACAGTTTGGGCCCACAAGGCGCGCCCCTGCCTTTTTGCAAACAGCAGCTATCCTGTTTTCTATCTCCAGGCCTTCTGCGCCCACCTCCCGAAAGCCGGCAGATACAATCACAATTCCCTTTACCCCCTTTTTCACGCTCTCTTCAACGGTCTTTAAGGCGAGTTTGGGCTGGAGAATTATTATTGCAAGATCCACATCACCGGGCACTTCCAGGATAGATGGATATGCCATTATATTTAAAACCGACTTGGCATTAGGATTAACAGGATAAAGTATCCCCTGATAATTTCCGCTCAAGATATTGGCAAAAATATCGTGCCCAACCTTTCCGGGCTTGGTGGACGCTCCTATGACGGCCACCGATTCCGGGGAAAAAATCGCATCAAGACCTTGCATATTCCTTACTCCAATTGTAATAGTTCAGCCACAAAGACACTAAGCCACCAATTACAAATAAATCCCAAATTCCAAGCATCAAATTACAAATAAATCCCAAATTCCAATATCCAATGACCAAAAGGGGATTAGTCGAGTAGGAAATTAGTCGAGTAGTCGAGTGGTTAACAACTCGACCATTTTCCTACTCGACTAGTCGACCAAAAAGGTACGGGTTTGGGATTTTGAATTTTGGTCATTGTAATTTATTTGATATTTGTGATTTGTTATTTATAATTTGCAATCAACTGAGACCTCTGACCTCTCCGAACTTGGTTCGCTCAATCCCCCTTAATCTTCAAAGCCTCATCATACACTCTGTTTTTGGGAAGATTATATTTTTTTGCTATCTCTTTTGCAATGTCGGACAGGCTGCCTTTTGCTGAGACCAGCCTCTTTTTTATTTCCTTTCTTACCTTTTCCATGGAAACATCTTCATTTCCCTCATCTCCGGCCACAAGAAGCGTGCATTCTCCCTTTATTGATGGACGTTCTTTCAATGATCTGAGAATGTTGGATAAATGACCTCTGACAAACTCTTCATGAAGCTTGGTCATCTCACGGCACAATACACCATTTCTGTCGCCTAAATTCAATATTATTTCCTCTAAAAGTGTATGTATGCGCCTTGGAGATTCGTACAATATTGTTGTTCTTTTCTCAAAAGCCAACTTTCTCAACTGTTCAAGCCGCTTTCCCTTTTTTTTAGCCAAGAAGCCGACAAAAACAAAGGAATCGGTAGGCAGTCCAGACACGCTGAGTGCGGTAACTGCTGCAGATACGCCGGGTATTGGAACAACTCTTATGCCCCTTTCTATAGCCGTCTTTATCAATTGATAGCCGGGGTCGGATATGGTCGGTGTTCCAGCATTCGACACAAGCGCAACAGATAACCCGGAGTTAAGTTTATCAAGCAGATCTTTCGTGCGCTCCCTTTCATTATGTTCATGATAAGAAATAAGACGGCTTTTAATATTATGATGAGATAGAAATCTTAAAGTATGCCTTGTGTCCTCTGCGGCGACAAGATCAACTCTTCCCAGGACATTGAGGGCTCTTAAAGTGATATCCTCCCTGTTTCCAATTGGAGTGGCAATAACATAAAGGTCCCCTTTTTTGCCGGTCTCTTCAGGATTATTTGTAGGCAAGTTCAAAGGCATTTTTGATTATCTTAATGCTTGGCCCCTCTTTTGCTTTTGCTTTTGCTGAATTGACTGAATTGATAGCCACCACGTCAAACCTGGCCTTTGCATTGCTTTGTTTTGTGGATTTGAGATAATATAAGGCTACCATTGAAATTTTTCTCTGTTTTTTTGGGGTTACCGCCAATTCAGGGCGACCGAACCGGCTGGATTTTCTGGCCTTTACCTCTATAAAGACAAGGGTTTCCCCCTGTTTTGCGATTATATCGATTTCGCCGAGTTTAGTGCGGTAATTTAGCTCAATTATCCTGTATCCCTGTTTTTTAAGGCAATTAACGGCAACAGATTCACTTTTTTCGCCGAATTGCTGAGATCTGGTTGTCATAACAAAGCCTCTGAACGCTCACCATCCCTATCCTTAACCCCTAATCCCTGACAACTATCAATTGTAACAGTTCAGCCACTAAGGCACAAAGACACAAAGGAGGGATATGATTGATAAATTGAGGAATTGCGAAAAATCCCTAAATTCCCAAATTATGAATTTTAAGAGAATTATATTATAATCTTGGTGCCTTGGTGTCTTTGTGGCTGAACTATTGCCTTGAATATAATACTATTAAAACAAAATCAATACAGGATTACTGCTTGGGAAAAAGCTTCCTGTAAAACATTTTTTTGTGATATAAAAAATAATTATGATTATCATCGAATCAGCAGGCATTACAGACATCGGCAGAAAACGAACAAATAATGAAGATTGCCTGTTTCTGGATGACGACCAGAGACTTTATGTGGTAGCCGACGGCATGGGAGGGCACCAGGCCGGCGAAGTGGCGAGTAAGCTGGTGGTTGAAACAATTCAAAACTACATGAGGCGGTTCAGGGAAGAGGAAGGTGGAAAGGCCGATCGGCTCCTCTCCAGCATCCATCTGGCCAACCAGGCGGTATTCCATGCCTCGTGTAATAAAAACTCCTGTCGGGGAATGGGCTCCACTGTATCGGCCGTCTATTTCACAGACAACACCCTCATTGCCGCCAACGTGGGCGACAGCCCCATATACCTTGTGCGTGACAAAAGCATAAAGCTTTTGTCCGTAACCCACAATCTTCTTGCCGAGCAGACAGCTATCGACCCGGAGGGGGCAAAGTATCTGAGCGGCATGTTCAAGCACATACTCACCCGCGCCATAGGAATTAAAAAAACGGTAAAGCCCGATATCTGTGAAATTCAGTGTTTGAAAGATGATATCCTGGTCATTAGTTCCGACGGCTTAAACAATAAGGTCTCCCCGGAAGAAATACTTAATGTCGTTAATAAAGAAAGCCCGGACAAGGCATGCAAGACGCTGGTGGATCTGGCTAACAAATATGGAGGAGACGACAATATCACCGTTATTATATTAAAGGTAAAGAACTCCTGAAGGAGTGAGGAACACGCCTTATCATGATTCTTTAGATAAACAGATACCTTGATGCTTTTATCACCAAGGGTTAAACACAGACATACCCCCTTTTTTTATTTCTCCAGTTAACTTATAAATCAATGTTCCGTATATTCTCTCTTATTTTTCAATGGCTGTTCCCGTGGGTTTCCTTCCTGACGATATAAACTTATAAACCGAGCTACATCCCATAGATTTCCCCTCCCGCCGTTTTGTCCCCAAGGTTTACGATTTTTATTTCTTGACTTTTTTGATAGATAATTATTATTATTAACATATTCTTGAAGTTTATGGGCATGTTTTTGCTTTGATTTATTCGAATAACTGGTTTGAAATATTTACTTTTGAGGTTAGAATTTATTCATCTAAATTTCAAGGACATTACAAAAATAATGCATGGAGAATCCTATAATGGCCGAAGCCAAGACCGAAGGGAAAAAGCAGGGGAAGAAGGCTAAGGGAGAGAAATCTCCTTTTGCGTCGATCAAAGATGTCCGAAAAGCTCTCCACGACTGCCGGAAGCTTATGGATGATGGCGTTATAAGTCTTGAATTGCGATGTCCTTATAATGTGGTTTTTAGGGTAGATGAGGAAAAATTCAAAAATTCCGATGGCTGGGACGAAAAGAAGCGAAAAAAATTCCGAAGGCTTTTATCTCAAGAAATTACTTCAGGCTTGGAAAGCGCTCTTTCCGGGGATATAATACCGGCCTTTGCGCCTGATGTGTTTCATTCAGATATGGCACGTAAAGTGGCTGAGGTCATAATGGAGGAAACCAGGAAGATCTTGGTCACTCCTGTTATTGAAGAATGGTCGCGTGTCAAGCATTCCTCAAAAAATAGTGTACTTCAGTCGGTTGAGTGGGAAATTAATACAAAAGAAAGAGACAGGCATTTGGGCGATTTGAAGCACCTGCGCTACGCCACTGTCCGGTTATGGCACAGCGAGACAGGGGAGATGAGGAGAGATAAACGGCTTTTCTTTTTTCCACCATTTTCTGAGACAAAGAACAAGAGCTTAACTTTCGATTTACATTCGAATGAAATTAAAATACTTATTAACGACCTTACAAAAATATTAAAGGCACTGGAGAAAGCTGATTCATAGTACCACGGACGAGGATAATCATGGCTAAAGCCAGGAATATAGAAAAATCACGTAGTGTCCCTCGGAGAATGTTTTTGGGTGAAAGAGGTATTACCCATTCGGAGCAGAGGGTTCGAAACTTAGAAGACTACTTGAAGATGTTTTTCGGGTATGATCCCGACTCCTCAGATCCAAGAAAAGCCGCTATCAAAGATAGTTTGTTTCTTTTTCAACAGTTGCGGGGTGATTCCGTTATTTCTGATCCTCCAATTGAGGAAAAAGGCCGGTTCCATGAAGAATTGGAAGCAGTTGTAGCTGCCGCAAAGGCTTTATTTACCGGCTTTGACGACCTGATGACCCGATGCGCACGGCATACCGATCTGTGCGCAGCCCTTCGCGTCTTAAGAACGGAGGCAAAAGATAAACCGAGGAGTTCTTTTTTTCGGGTTATTGTAGACATCCACGACTGCGTACGGTTCACGGGACCGGAGGCCACGTCAAAAAAAATGGCTGAGGCCACTAGTAATGTCGTTGCGAATTTGTCTGACTCGATGACGAAGGAAGAATTGTTCTCTATAACCGACAAATTATTTGATGCTGGCCTCCGTCCGTGGTCACTACCGCGTGGGGATCAGGAAAAGATGAATAGCAGTGGCAAGTAAGGTGGATTCTGCGACTTGGGAGACGGGGGAGGCCGTTTTTCTGGAAACTACGGCTGCGGCTGAGCGTGTTTTCGGCTTACCGGAAACAATAGAATTCATTGACGGGGTATGCCAGGACAAAACACTTCTTAGTTCTACCTATGTTTGGGATGAATTTCGGCGAACATTTCTTTATGATACCATAATTTGCCACACTGTTTTTGTAAATTCTCTTGAAAGACAAGAAGATTTTGCCACGGCGCTCAAACGCTTGCCAAGGTTTTATGAACTTCGGTACAAGCCGCGAAAATTACGTAGAGCTTTGGATGTAATCGCCCGCCTGCATGAAACACCTTTTGAATCCTTAGAAGAAGCAATTCAACGCCTTGACAATGATATACGGTATACGCTTAAGCGACTCTTTTTTAATGGTTTGCAACGCCCTCTTTTGGACGGTGCTGGGTGCCGAATGACAGCCGAAAATATTATAGAAACTTCACCACAAGTAACAGACAGATACGGGACGTTCAAGCTGCCCTCAAAATGCAGCAAAAAGGAAAGGCCGGAGTGCAAAATAATTTCTTTTTGGAAAGAACGCAGGGCGGACATTGAAGCGGTTGCCAACATGAAAATACCGAGTGGCATAAAAAAGAACGTTCGTACCGAATTAGAGGAATTTCGAAAAGCAGCCCAAGCCATACTAAAGGGTAAAACGATTGAAGCCTATGGCACGCGGTGTTACGCGAAAATGGCCGATATAATTATTTGCCTCGAATGTCCTCCTGGTATTCCTATCGTAACCAGCAATAAAAAACACTATCGTCCGCTTTGCCAAACTCTTCGAAGACCCGACCCAATCTGCTTCCAGCCATGAATGCCCATAAGACCCGCAAAACGGTATCCACAGAGATTTATTTCTTAAAACCATCCTTCTAAATATCCATGGCGGCGTTGGATCAGCCTCAAGCCATAATCCAATTTGCCCAGCCGGAAACATTCTCCATGTTTACTGGCCGGGCACCCATTTTAATAAGGTTTTTATTGTAATCACTGTCAAATGTATAAATTGGTTTTTGCCAGGACATTTTGCCGAGCAAAAAAAGGCTGTTGAGTTATGGCGAAGGTATTAAATAACCGGCCATTATATTTGCTTTTTTATAAAAATCAGTACCTGCTATTCACTGTTCAAGGCCACATGTGTTCCTTGTTCTAATACAGGCCTGTCCAAAAGGATGGCCTCAGCCACTTTTTCCGGAACTTCTTTCCTGGACAAAAAACCTAGCTTGACCGCTCTGCAGACGAGAAAGTCGTCTTCCATGGAAGAATAGGTTTCCCATAGCTCATGGGATGTTTTTTGATGAAAGCTGTGAATTCGATCATTCAGCTCGAAACAGTCGATTTCCTGCCGGCGCCATTGAGCAAAGTGTCTGTCCAACATCTCCAGGGCTCTGCTCAATTCGCGCTCATGTGCAAACCCGGCCAGCTCCAGCAGCTTTTTACGAATTGGTTTTGAATAATTATGTGTCATATTTTATAATTATTTCAATATATTTTAGAAATTTATAATTCTATGGATGCTACCTGCTTCAATAGCATCTGTTTCCAACTAATGCGCTGATCAAGACGCGACACCAAATCACTTTTAAGCTTCGAAACTCTTCTGTTATTAAGGTTTTTGTCTCTTATTGTCTTTCATGGGTCAAAGGCAGACTTGACACTTTATTTTCTGATAAAGATAACTCGAAAAAATCAATAGTTAATATTTAAGATGTGACCCTGTTTTCTGTTCCTCCTAAATAATAAGTTCGGGATCTTCAGCCGTAGCGATTAGCTGTCGGCTGTAAGAGAAAGGTTATGTGCCGCTTTGTTTCCGGACATCTATCCTTTCCTTGAGCCGTTCAATCCTTGAAGGGGCAATGTAAACGTACTCTACCACGGCGCGAAAGAAATCATCCAAGAGTTCTGCGTCCCAGAAATCAACTTCCTGTTCAGCGGCGTGCGCACCAAGATTCCCAATGAGTCTCATGAGTTCCGTAATTTCGGAGAAATAGCCCGGAAAGACGCCCCGGCTGGAAAGGTCTTTCAATTGCTCAAACAGAGTCCGCCCATGGGCCTTTTGGTCATGGCAGATGAACTCCAATGCCCTTCTGATCTGACCTGCGAAGGCATTCGGTGCGATGTGTCTTAATGGCCAGATCTCCTCGTAGATTCTCTGTATTCTTTCTGGGACGCACTTTGTAGAAGCGACTTTGTGCCGCTCAGGTAAGAGCTGGCTTCCGCGAGGATAAATGCGGGTCTGCTCCATGGACTCGTGCCTTGAATAGCCTGAGAAGTCCCCGTAAATACTTATGCCTTGGCATGTTGGACATTGATAAAGATAATAGTCGAAGTCCTCGTTATGCCGCTGCCCATCTATATGCTCGAAAAGCTCTTGCCCGCGCTGATATCCTACACGTTTGTGGGGCACTCGGTTACTGCAGTGATAGCAAATCAGTAGTTCCGTATCATTCCACATAGCACTTACTCAAGAGATTGAAGGCTCATAACGACGGCTCTCACCATGGATGGCCGCTCTTTGGCCCGAATCTGGTGCAAAGCCAGGTTAGCCCAACTTATTAACAAAATTGCCACTCACAAGAGCATAAGCCATTTCTGACATTTCCTTGTTTATTTCTGATGGGATGCCTTTGTCTTCTGTAAATTTATTCAGGTTATTGTCATTCTGGTCTAACCATTCAAATATTTGTTCAACGTCAGCAATCTCAACATAAGTGTTCCCAGATTTTTTTAACTTTACTTCTATATCGCAGTATGAAAACAAAAGAACAGTCAAGCCCATTCCATTAGCGTGTTTTCCTAAAAAATAAAACCACGGTATGCCAGCTTTTATACTCTCAGAGTACCAATGACGTATTTCTGGTATTTCATAAACCTCTCTGGGGTCATTATCGTATCCGGCGATTAACACCTCTAAAGTACCTCGTTTTTTCAATAGAGACTCTCTGTTTATAGACAACCTATCAATAACATCTTTTAGGCCAGAAAAATCACACGCCAACACGTCGTCTTTGGGAACTAAATACACACCAAAATCCGATTTATCTATCGCGTCATTAACTTGCAAAGATAAAGCTATTTTTTTGGAGTTATCAGATACGGGACCAGCAATTAATCCCCAATCATCTTTAACCGATAGATCTAATACATTTTTCTCAGAAATCTCTATCCACCAACCACTTTTGCTTGGTGACGTAATATTGGCATTGAACTCAACCCATTTTCCTTCGCTACAATCACTATTTAATACTACAAGAACAACTGGAAAAAGGCAGTTCAAGTAGTAATTCAGATGTTTGTTTTCTCCCTCATATCGAATTCCTCCTTCAGTCTTTTTGTTGAAATATGAATCCCCACACTTAATTTGTATTCCTATCGTTTGTCCTGTTACATTTTCATCAGTCACGATATCTATGTAACCGTCTATTCCAAAATCAGATTCTTGATGAACAGATCTATATATCCACCCCAGTTTCTGGTGAATAAAGCTATCTATAAAAGACTCTCCAGCCCTTCCTAATCGTTGACTCTTACCATATTTTGGATATCCAAACTTGCTCATACAGTTCTCGCTATTAGGCTAACCTATATCCCTCGTCCCCTATATCCCTCGTTTTTTTGTTCATCGGACTTCCTTAATGGCCCAGCCAAGTTTCTCTAATGCCTGAAGATCACCATCTTTGATGTGTTCATCAAGTACCGCCAGGCAGAGAAGATTTGTCGGACGAGTCATAGCAACGTAGATTCGTTTGAGATGTTCGGCAAGGCGCTTGCGTGGGTTAGCGTTTGGCAGTTGTCCTTTCAGATACCCTTTATCAATCAACACCATTAAATCGTGCTCGTAGAAGATGGTTTCGAGCACGAGTACAGCGCAGAGCGTTTCGCCTTTTACGGAATGAATCGTATCAACCTTCACGGAAACCGGCCCAGCCTCACACTGGTAGCAGAAAACGTTATCGTTGGCCAGACTCTGGTTCTGAAGGGCTTGTTGAACATTCGCCTCACCACTGGTGTTACGAATGAATTGGTCAACATCCGGGTTCCAAGATTCGGCGTTGAAATGCCCGAGGGCAGCACGCGCTTCCTCAGCAAACTCATCCAGGTTTGGTTTTCCTCCTCTTAGAAGAGTCTGACATGTTATTGCCAGAAGTGTATTCAAACGCAGGTACCCTACTGGACATTTCTCTCTGAGTTGACGAACCATTGTGCTTGGGCTAAGAGAGCGACTGATATCTGTGACTCCCTGCAAACGCAGCATCCTCGCGCAGGCCTCGAGCAGCAATGTTCGCCCTTCCCCCGTTGATCTATTCGTGATCATCCCTGTTTGGGCTTGGTCAAGGTGGGCGGAAAGGCATGTCAGGCGTGCCTTCGCTCGTTGGTGTCTTGGCACGAAAGACGGCCAATAATCGCTGATAGCACTCGGGAACTTGTTTGCTTCCTCCTTTGCTTTGCTGTTTGCCCCCACGGCCTTGACCTGGGTTTCGCTGAGTCCAGTGCAGATCTCACGCGCGACCAGACGACAGAAATTCGGAAGAACCTCCTGTATGCGATCTCTCTTAAAGACAAGCACCGTGTGCCGTCGATCTGCCTTGCGTGTATCGCCAATAAGCTCTTCTGGAGGGCTGTCTGCACAGACACATTGGGAGAGGCGGGCGATTGAGGGGCTCAGTCGAAACGACTTCTTCATCGGCAACACAATCCCTCGGGGGAAATGTGCGCCGGTCGTGTTGTCCGCGGTCGAATGGTAAATTGCCTGCCGGTTGTCCCCAAAACGCTGAACGACGGAACGCTCTGGGAAGAGAGTATCGAGAAGGCGACCCTGTTCAACAATTGTGTCCTGCATCTCATCGAAAAAGACCATTAGGAAGCGCTCTTGCAGCAGATCGGCAACCATAGGATGTTTCTTCAGATACCATCCTGCTAAAGCAGCCATGTCTTGATATCTGAACATTCCCTGCTGTGACATGCGCTCCTTGAATTGCTGCAATTGTTTTCCTGTCGCACTGTCCAAACCCACGGGTTGCCTCTTCGTTCCCAATGGCGGGAGTGAAAGGTCTTCGTCCTTATACTCAATCACTCTACTAATATAGTCTGCGATTGTGACATTTGGGTTCCTCTTTATCCAATTTGATATCGCATTCCACGCTGTTGCGTAAGGGCCATTTCGCCGTGTGCCCTGGAAAAACTCCTTCTTAGCCTCAATTTCGTAGTACTCATTCTCAACGACACCTGGACGAGTGCCGAATCTCTCGATTGCCGCTGGGATTGACAGAAACTGATGGAGGAAGGACTGTATCGTGCCCACAAAGTGCGGGTATGCAGTAAGTGCCCGTAGGAATGGTACTTGCGAAAACCTTCTCTCGATTTCCCTCCGAGCAGCGTTTGTATGGGAGAGAACGCAGATACCCCGATGCTTGTAATTCCATTTGGATGCAAGAATGCCGAGTTTAGTGACGAGGAGCGTCGTCTTTCCGCTGCCCGGACATGCCCGAATGTCGACAGTATCCATGCAGCGTAGGACGGCACGACGTTCTTGGTCCAAAGGAAAGCCCCATTGCGCTTCGGCAGCCTCAATGTCCATGTCGCAAATTTCAGGGAGTCGCATCGAGCGTGCCTCCTTCCTCGTCTTCAGCGCCGCTTGTGCTTGTCGCTCCAGTGGCGTGGTCGATGGCTCTGACGAGGTAACCCGGCAGCGCTCGTCGCCAACGCGCCTCATCCCAGTCCGGAGCGCAGTAACGCCGCTCCAAGAGGCTTGCTATGCACTGCGCCGTCTCGGCCTTGGATACTTGCCTTTTCAGCAGTGGATCATAGATTAGGCAAGCAATTTCCTTTGCCGATTTGCCTTCATCATGCCACTGCTTGTATTCCGCGTTTGCTTTTCGAATGATTTCTTTGGCTTTGTTGCCTATTGGAAAGGATGCATAGGTAGAATTGGCAGATTTAGCCAGCGATATGGCAACATGAAGGTAAGGAGCCAAGTCGGTCAGAGCAAGGTCGAACTCGAAGGTCCAGCATGGCGACACTTCAGTAATGACCGGGCCACCATCGTTGGCTTTCCGAGACTTAATTCGGCTGTTGATTTTATCTTTAGGCCATTCGTTTTCTGTCTTCCTTTCAGCAGACAACAGAGGCTTTGCTTCAACTGGTGGGATGTCCCGATCAGCAAGGCACGAAACACGAACGGACATTTGCGGGTTGCTCTTCTGTTGAAAGACACGCGAGTATCGGAACAAACCGACGTGTCCAACCTTAACAATCGAAACGCCATGCTTCGTGAGCGAACGGCCAATCTTCTCCGCCAATGTCGGGAGCAAGAGCGCTTCAGCATCCCCCTCGACAATTAGCACCCCCCTAGCAAAAAACATGTTGGACTTCGTTACATCGAGAAACCGCTCCAGAAACTCGTAATCCGATTGGTTGAGGCGGGTGAATTGCGGGCCCATGGGAAAGGCCCGTCCCTTGTGCATGACAATGAGCCCCTTCACGCCGATTCTTGAGGCAAGGTTGGGACTGTGCGAAGTAAGCACAATCTGCATCTGATTCTGAGGCGACGTTGGCTTGCGCTTTGAGTGATCGCGCAGGAATTCGATAAGGCGCAACTGTCGCTGGGGTTCCAAGTGCGCTTCGGGTTCTTCAATAAGAAGGAGCGGAAACTCAGGGTCCCAGTCGTTGGAAGGAGTTAATGCGAGCAGTTCCGTTGCAATGAATAGAAGGTTGTGAATGCCAAGTCCTCGGGTCGCTCCCTCGGCGACATCTTCCAAATTCAACTCCATCCGCTCCAGAATTTGCCGCAAACCATGCGCCCTGATATTGATGTCACAGCGAAGAGGTACTTCGCCAAGGCTGAAATGTTCAAGATACTTTTCGTTTACACCCTTGGTAGCATTTTTGATGACGTCGACTTCTCTCAAATTATTTTCAGCCTTCCGCATTATTCCCACGAGAGTCTTAGGTTTGGAATCCATATCGTTTGGGTTCCAGTCGTCCTTCTCTTGGTCTTTGATACCTGGGTAGGCTCGAAGTACTTGAGACAATCGCGATCCCTTTCGCGCCGACATCTCGCTAACAGCATCGCGCAGGGGCTTTAGATAGGTTGCTCTCAAAAAGTCCTTGGCCGCTCCTTCAACGCGTTTGCCCTCCTCGTCCGATCCGGCTCTTACCTCATACGTAACGCGTCGCCTGCGAGGACTGATCTCTTTCCCATCATTCCGCTCGGCCTTGAGCCACATTCTCAGATAGAACTCGCTTTCGGCCCCTTCTCCATCAACGCTAAGATATTCCAGCAACGCACCCGCTTCCATTGAGTTCAATCCGCGAAACTCCCCGAGGATCGTCAGTTCGAGAGCAGGTTTCTCCTGCCCTACCCCGACATGAAAATCGCTTTCCTGCACGGTGAAGTAGTCCTGCGTCACCGTCCCAACCAATAGACGAATCGCATCAATGACGCATGTTTTACCCGAGTCGTTCTCCCCTACGAGGAGATTCAATCCCGGCTGAAGGTCAATGACGCCATGCCCGTCTTCCTGGCGACTACCGAAGATGCGAAAGTTCTCAATCTCGAGTCTATGCAGATACATGCTAATCTCCTTTTATCGCCAGACGAGCGTTCCTTGTCCGGGGGTCCATGAAATATTAACATTTGCCTCTATTCACGAGCCCCCTCGCTGAACATCACCTCGCCTCTTCCTCCAATGCGAGTCTTTTAAGAGTTTGTCATTTCTCCGTTGCTGAGGATCAGGGGCACTCAACGGTTCTTGCGGATCTGAGCCTTGCGCTTAGCATCACCATATTTTCCAAATCTACCGCCCATGGACACTTCCAATCTTCGCATCAGACTTATTCAACATAGGATGCTCTGTGAAATCATGTTTGCTTTTATTTAACTGGGGTCAATAACATTCCGGCCTTACCGGAATTTAAGATGTCACCCTTATATCTTTCGTTATCTACATAATGTACATTGTATCCACCCTGTCCTGTTGTTTTAGAAATTCAAGTTGTTCATCAATTGTCGAAAACATAGAAAGGTCCAATTCTTCGAACTCATCAGGACCGGTATTCGTTTTTCTAACGACATTTTGAATAATATCCTCTAATTGGTCTTTTGAAATTTCGGGAACTCTGGTGACAGAGCTTTTCTGCGGGACACCACTTACGATCTTGAAATTATAGCTCACCATTTCAAACATTCCATTGGTCTTTTCTTTTGTTAATATTCGATATTCAAAATGCTCACGACGTCCAGCCATGGGACGAAAATAATAGAATTTATACAATCGTTCACCCTTACTTATCCGCAGTAAATAGTTGTCATCTTTAGTCTGTGACTTTTTTCTCTTTACGTTTTTTATTCGCTTCTTCATACCCAATACTACTTATCAATGCTTGCCCACAGGGAAACATTGTCCATGTTTACAGGGCGCGCACCCATTTTAATAAGGTTTTTATTGTAATCACTTTCAAAGGTATAAATTGGTTTTTGCCAAGAAAGAATCTGCCGGCAGAGTTCTTCGGTTTTACTGGATGATTCGGCATGGATCACGAAAATAACGGCAGACATGGCTGCGACAAATAGATTGCGATAATGGGACCTCTTGGCAGAAATGCGTTGTTGATTTTCATCAAATGGGGAGAGAAAAAGCAGCCGATCGTCTTTCAGGGGTTTTTTATATTCTTTATTTATCCGCATTTTATTTATACTTCTGGCAGGACAGATGATGACGGGCTGGGTGCCGCGTAAAAGTATTGTGAGGCATTCACGTTCCATTGGCGAATGGAATCCGCTGATAACTGTCATGCCGGCATTCCTTAAAATTTGCGCGATGTCGTAGGTTTTTACTATCAGATCGCCAGGACATTTTGTCGAGCAAAAAAAGGCTGTTGAGTTATGGCGGAGGATGTCGAGGTTTCCGATGGCCGTGATCGCGTCCGGAGCGTCTTTGCCCAGGTGCTGCTGTAAGGCTGATGGATAATTCGGGTCGTTTTTCTTCAGGCTAATTGTATCCATCTCTCAGCCTAATCCCGTTCGATACTTGATGTCGTAGTTGATGATAAAGTCGAGTTCTTCGTCTGTAAAGCCGTAATGTTTTGCTAAAGCTCTGTCGATTTCATCTATTAATGATTTGGTTTTATTCGGTCTGTATTGCTCATAGGTCATTTTTCCAATTCGCATCTCTTTTGTCGCTTTAAGAGTTCGTTGATGGTCATAACCCAAGTTTTTAAGTTTTCTACCTATATCAGGGTTCAGGTCAATGAAAATTTTACCATTGTCAACCATTGTCAAATGCCGACAATCAGAATATTTTCTCCACAACCAATAAAAAGTTGTTGAGTTGAAAACAGCACATATTGCCAACTGCGTCTCACAATCCTTTACAAAACGATTTTTGTATTCATTAGACGCTTGTATCTCATCAAAAGCTCTGAGCCAGTAGCCACCAGTGCCCCCGCTTATTGCAACCAATTGGCCTGTATCTGTAAAATAGGTAGTAACGTTTTTCTTGTTATTTTCAATTTTTTTCACAACACTCAACTCTATATCATTTGAAAATTTTCCCCAGCCCCCGTCCCTTGATTGAAACCCCGACTCTACGTAGCATACTAATTTAAGTATATTTTCACGCTCATTTTTCAGCCAATGCTTAAAACCAGCTGACATAAATGATGAAATCTTATCAAATGACTTTTGGAGAATACATATAGACAGAATTTGATGGACCCCACTAAAAAGGCAACTTGGTCTGTCTGCAAAGCTAGAATAGTAAATATGTAAAGCAGTTCTCTCCATTTCTTGTCTTAGATTTGACATTCGAGGTGTAGCGCCCAATGAAACTGGAACAATCATTCCAAAAAAGCAATTATTATTCAAAAGAGCTATAGAGCGCTCTATTACAAACGCATACAGGTTCCCACAACTTTCTGTTTTGTACCCCTTTACCAAATAATTCTTTCGCATTTTCTTGTATTCTACATACGGCGGATTCCCAATAATTACATCAAACCCGCCTTCATTAATAATCCCATAAAACTCGCTAAACCAATGAAAAGGCTGGTGGCTTTCACGCCATTGGGCGAACTCCTTGTTGTATTTTTTCTCAGAAGTCACACTGTTTTGGCGAATATCATACTCTGATGCCAGGTAACGATCCAGTTCGTCTGCAAGGAGCTTTAACCTGCTGCTAAGTTTCTGTTTGGCATCAGAAAAATCATTTGTATCCATTCCGTGCTCTGTCTGCATCTGCCGAAATTTCTTGAATGCCATGTCAGCAATTTCGGCCTTTTCCTCTATCCGACCTAAGGCATCAAGATCCTCCGGAAACAATAGTCTTCCTTGTTTTTGCTTGCCTGCTTCAGACATAGTAATTGCTTCCCTGACTTCATCCTTGTTTGCAAAACCCACGAGTGTGTTTCCCGCCCGGATATTAAAATCAATGTCCGGCAGCGGCTCGATCTTATCAACACTATCAACCTGGGCAACCAGTTTGAGAAATAGGCGAAGCTTGCAGATTTCTGTTGCTTCCTCCATGATGTCCACACCGTACAGGTTGCTTAGTATGATCGACTTGAGGATGAAATAGCGGCGGTTTGGGTGCTCCTCTATCCGTTTGAGGATTTTTCGAAAATCACCGAATTTGTCGGAGCGGTGTTTCTGTCCTGAGCTTTCCAGTTCATCAAGAAAAACCTGCATCCGGTCAAGACACGCCTCGTAAAGGGGTTCAAGGATATTCAGAGCGGCAAAAAGGAAGGCACCTGACCCGCAAGTCGGGTCCAAAACGTTCATCCCTGGCTGAAATTGCTCATTCGACTTTTCCGGTATCCGGCCTGCTATGGTATAGTAAATGGCGCGGAGCAGTTCAGGGCCTTCACAGTTTTCAATCACGTCCTGGGCAAACTGGCGGATGTCGAGATTATATGTGATAAGATCGTTGATGGAACTGATTCCACCCCTTGTAAGTTTGCCATAGACTTCTTCGTAACGCTGCCGCCGTGCCACCACCTCCCGCCAGATTTCGGTAGGCAGGGCATATTCCGGGCTTGCAGGTTTGTTCCACTCGGTGCGCTTTGAAACATTCTTTATTCCGGCAGCGATTTCTTGGGGCAGGTCTAATTTTACTCCTTTTTTTACAACATCATAAATATAACGGTCAGGATCTTCCTTGAGCAGCCGCCATACAGACTGCTCACCTTCAAAGGCGATTTTGCACTTCTTTTGGGACTGATCAAAGAGAAATGGGATGATGGTGTTTTTGCTGATATACTCTGTGATATCCTCTTTGGTGTAATAAGCACCCATCTGTTTCTGGTTGATGTATTTTTCAAAGATATAGCCAAGAACATCCGGGTTGATTTCATTGTCAGCCTTTAGCCGACGCTCATCAAGATGCCATTGGTACTGCTCAAAAAAAGCGAAGAGATTTTCAAATGCCGCATCCTCGATCTGAATCTCTTTTCCGTGCAGATTTTCAATCTGGTGTCTTTGAAAAAGGCCTCCATCAAGATAAGGCACCTTGCCCAAAAGCCTGTTTGTTTCCGGGGTGCGGTCTTCCTCTTTTTTGGCAAAGCCCTCAAAAAAGAGCGGGCAGAGAAAGTTCTTGTAATATCCATTTTTGCTGTGTTCTTTGCTCTTATGCAGGCAAGATCTCAGGTAATCTGTATTATTATCGAGAAAGCCTTTTTTCTGGATAAAATAGATAAACATCAGGCGGTTTAACATGACAGATATATACCACCTCTGCAACTTGTCTTCAGGAATGCCTTTCAGAAATTCCGAGAACTTTTCGTGTTCCGTCTTGAACCGGTCGTAGAACTTCTTTGTGACTTTTTCTACATCAAATGCCTTTTTAGCGCGTCGGCCCACTTCGATAATGGTCAGTTGTTCCTCTTCTTCAAGACTGAATGCCAGATTATCGATTTTCTGGATAAGCGAATCGCCGGACTGCTTTGCATAATAGGTGTGCTCCCGGCATTGAGCAGGCTTAACGGACTGCCGTTTCACCCATTGCCAAACCTGCCTGGTCTTATCCGCATTGAGATAAATGATCAGATGCTCGTGATGGGATTTTGCAACCTGTCGTTCAATCTTTCGCCGAATTGAGTAATCAGGCATTGATCCATTAGTTGCCGGCCCACACACAAAAACAACTATGCCGCGTTTTTCTGCAATAGCGCCAAGTATGAAGTTCTGGCCGTCAACCGGAATGTCAAGGATAGAGGTATAATGATCCCATCCTAACTCTTCGATGAACAGGGTTTTGAAGTCAAACTCCCGGAGGAGCCTTCGGGTTCTTTCAAGGTTAAGAGGCATAGTCCTGAAATGGTCTCCTTATGCTATAGGTTTTTTTCCACCAGACCCAAAGAACAGATGATTTTCGGTTCACGTACTTCCCCATCCTCTTTATGAATAAGACAGAGGCGGTCTTCTTCTCTGAGCGCAGTAACCAGTTGGGCTAAAGCCATATTCGATATGCCGCTTCGAAGCTGACGGTTTAAGGTATCGATAGCGGATTGGCGTAAAGGATAACGGTAGATATCCTCTATTGCGCTAAGCAATTCCCTTGACTCAAACAGCGTGCCTTCGACTTCCCCTGCATAGTCTTTAAGCCGTTCATAAGTGCGAAAACGCGCGCCCGAAGGTCTTCCCAACTGGCCGCCGATGTGTCGTTCTTCTTCAATCAGGAGATCAACACCTTTTTTTACCAGTTCGTGATGATTTTCATGCCGGGGGATGGCTGCTGTATCAGGACGGCATTTTGCCGCTTTAAGGATTTCAAACTGTGATTCCGTTACACTGCCGCCTTTTTGGTCAATCCAGGCAAGAGCATCGTTTCCTTCACCTGTCCGCATATAAACCAAAACCCCTTCCGGTTTTGTGCTTTCTGATTTAAGCTCTTTTGTGGAATAGACTACTGAAGGCATGGCAGGAATGATTTTCTTCAATTTTGGATCAGCATCTGTAGCGTTTTTCCAGATCTGATAAGCATAGGATGCAAGATCTACCTCTGTATCATCATCTCCATCCAGAATTCCTGCTTTTTCATTGTAAAGGTCTACTACCGCCTGATCATTGCAGTCATCTTCAAAGAATGCTTCGTCAGTACCGACAACCTCCGCATTTTCCTGCAATCTTAACCGCACTCGATCCCTAAGACGAATGATACGCTCCACTCCCTCTGCTGGAAGAAAGGAGTAGCAAAGAATATTTTCCGCTTTCTGACCGATTCGATCAACACGCCCGGCACGCTGGATCAATCGAATAATGGCCCAAGGCAAATCGTAGTTAACCACAATAAAGCAATCCTGCAAATTTTGACCTTCGCTGAGGACGTCTGTTGCAACAAGAACCCGCAGTTCATCATCAGATTTAATTCGTCCGCGCTTTTCATTACTTTCCGGGCTGAAACGCCAGGCAAGAGCTGTTGGGTCCGGCGAACCTCCTGTCACGCCTGACAAGCTTAATACACCACTGAGTTTCAAGTGTTTTTCCAGATAGCGCACAGTATCGGCAAACTGGGTAAAAACAATAACTTTCTCACCGGGATGTTTTTCAACCATTAATTTGTGCAAAGCTTCCAGCTTGGTGTCTTTAGTCGAATTCCAATCACCGCATTTTTTTAGCATTCTTAAAAGAGCATTTCCGTCGCTTTGCAAATCGTTTGCCAGAGCCTTGATAAAAAGTTCCGGACGCAGCCATTTGAAACGGTTTTTATATTCTGAGGCGTATTTTGCATAAATTTCAGCAGCCCGATTTTTGTAGTCTTTCTCGAACTTTAGCGATCCTTTCTCATCAATCTCATTTTCACCTGTATTATCTTCATTATCGAACAGGTCTGATGTAATGCTCGTTGCATCGGCATCTTCATCGAAAATACGGGCATCTAACAATCCGGCATCCTGGGTGCCGACAGGAAGAGGCTGACCTCGCTCGATAGCGTGAAGAAAAATATAATTGCGCAGAATGTGTCGTTCTATAGATAGAATGAATGCCTGCCCGCTGCTCTCCAGCCGCTTGAAAATATTGGTACGGCAAAAACCCATGAGCCTTTTCCCTGCGCGGGAAAGATCGTTCAATGCTCTAATTTCAGATTGAGTGGGCGGTTTTCGGTGGGATTCCTTCACATAATTACCTAATCCGTAGCGAGGAAGTCTTAAGCTGTTGATTGTATCGACTACATCCGAAGCATAAAGTTTTGCATACTGATCATCAGGATCATTATCGTCGATCTTGAACTTTATCGTCTTTGGAACTCGCGCAGGAAAATAAGATCGGGTTCCATCTTCAAATGTAAGGTATTTGCGTCCGTTTTCAGGATCGGTTTCCGCATAGTTATCCTGAATAAAACTCCTTGTGCGCCTTACAAGGAAAAGGCGCATGAGTTCGCGCCAGTCATCTGCATATTCGCTCTTTTCAAAAGCAGCCAGAGAACGTATGTGGCACTGATGCTGACGTCTGAACTCAATCTCACCCATATCCTTTAACAATCGTTCAGGCCGGATGGTTAATTCTTTATCTTCAGAAACAAAAAGGCGCAACTGGTTTGATAGATCAAGGTAGGTTTTGTTGTAAGGTGTGGCTGAGAGAAGAATAACTTTACTCTCATTTTCGTTAATGTATTCCTGGATCGCATGATAGCGTTTACCTTCACGGTTGCGCAGGTTATGACTTTCATCTATTAAAACAAGCCTGAATCGCCTCAAGTCCGGTAACTGGCTGATAACCTGGCCGATGGAAAGTACTCTTGCGCGAAGGCGATACCTGTCACGATAGTCTTTCCACATATCTACCAGATTCCTGGGGCAGATGATCAATGTTTCCAAACCCAGGTCATCCTCAAGGATACGTGCAACAGCAGTTGCCATGAGGGTTTTGCCCAGGCCCACTACATCACCGATCAGAACTCCTCCTCTCTTATTGATATGGTGTGCGGCGATTTTTACGGCAGCTTTTTGAAATTCAAAAAGTTTTTGACCGAACTCCCGTGGAATCCGGAATTCAGAAAGACCCGCGCGAGCCTCTCGCGAGAGATGGTATGCCATTTTAATGTAT
Organism: Desulfobacterales bacterium; assembly: GCA_030610995.1. Classification (GTDB taxonomy): domain Bacteria; phylum Desulfobacterota; class Desulfobacteria; order Desulfobacterales; family ETH-SRB1; genus Desulfaltia. The sequence goes on from JAUWQO010000005.1 coordinate 35,198, forward strand.
ATATGATAAGGAGGGATCGGCTCTTCACGCGCCCAGCTTTCACCAATAATCTGGACCAGCTCATCTGAGATATCGATACACCAGCGGTCATTCCAGCGGTCATCAAACCATTGGGCGAGTTTTTTACACGCGTCATGGTCAAGCACGTCTATATTTAATTCACCCTGCCTTGACAAGCCTGAAAAAGTCAGATTGCTGCTCCCAAGATATCCTGTGGCGGGATTGACCGGATCAGGCCGGAAAAGCAGATATAGCTTTGCATGTAAAGGGTGTCTAAGGAACAATTTAACGACAACTTTTTTTGCTTTAATCTGAGCGGCTAACCGGCGCAGGCCGGTTTCGTCTTTGTTTGTAGGCGCGCCGACCATCAGTTGATCCCGGAACTCCTCGGCTAATTTTTTCTTAAGACGAATTGCTGTCTGGTTATCCATGCCGCTATCGGCTTTTGAAAGCCTCATTACCTGCCGCAATTCATCCTGAGGCAATTTCTGCATTCCTACAAGAAGGCGGCAACAATGGCCTTCATTTCCAGACCATGTCTCGATATATGAATCTAATTCTTTCCAGCCACGAAGGTTGAAATATCCTACACAAAAATCTGCGCGATCGGATAATTCAAGGGTTTCCTGAAGAGCAGGAAGAAGGCTTGCTTCTATGTTGTCAAAAATGCGCGGCATTAGAGTATCCTTTTTGAAGGGTTGATTATTTTTGCCTTTCCGATGTCATCTATAATCTCGTAAGGTAAAAAAATCAATAAATCTATTGTGTTCCGCTAACGAAAGTCCGGGATGTTCCTCAGGTTATAACTGATATCGTTAAGAAGGGAACGTGTGTGAGGATATTAATTGGAAAATAGGAAAATTGATAACGCGACAGTTCAATATAAAAAGAAAGGCACTATGTTAACATACTTGTTTGCTTACCGCTGCGCCTGATACCCGTTGGGAACCCCTTCCGGCGACAAAACTATCTGCCACACCTGGTTCATCCTTGCCCGGAAAGCACCAGCACAGGACAGGAGATAAAATTTCCACATTCTGTAAAAACGCTCATTATAACTTTTTTTCAGAACATCCCAATTATCATAGAAATTTTTAAACCAGTGCATAAGTGTCTTATCATAGTAAGCGCCAAAACTATGCCAGTCTTCGAGAACAAATAACCCCTCAAAGGCTGTGCATAACTGTTTTGCAGACGGCAACATGTAATCAGGGAATATGCAACGATCAATCCATGGATCAGTGCTTGTAACTGAAGAGTTTCCACCTATTGTATGCAGCAGAAAAAGCCCGTCCTTTTTAAGGTGCTTTTTAACTACACGCATAAATGTTGCATAATTTTTGCAACCAACATGCTCCATCATGCCGACTGAAAGAATGCGGTCAAAAACTCCATCAAGGCTGCGATAGTCCTGCATGCGGATTTCAACAGGAAGGCCTCGACAAAGCTCCTTCCCAACCTGATACTGTTTATCGGAAACCGTAATGCCGATAACTTCGACTTTGTAGCGCTGTGCAGCAAACTTTGCGGTTCCGCTCCATCCGCAGCCGATATCCAGAACCCGCATACCGGATCTTAAGCCCAGCTTACGGCAAATCAGATCCAGCTTTGCCTCCTGAGCCTGGTCCAGTGTTTTTGCATCCTTCCAGTAGGCGCAACTATAAATCATGCGCTTGTCAAGCATGCAGCGGTACAGATCGTTGCCCATATCATAATGGTGACGTCCTATCATGAAAGCGCGGGATGGTCTCTGCATGTTGACTATTTTAGCCTTCACAGTTTCAAATAAACAGGAAAACGGTTTGATCTTTTCATCCAGCCTGGCCCTGAAAACCTTATCAAATAATTGATCAAGCCTGTCACAATCCCACCAGCCGTCCATATATGATTCGCCGACACCCAGCGAACCCTTGGCTAAAAATCTTGCATACAGCTTATCATTATGAACCTGAATATCCCAGGGACGGTCGCCATTAATCTTAACATCGGCAAGGGATAATAACTGTTCAACTTTATGACGGAATTTATCCTGATACATTTCCATCTCCACGGCTATAAACTGTGTTTTTTGAAACGGTCAGGCTTATAAAGAATAAAACTTGAGTAACTTAGGACTCAAGCATAAATAACTTGAACATTTCGCATCCCAGCTTCAGCTCATCTTTGACCGATCCACAATCGCAAAATCCTCAAAATAGCCTGCTATTCCTCTAATTTTGCTCAATTGGATCAATCAAATCTAAACTAAATCTGAGCGCCAAAGTGTCCAAGTTGTTTATGATCGAGTCCTTATTCTACGATCTTAAAATCCCAAATTTCTTCCTTATAAATATCTCGAAGCTTACTGGAAGCCTTTTCCGGCGTTTTAGCCCTCCATGTTAAAAGCAAATCATCGCCGGTCATACCTCCGACTTTATATGTCCAGCCATCCTCTTTTTTTACAATGTTCAGCGAAACAATCCCGCTATGTTTTTCACCTTTTGCGCTAACTTCAACTTTATTAATAATCATATATTTTCCTTACACGGCTACCCGGCCTTGCGCTCATATTCTAATAACCCTGCCGGCGCCGCCCTCAATATATTTATCAGGATAAAGATACCTGATTTTTTCTTTGAATTGAGTGCAATGGGTTGGACAAATGCTTTCCAGATCTTGTATCAGATCAAACTCTTTGAATCCATGCAATCCGCCGATAAGAGTGACAACTCTGCCATAGTTTGAAGACGCCTGAAGAATTTCCCGAACACCAGGGTGAGAGCATCCGGCAACCACGACAACCCCCCCGTTGTATCTTATTACAAGGGATTGCTCCTGTGCTTTCAGCTCACCTGTTGAAAAAATATTTTCATGAATTGCAACAGGGCTCTTAACTCTTATTAATTCCTTTGATCCCTGGACCTCCTGGCAGGAACAAGGAATATAAAGCTTTGCGGGATTGATTTTAAGAAAAGATAAAAGCCCGCCAGTGTGGTCCCAATGGGCGTGCGAGATAAAAATTATATCAATTAGCGCAGGATCGATATTCAACTTTTTCATATTGCCAAGCAGGATATCGCCGTTTGCGCCTGTATCAAAAAGTATTTTCCTGTCAAAAGCCTCAATCAGGCATGAAAAGCCCCAGTCAGGCTTAAGACTTTTATCAAACGCCTCATTGTCATATATGATGGTGATTTTCATTTTTCTTTTTTCTTAAACCATCAGCGATTGGAAGCAAAAATATCTTTAATTTTTAAATATACCAAAAAAATTCACTTTGGTAAAGATTTTAAAAATTTATTCATGTAAATTTTCAGATTCTCACGCACGTGTAGCGCAGGCGCTTGCGCCGCGTGAAGGCGCCAAGCTCGCAAAGAAAAAATAAAACTTAGCCTCTTAGTCCGCCCTTTACCCATAAGTGTTGAGACATGCTTTTATCCTTAATTAACAATTAGTTATTAACAATTGATTATTGATTATTTATTTTATGTTTTTATATTTATGCCCAAAAAGCCAATAATAATAGTTAATAATCAATTGATAACTGTTAATTGCTAATGGAGAGATAACTTATGGGTAAAGGCCAGTCTTAGTCCGCCAAAGTACTCTGGCGGATTGGCGGATGAGGCAATATTGTTAAAATAGTGTTATTCTCCAAATTTATGCTCGACTTTGACGTTGACGTAGGACATTGCTGATTCCGTCTTGACAAATTGAAAGCTAACATACTATTCACTAATGTGATCGGTTTCAGGTTCAGAATTCAAGCCTGCCCTGGCGCGACTTGATATGCATTCTTGGCGCGATCTCGTTGAATGCTGCGTCAGAAGTTTCTACGCAATGGGACAGGAAAGCCAGGTCTGGGCCAGGGGTTCAAAGGTTATAGCCTACTGATATCCTTAACTTTATAACACAATGCTCAGATTAGTCTCTTTCACCCATTGGGTGAAACATAACATGCGCCCCTATTAGGGCCTTCGGCCACCTTTAGCCAATGGCTAATAGCCAATAGTTAAAGGTAAAGCAAAGCTTTCCAGGGCTCTTCAACCGCGAACCGTGAACGTTGAACCGCTATTTTACAAACCCTTTCAGCCCCCTGGAATTGATAAAGAAAGTAGAAGAGATACTTGGATATAGGAAGATTTTATGGGAATCAATAAATATGATGCCAAATACTCTGATGCTGATCAACTGAAAAAATTTGCGGATGATCTTGTCAAGATTTATAAATCTGAAAAACAAAAACGAAAAGAGCTCGAAGCTACCAATTTGCAACTTATCAAATACGGCCATGACCTGAACAGGTCGGTTTCAGAACTTAAAGCCGCCAACCTTGAACTCCAAAAAGCCTACCTTGACACCATTTACCGGCTTGTAATAGCGGCTGAATACAAGGACGAAGACACAGGCGATCACATTATCCGCATAGGTCATTACAGCTCGTTGATAGCCGAAAAACTTGGAATGTCGGACGCAAAGACTAAAGATATGCTCTATGCGGCGCCCATGCATGATATTGGAAAAATCGGCATTCCAGACCATATACTATTAAAACCGGGCAGATTGACTGATGAAGAATTTGATATCATTAAAACTCATACCATTATAGGGGCAAAGATTCTATCAAATTCCAATTCAAAAATAATAATACTTGCAGAGCAGATAGCCCTTTCCCATCATGAAAAATGGAATGGCCAGGGATATCCCAATGGTATTTCCGGCAACAATATTCCTCTGGAAGCCAGGATTGTAGCCATAGCAGATGGCTTTGACGCTCTGACATCAAAACGCCCTTACAAGAAGACTTTCTCCGTGGAAACTGCAATAAACATTATGAAAAAAGAACGAGGGCAACATTTTGACCCTGATATACTGGATATATTTCTGGCAAATATGGATGAAATTATAAAAATCAGAGCCAGCGTTAAAAAAGATAATTTTTCACTTTTAGATTACATCTGGGATGAAAGTGATTAGATTTCACCTGTTGTAGTGTTTTAGACAAGGTTGATGAAAATAAGTAGCCGTTCACGGCTTGAAACTTGAAATTGGAAAGTAGAAATTTGGGAGAGATTAAAATAGAAATTGGAAAGTAGAAATTGGGAAGAACAGTACAAATACAAAAGCATGAAGGCCAAATTTCCAATTTCTATTTTCCAATTTCAACGTTCCGTAAACGCTTACAAAAGTAAGGATAGCTGTTTTGCATACATTTAACAACAAAAAAAATATAGGACGGTGGACGCAGGGAAAGACTGAACCTGAACTCGGAGATGATGCGGTTAAAAAAGCGATCCGCCGGGTTTCAGAACCTGTATTTCTGCTGAACATGGACGGCCGGCTTGCTGTAGGCAGGGGCGGAACAATTACTATCGGCGATTTAACGGAGGCATACCCGGGGGCTCATCCTCTTTGCGGATTTGCGCCGCCGTTCCATCCTGAAAATCTGGGCGATCCTTATTTCAAAAAAAGACACAATCTTCGCTACGCCTATATCGCCGGCGCCATGGCTAATGGAATCAGCTCTGTCAGAATGGTTCAAGAAACCGGCCGCGCACAAATGCTGGGATTTTTCGGCGCCGCGGGCCTTTCTTTGGATAAAATAGAGGCCGCAATCTACAGCCTTAAAGAACACAACTTGCCGTTTGGTTTTAATCTTATACACAGCCCCAACGAACCTGAACTCGAGGCCGAAGTTGTAAATCTCTACTTAAAGCATGGAATAAGGCTCATCAGCGCCTCTGCATATCTTAACCTTACTCTGCCCCTTGTTTACTTCCGTGTGCATGGAATCCATAATGACCAAAGCGGCAATATAGTATGTCCAAACAGGATAATTGCTAAAGTATCACGGGTTGAGGTCGCTGGAAAATTCCTTTCACCTCCGCCGGAAAAACTTCTGGCCCAGCTTGTAGAAAGAAAAATGATTACAACACAGGAAGCAGCCCTTGCAGCTTCGATCCCTATGGCCGAGGATCTGACGGCAGAAGCCGATTCCGGCGGCCATACAGACAACAAGCCGGCTATTACACTATTGCCTACCATGCTTGCACTCCGTAATGAAATCGCCAAAAAATACAAGTATTTAACTCCGCTTTGCGTGGGGCTTGGCGGAGGAATCGCAACCCCTTATTCAACGGCCGCGGCATTTGCAATGGGCGCTGCCTATATTCTAACCGGCTCCATCAACCAATGCTGTATTGAAGCCGGCACATCGGAAACAGTTCGCAAAATGCTTTCAGAAGCCGGCCAGGCGGATGTAACCATGGCGCCGGCTGCGGATATGTTTGAAATGGGAGTAAAAGTTCAGGTATTAAAACGAGGAACCATGTTTCCTTTCCGCGCCTTGAAGCTTTACGATCTTTACAGCATACACGAAAGTTATGAAAGCATACCTGAAAAGCAAAGGCGGGTTCTGGAACAAGACTTTTTCCGTTGCAGTTTTGAAGAAAGCTGGAACCAGACAAAAGGCTTTTTCCTCAAACGTGATCCAAAACAGATCGAGCTGGCTGAAAAGAATCCTAAGCACAAGATGGCCCTTGTTTTTCGATCCTATCTGGGACAAAGTTCGACCTGGGCAACAACAGGAGATCCTTCACGAAAAATGGATTACCAGATTTGGTGCGGCCCTGCTATAGGCGCCTTTAATGAATGGGTAAAAGGATCATTACTCGAAAAAGCGGAAAACCGCAAAACAGTCGCGATTGCGATGAATCTTCTTTATGGCGCCTCAGTTGCGACACGAGCCAACCTGCTTCGCAGCTATGGGGTAACACTACCGGCAGATGCCGGCAGCTTCTCTCCCATGGACCTTTCCAAAATATACAGGCTTCTATAACCGCTTTGGATTGATGTTTGATGATTGATGATTGATGGAATCGCTTCGCCCTGCCCGCCACCTGCCCGCAATGCCTCTATTTCGCACGACTTAGTATTTCCGCTTTGTTCCTCTGTGGGCATAACGAATAAAATGAATAGGACATATTTTCAATGCATGGCAGGCGGGTCGCGAGCCATATTCAATGCTCTTCGTCTTTTTGTTGCCTTGCTCAGGCGAGGCAGGCGGGTCTATCTTTTCAATCGACAATCATCAATCGACAATCATCAATCCTTCACCTATTTAGCCCCAGCCTTTCTAATAATTTATTGCGAACCCCTGTAATATTTAACATTTTAACCTTAATTGTATCCGGACCCGTCGCCTTCTTATCGGGTTGTTTAATCATTGTTTCCACATAGAGCTCTTCACGCACCTGACACCCTTTGTAATCCACAGGCCTGTCAGAAATTATCCCCCTGGTTTTATAATAAAAATCGAGGTGTTCTACGGATAGGTTGTTTTCATAAATATAAATAATATATCTACAAATCACATTATTTATAATATCTGAAGTTTTTGAGTCCCCCTTATCAAGAAAATAAAATCCATTATCCACAAGCCAGCCATGCAAATCTTTCAATATTTGCTTTGTCTCCGGAATTGTGAATTTCATATAAGCCACCAGATAGCCGCCAAGAAAGACTGTAAAAACGCTATCAGGAGTGTATTGCCTTGCATATCCGGATTGCATCCCGCCTAAAGGATCAGGAGGGAGAAATTCCCTTGACCACCTCTTCCACCTGGCAAGGTTTATTTCCAATTTCCTTGACAATTCTCTGTTTGTATAATATTTTATCATAATTCCTTCTTGATTAATTGTTATATCAATATAACAACTTTGTCAAGCTCTTGCAAATGTTTTTTTATGAATTATTATAATAATAATTTAGCCACAGATTCACCCCAGTACGATCATCCTGACCTACGGGGCAGGCACAGATGAACTCAGATAGGTTTAAATACAAAGAAACCACTGAGGAAGGGGAATTATTGACGATTGAAAATTGACGATTGAAAATTTGTGGAATTGCTCCCGCCGTGCTCGCGCACCGTCGCGGCAGGTCGCTCTGTTTCTTTTTAAAAATTGATAGAATTCCTTCAATATTCAATCGACAATATTAAATTTTCAATATTATAATCCCTGTCTGCCGCAGGCAAGTTGGTGTCTTTGTGGCTAACCTATTGCAAATATAGTTATTTAAGTTTTGTAAAAAAAGGAATAATAATTGAAACCAACTGAAAATATAAACAACCAAAATATTCCGATCGCCATTATCGGCATTGGATGCTTTTTCCCAAAATCTCCGGGATTAAAAGAATATTGGCGCTTAATATTTCAAGGCGAAGACGGCATAACCGAAGTTCCAAAATCACACTGGAATCCTGAAGATTACTTTAACAAAAATCCAAAAGAACCAGACCATGTTTACTGCAGACGGGGCGGTTTTCTTTCCCCTGTTTCATTTGACCCAACCGAATTCGGCATTCCTCCGTCTTCCATTGAAGCAACAGACACTTCACAGATTCTCAGCCTCATGGCCGCAAAAACAGCTCTTGATGACGCAGGTTACTGGAAAAACAAAAACTTCAACAGGGATAAAACAAGCGTAATATTAGGAATAACCGGAACCCAGGAGCTTGTTATCCCACTGGGAGCAAGACTTGGATATCCAAAATGGCGCAAGGCTCTTCTTGATTCAGGAATCTCTGCTGAAAAGGCCCAAGAAATAATTGAGCGAATATCCGATTCATATGTATCGTGGCAGGAAAACTCCTTCCCAGGTCTTCTTGGGAATGTCGTGGCAGGAAGAATATGCAACCGACTCGACCTGGGGGGCACTAACTGCGTGGTTGACGCTGCCTGCGCCAGCTCGATGAGCGCGATACACCTTGCGGTGATGGAACTCATGTCGGGCCGTTCAGACATGGCTCTCACCGGTGGAGTGGATACTTTAAACGATATCTTTATGCACATGTGCTTTTCCAAAACACATATCTTGTCTCCCACGGAAGACATCAGGCCTTTTTCAAGGGATGCGGACGGAACCGTGCTTGGAGAAGGGGTCGGGATAGTTATTCTTAAAAGACTCAAAGATGCCAAACAGGACGGCGACAAAATTTACGCTGTAATAAAGGGCGTTGGCTCGTCAAGCGACGGCAAATCGCAGAGCATATATGCGCCCAAGGCCGAAGGACAGGCAAAAGCGATTCGCGCGGCTTATATGAACGCTGGAATAGATCCTGCCACTGTCGGCCTGATCGAAGCTCACGGCACAGGCACCAAGGTCGGGGACATTGTAGAGTTTCAATCGCTATGCAAGGTCTTTGGCGAATCAAACAAAAATAAAAACATATCATCCAATATTCTTAATTCCGGCAAGTGCGCTCTCGGATCAGTCAAGTCGATGATCGGCCACACCAAGGCTGCGGCCGGAGCAGCCGGTCTGATTAAGGCTGCGTTGTCTCTTTATCACAAGGCCCTGCCGCCGACATTAAAAGCCGATAACCCTGATCCGGAATTAAGGATAGATGAATCCCCTTTTTATTTAAACACAAAAACCAGGCCATGGCTTTCAAAAAAGGGGCATCCGCGCCGCGCGGGTGTCAGCGCTTTTGGATTTGGCGGAAGTAATTTTCATATTCTTGTCGAAGAGCACAAGCCTAAAAAAAGAAATATCTCCTGGGATGGATCAATCGAAATCGTTGCCCTGTCCGCTTCAAGCAAAAACGGGCTTTTTAAACTCGTCGGCGCCATGAAAAACTCCATTGACAAAGGAATCTCAAATAAAGAGTTTACAAAAACAGCCGCTGATACCAGGACCGATTTTTCATTTAATGACAGGCACAGGCTTTTGTTTGTCATCAAACAGACTCTTGATTCTTCCGCATACACATCCAGGCCTTTTGACGAGGCATTAAACGCGCTTAGCGCAAACAATCGGAAAGGGGCATGGAACCTGCAAAATATCTATTATGGAGGCCCTGATTATATCAACCCTGAAAACCGCGGTAAAATCGCATTTATGTTTCCAGGCCAGGGCAGTCAATATACGCAAATGGGACGCGACCTTGTTTGCTGCTTTCCGGAAGCCCTTGAGGTCATAGAAATTGCAAACAGCAAATATAACAATACCGGCTATCTGTCCGATTATATCTATCCTTTTCCGGCTCAAACAGATAAAGATGCTTTAAAAAACACGGATATCGCCCAGCCGGCCATCGGTGCGGTAAGCCTGGCAATGCTTAACATCCTTCAAGGATTCGGAATAAAGCCTGATGCCGCATGCGGACACAGCTATGGGGAACTGCCTGCCCTTTATGCCGCAGGATGGATGGACATCAACACTCTTTTTGACCTTTCAATCGCCCGCGGTAATTTAATGGCCTCGGCTGGACGCAATAAAGATGACAGCGGTACAATGCTGGCAGTAAAGGCGCCGATCAACGAACTTGAGGACCTGATTAACGGCTCGGAAACAGGCGTAATCCTTGCCAATAGAAACAGTCCAAACCAGGGAGTTCTATCCGGTCCTGTTGAGTCAATTGCCCTGGCGGACAAGATATGCAGACAAAAAGGGTTTAAAACAATAAAACTTTCCGTGTCCGCCGCTTTTCACAGCACCCTGGTAAAGGATGCCCAGAAGCCGTTTGCCCGGCAAGTGCAAAATGCAGATATTGTTCCATCAAAGGTGCCTGTCTTTTCCAATACAACCGGAATGCCGTACCCTGCCGATTCCGACAAGGCAAAGGAACTGCTTGGCAGACAAATCTTACGTCCGGTTAATTTTTTAAGCGAAATCGAAAATCTATTTAAAGCCGGTGTGCATACATTTGTGGAGATCGGCCCTAAATCGGTACTGACAGGTCTTGTTAAATCAATATTAATGGGACAAAATTTTCAGGCGGTTTCTATGGACAGCTCTTGCGGAAAAGGATCGGGAGTGATGGATCTCGCTAAAACACTCAGCCTTTTAGCCTCTCTTGGTCATAATGTTAATTTAAACAGATGGGAAGATCCTGTCAGGGAAACGCAAAAACAGCTTATGAGCATATCTGTTGCAGGAGCAAACTACAAGTCAAAGCCAAAACAAAGGGAAAAAACAACAAAAGATATTAAAAAGCTTACAACCGGAATACAGCCGCAAACTCAGACAAGTCAAAATACAGTTTCAACGCAAAACCACAATAAATCGGATAAAGCACAACAACCCGACCTGATTGCAGATGCTTTAAAAACGGTTCAGGAGGGGATGAAATCGATGCAGGCTCTTCAACTGCAAACTGCTGAAACTCATAAAAAATTTCTGGAAACCCAGTCAGAGGCAAGCCGCATGCTGCAAAATATGATGGAAAATACCAGGCGCATGTCTGAAGCCTCCTTGGGACTTAAGCTGGAAACTGGAAACTGGAAATTGGAAACTGGAAGCCGGGAAGAAGCTGAAAGCTCAAAGCTGAAAGCTCAAAGCAAGTCGGAAGCTCAAATCTCAAAGCAGAAAGCTGGGAACCGAGAGTCAGAATCCGAAATCAACAATCAACAAGATGAGTCTGAGGTCGGAGGTCAGCAATCATCAACCATCAATCTTCAATCTTCAATCCGAAATAATATGCTCGAAGTAGTCAGCAGCCTCACAGGATATCCTGTTGAAATGCTCAACCTTGACATGGATATTGAAGCAGACCTTGGCATTGATTCCATAAAAAGGGTGGAAATACTTTCTACAATCGAAGAAAAAATGCCTGATCTGCCTTCTGTTTCACCTGAAATCATGGGCAAACTGAAAACGCTTGGCCAGATCGCAGAGTACTTGTGCAAAACCGCAAAACCTGATGCAAAACCCCAGGATGCTGTGATAAAAGCTGAAAGCTCAAAGCAGAAAGCTGGGAACCGGGAGTCAGAATCCGAAATCAACAATCATCAATCATCAATCATCAATCATCAATCCAAAATAATATGCTCGAAGTGGTCAGCAGCCTCACAGGATATCCTGTTGAGATGCTTAATCTTGACATGGATATTGAAGCAGACCTCGGCATTGATTCCATAAAAAGGGTAGAAATACTTTCCACAATCGAAGAAAAAATGCCTGATCTGCCTTCTGTTTCACCTGAAATCATGGGCAGACTGAAAACGCTTGGCCAGATCACAGAGTACTTGTGCAAAACTACAACAATAGATGCGCATAAGCCACAGAAAATCGAGAAAAGTTCAAATAAAGTTGATAACGCAGCAGCTCCTGTGGATAAACTTGTAAATACACCTGTAGATACAATAGATAGAAAAACAGTGTCAATGGTTGAGACGCCTCTTTCATATACCAAAAGGCTATCTATTCCGGATGGAAAAAAAGTCTATATCACAGAAGATAAAACCGGCCTTTCACAGGCAATTGCTGATGAACTGACATCATTTAATATAGATGCCGGCGTTGTTTCACTTAATACACTAAAAAATAAAAAAAATCTGCCTTCTGCAGGAGGTCTTGTAATACTGCCAGAAAATAATCTAACAATTGCTTATCCGGCGAAAAAGATAAATGAAAGCTCACAGGACGAGGCTTTCTTAAAAGATGCCTTTGCGGTTACAAGTCTGATTTCCCGGCAACTGATAGATTCGGCTGCACAAGGCGGAGCTGTGTTTGCGACAATAACCAGTCTTGACGGAGCATTCGGCTTTAAGGGCAATGGAATGGCCAATCCTGTTATGGGAGGCCTCGCAGGTCTTGCAAAAACCGCTTCAATTGAATGGGACCGCGTTAGATGCCATGCCATAGACATAGAGCCGGATTGGAAAGACAAAAAGGCAATTGCAAAAAACATTGCTGCTGAACTTTTAAATCCTGATCCATCGGGTCCTGTTGAAACAGGCCTGAACCCTGACATGCGGCTTACATTGGAGCTTGTGTCTTCTCCTTATCCTCAAGACGCTATAGATATAGATCTTAATCAGGATGACGTAGTTGTCATAACAGGAGGCGCCAGAGGCGTGACAGCAGCAGCGGCATACGCCCTTGCGAAACATGCAAAGCCTACGCTTGTTCTTCTTGGTCGCTCTCCACATCCCTCGCCGGAACCTGAATGGCTTGCTTCTGCCCATGATGAAGCGGCAATAAAAAAAGCCGTCCTCGAAAATGAATTAAGCAAAAAAGATGCCTCACCGGCCTTGTTGGAACAAATATTTAAAAAGCACATGGCAAATCGCGAAATTTCAGAAAGTATGCAAAAACTTAGAGAAACCGGCGCCACAGCGCTCTATTATTCGGTGGATGTCCGCGATTTTCACGCTGTCAATTCCGTTCTTGATGATGTTCGCTCGGCCCATGGACCGATAAAAGGGATTATACATGGAGCCGGAATTTTGGAAGACCGCCTTATAACAGACAAAACTATTGAGCAGTTTGAAAGGGTTTTCGACACAAAGGTTAATGGGCTCAAAGCGGTTCTTGAAGCTACTAAACAGGATCATCTTAAATATATTGTGCTTTTTTCATCAATAACCGCCCGCATTGGGAATAAAGGCCAGGCCGATTATGCCATGGCCAACGAAGTTTTAAACAAGACAGCGCAACAGGAGTCTATAAACCGGCCTGAATGCAAAGTCATATCCATCAACTGGGGACCATGGGATGGCGGCATGGTGTCGCCTGCCCTGAAACGGGAATTTGCGCGAAACAACATAAAGCTGATTCCAATCGATTCAGGACCTGTGTGTATGCTCCGCGAAATGATGGGGGATCAAGACTCTCCTGTGGAGGTTGTTGTAGGCGCAGAAATTCCTACTCAAAAAGACAAAGATGTTGCGAAAACGGCAAGTTTTGCCCTGAAACAGGTCTCATCGTTAAAGAAAAAAGATAAGCTTTCTTTAACAATCAAACGTGAAGTAGATGTTGATAGATATCCTGTCCTTGAATCACATATCCTTGGGGGAAAACCTGTAGTTCCTTTTGCGCTTGTAGCTGAATGGTTAGGGCATGGAGCGCTTCACGGGAATCCGGGTCTTTTCTTCCACGGTCTTGATGATATGCAGGCTTTAAAAGGCATCAGACTTGACCAGCAAAAAAAGATTATCAGGCTCATGGCAGGCAGACCTGTAAAGAAAGGCCATTTTTTTGAAGTCGATGTTGAAGTCAGGGATGGCGTAAAGGATGGAATGGATATTGTTCACTACAGGGCAAAAGCTCTTTTGACAGATAGTTTTTCGCATCCGCCGCGTTTTGACAGGCTGAAAAAGATCGATTCAAGACCTTACCCGATGAGTATAGAGGAGATATATGATAAAATCCTTTTTCAGGGCATTGAACTTCAGGGAATAAAGGAAATTACAGGGTATTCGTCAAACAGGATGGTAGCGCGGATTTCTGCCGCCCCTCTGCCGGCAAAGTGGATGGTCGAACCGTTAAGAAGCAGATGGATAGGGGATCCTCTTGTCCTCGACTCAGCGTTTCAAATGGCAATATTATACTGCTTTAATGAGACAGGTCTTGTTTCGCTTCCGAACTATACATCTTCTTACCGTCAGTATCAAAAGGCTTTCCCGCTTGATGAAGTAACGGCAGTGCTTGAGGTAAAGAAGATGACAGACCATAAAATAACATGTGATTTTACATTCCTTGATAAGGATAATACAGTTGTGGCCCAATTAAGCGGCTATGAAGCTGTAATGGATACTTCGCTTCTCAAGGCATTTAAGCCTGATTCGGATCGTTCAATCGCCGCCTTTGCAAGACGTAGCGCATGAAAGCACTCTGCGCTTTACACGTAATAGCCCGGGGCTGTTGTGCATGTACATAAGGGATGAAGAATATCCTGCATCCATAAAATATTTTTCAAGAACATCAAAAAGAACCGGGCGATCCGGCCAGGTGAACATTTTTTTACGCTTATTAAGTTCATCCCATTTATCCCGGGCCAAAGGATTCTCTATAAAAACCTTTTTCTTCGCAGGGTCACACAGAAACATCTCGCAAACAATCGGTTTAAGCCGCCACAGACACCCTTTTTCGCCTAAATATATACACTTGAATCCGTTGTTCGGTTTTTTAAGAACCGAAAGCAAAAGATCTATCTCCCTGTCTTGCGAGATCAAAGCATTGATAACCACGTCTGCAAAAAATGTAATGATTCCCTCACGTGAACAACAGGCGCTAAGCCGGCTGTTGTAACACTTTTGCGTACATACCCCGCTAAAATGGGTTGAGAGAAAGGAGCCTATCTCCTTGCGAAAGCTCAGATAGCCAGCAACATCGGATTCGAGCTTTTGTCTTTCCGTTGAAGAAATGGTTGCAAGGCAGCGCCGAACCATATAAAGCGCATCTGACTGCTCTTTCTGATAAGAGTTCATAATACTGACAAGCTCGTAAAAAGTCGATTTTTCGTTTGTTTGTCATTCCCGCGAAGGCGGGAATCCAGTAATTACAGGCTGTTGCCCCGCCGTGGCGGGGCTTCGCTTTGCTCGCAATGACGTGTTTTTTGACTTTTTACGCCGCCATCAATACTGACAATATCATAATTTATGCCCGCAACAACTACCGGGCCCAGCGCAACCGGCATGCTCAGGGCTTGAGCCGCAGCAGGTGGTATCGCCATGTCCCGGCATCCTGGTTTGGGAAACCCCGGACATGGCTGAGTGCGCGGAAAGCAATTTGGTAAGGTTGCGGCTGCCGCACGACTGACACTGCGGCTGATCATCCGAACCCGCAATAAGAATTTCGCTTTGTTTTCCACAATCCAAACATAAATAATCAAAAAGTGGCATAGATATCCTCCTTTACTATTGACCTCGTCAAGTGGTCGAGTAGTTGTGAACAATTAACCCTTTATTATTTCAAACTTTCTCCTTTCAACAACGTGTCAAATTCAATCCCCGGCCCGATGCATCGCCATCCTTCTTTCTTCAACTGGGTTCCGGTTGCCTTAAAGTCAACACCTTCCAGCTCTTCCAAAACACGAATCCGATCTGGTTCATCAACACGGAAGGAAACCGCCTTGCCTGCCTTTGTGAGCAGGATGTAGCGCCCGCTTGTATGCTGAAACACGCGCTGATTTTTTAACTTGTCCTTATTCTCTTTGGTCATCTATCTCTTCCCACCAGGGTTCCATCCGAGGGATTCCTTTCAAATAGTTTGACCTTTATCCGCCATTTTTTCATAAAAAGGCACTCCGACCCTATCAATATGATTTTTCAGTTCGGGATGTTTTATGGTGTGGTAGTTTACCAAATCAATCGTATAGGGCAGGCTGCTGTCTTCAAAATCGCTTTCCATTTCGCGGATAAACGTATCTTTCACACCTTCGTTCATTATTGCCAGGTCAACATCACTGCCTGGTTTGTAAGTTCCTTTAGCCCGACTCCCAAATATAAAAACTTTTTGCACATCAGGATGTTTTTTAAAAATGTCCTGTAATGTTTTAATATCCCTATCGGTAAGTCCAAAAGCATTTTTTTCTTTTTTATTCATGGAATAATTGGGCCTAACCATTTGCTTTTTCATTTACATTTCTTATATCTAACCCATCAATCAGCTCTTGCGCATAAGTAATATAATTGCTCTGTTGGGCCATCCGAAATGTGTCTTTGGGTGAAGGTTTAAAAGCAAATCCTTGTTCTTCCAAAAAATCTTTCATTACCTTCCACGAAAGATCAAGAGTAAACTCAAAACGCTGAAATAATCCATTTCTTTCAAGTTCGGTTAATTCTTCCATTTCTATTGCTTCTTTCAAACGCATATATGCTTTCTCAAAATTCTGAAATCGCTGTTTCCAGCGTATATCCTTCTCACTCATTTTCTCACCTCTATAAACTTGCTCTTCAAGCTCTGTTTTCAGCTTCGAAGGTCAAGGGAATTTCTTTTCCTTGATGTTGATAGGCCAAAATCATTTCGTTGAGAGCATCTCTGAGCATATCTCGGCAATCCTCAATATCCCTGCCCTCAGTAACTATCTCGGGCCATTCAACTAATTGGCCCATATAACCGGTAGTAATCTTTGTATACTTTGCGGTATATGTTGCAAACATGGCTCTCTCCTCAATGGAAATAAATATTGATTTTAGCCTAATTGTAAAGCTTAGCTTGCTCTAATTCCTGATTCAGACGTTTAAGCAACCTTTCTCGTTGACTATATATTGTTCATCAGCCGAAATACCCATCGGACAATTCTCCTTTCAAGATAGACTCAATCGTAAGCATAAAACATAAGGGGACTCCAGTGGGAGGCCCATGATTTTATGACCGCTTTTCGCGCTTTTTCGGGACCTGAAGCCCGCTCAACTTATAAACTAATGTACGTCCCTGAAGCTTTCCCGCCTGCCATTGCAAGGCACGAGTGGGCAGCGGAGTGAGGCGGGCGGGCATCTATTCGTGATTTTCTCGGCATGTAACCCAAATAACATATTGCACATCATGAATTAAGTTGAATATAGAATGTCCCGAATACCCGGGATGTTTAAGTTGCGAAAAAATGTCCGCAGACGTGTGGAAGTCTTCTGATTTGAAATATTCCAACTTCATCTGTTACTTCCAAGATGTTTTAATGACTTGTTTTCATTTACTCCCAATCCTCCGGTCAACTCACCAAAAACCAGGCAATCAAATCAAAATTGTTCAGTTGATACTTTTCATTGGTTTTAATATTTTGCTTTAGTCTGGTTAAACTGTCTTTGTCGCCTCTTTTGAGTTTTGCCAGTATATCCCTGGCTTCTTTGCCCATTACTTTTTTTTCGGTTCCATCGCACTGCTTTTCTGTTTCCACAGCCGGATCGTTGAGCCATCCCTGCACGGCATTTACCAACTCTTTAATTGCGTCTTCATCCCCTCTGTCAATGGTATCAGGAACGAACCTGTTTTTATCCCTTTACATTTCCACATTTAGAATGCATTACCTCATCGCCCTGGTCAAAAATCGAGTTTATCCTTTTTATGCGTTTTTTTCGATCAGGAAATTGAGCAACTACTTTTTGTCCTTTAGCAGGGTTTCGAGACCAGCGAACGGCCTGTAGGTAGAAGGCGGCTCTTGCTCGCCACCAGGCGTCACTGCATTATGCTGTTCCGCATCCAGATGCCGCGAGTGCTCATTGTCATGACAGTAGAGGCATAGTAGTTCCCAGTTACTGCCGTCAGGCGGATTGTTTTCGTTGTTGTGATCCCTGTGATGGATCGTGAGTTCACGAAGTCTTTTGCTTGTGAATTCACGCCCGCACCGCGCACAGACCCACGGGTAAAGCTTGAGCGCTTGCTCCCGATAGGTCTTCTCCCGAAGCTTCCGGTCGCGCAAGGCCTCAGCAATGAACTGACCCTGCTTGTCATCTTCTGTCTGCGTCTTCATATCCAAAGCCGAATTTTTCAGGTAAAATACTTTCTAATAACTCCTTAACAGTATAAATAAAAAATTTTTTAACATCCTCGGTAGATTCAGCCTCATTGATTTTTTGTCGGAAGCAATGAAGCGCACCCGGCGCATCTATTCTTGATTGGCGTGGCATGCAAACCAGATATTATAGTTCAAGCGCCCTGTCAACTTATAAACTAATGTCCCTGAAGCCCACCGTCCCTGAAGCCCAGAATAGTAGATATGCTGGCAGGAGAGCAGCTTCCAAGGATTTGTTGATAAAAGGGAGAGGAAAGAGCAGGAAATTTTTTATGAATAATCCAGGCTATGGAAAATTAGCTCATTCGTGCCGCAGCGCTTCGATGGGGTCCAGGCGTGCGGCCTTTCGGGCGGGGAAGTAACCGAAAATAATACCGATCGCACCGGAAAATGCAACGGCTATAACCATGATGACCGGATCAAATACCAAAGGAACCCCGATCATGGGAGCCGCGATCGCGCAGCTTGCGAGTCCAAGAACAATTCCCACGACGCCTCCGAGCGAGGAAAGCACGATCGCCTCTACCAGAAATTGCCTGAGCACATCACGTCCCAGTGCGCCAATAGCGATCCTGATCCCGATTTCCCGCGTCCGCTCGGTTACCGAGACCAGCATGATATTCATAATTCCGATCCCGCCGACCACCAGACTCACCGCTGCCACGGCGCCAAGAAGCGCGGTGAGCACACGGGTTGCGCTTGTAACCGTGGCGACGAGTTCCTTCATATCCCGCACATGAAAATCGTCCTCTTCAGTCGCTGATATATGGCGGCGCTGGCGCATCAGCAACTCGATATCCTGCTTGACTTTTCCCGTTATGTCACCGCTTTGCGCCGAGACATAAATGGCGCTGATATCCCGATTTCCGGAAATGCGCCGCTGAAAGGCGCGCACAGGGACAACAATGAGATCGTCCTGATCCCTGCCGAAGGTCGACTGCCCCTTGGCTTCCAGAATACCGATTACCTGACAGGAAAGTTTTCCCAGCCGGATCGCAGCCCCCAGGGAATCTTGCGTACCGAAAAGTTCTTTACGCACTGTATTGCCCAGGATGCAGACCGGCTTGCCCGCCCGCAGCTCACTATCAATAAATTGTCGCCCGGCTTCTATCGACCACTGCTGCGCCTTGAAGAGGGCATTGTCGCTCCCGGTGACCGACGTGGTCCAGTTTTCGTTCCCGTAAATGGCGAGAACGGTTTGGGATGTGACCGGTGCCACTGCCGCCACTGCCGAGATTTCCCTGGCGATGGCCTCGACATCCCCAAGATCAAATGGGTCAGCGGCAGACCGCACCCCGCCATGGCCTCTAAATCTCTGGCCCTGTCTTACGTGAAGTATATTGCTGCCGAGGCTTGCGATGTCCGCCGTGACTTGCGCGGTGGCCCCACGCCCGAGTGTAACCATGGTGATAACGGCTGCGACCCCGATGACGATACCCAGCATGGTAAGCGCAGAACGCATGGCATTGCGGCGGATCTCACGAAACGCCAGTAGGATCGCATTCCAGAGCATTACACCTTCCCCCCGTTCCGCGTATCGGACTCGACAACGCCATCAACAAAGCGGACGATGCGATGTGCATGGGCCGCCACATCCGCCTCGTGGGTCACCATTACAATGGTGATTCCCTGCTCACGGTTAAACTCAGTAAAGACCTGCATGATTTCGTGGCTGGTTGTAGAATCCAGGTTGCCCGTAGGTTCATCAGCCAGCAACACCGAGGGCTCCGTAACGATGGCACGGGCAATGGCGACCCGTTGCTGTTGACCACCGGAAAGCTCACCGGGCGTGTGTGTTTCCCATCCCTTAAGGCCCACCTCCTCAAGGGTCTGCAGGGCACGCGCATGCCTTTGGGGAGGTGGCATGCCGCGGTAGATCAAAGGCAGTTCTACGTTCTCCAGGGCCGATGTACGGTTAAGGAGGTTATAGCCCTGAAAAACAAAACCCAGATAGTGGCGGCGCAATAGCGCGCGTTGATCGCGGGAAAGTCTGCCAACCTCGACCCCCTTGAAGAAATAAGTCCCGGACGTAGGAGTATCCAGACATCCCAGGATATTCATGCAGGTGGATTTTCCCGATCCGCTCGATCCCATCACGACAATAAATTCGCCGTCGTCAACCCGAAGATCAATACCACGCAGTGCTCTCACCGCTGCCCGACCTTTGCCATAGACCCTGGTCACACTGCTGAGCTCAATTATGGGCTGATCCCGGCTATCTTTTACTTTTCTTGACATGTTCAAGTTCATCCACCGGGCCTGATAATGTCGACCAACAGCGGGAGTCCGGGTTTCACATCGCCGGCTACAACCTCGGTCATGCGTCCATCTGATGACCCAATGGTGACAGGGATGGCAACGGGTTGTTCATCTCGTAACGTCCACACGCGACGCTCACTTTTGTCAGTGTCCAAGACTTTGCGCTGTTTTGCCGGCGGACGTCGTCGCCCTGGCAAGATAGCACGGAGCACACGTTTTGAAGCCTCGGCCTCGGGCGCTGGCGGGGTAAACCGTAGCGCACCGTTCGGGACCAAAATAGCATCTTCTACTGTTTTGGTGATGATTTCCGCCGTGGCGGTCATTCCCGGCCGCAACAGCAGCTCAGAGTTATCGACAGTCAGTAGCGCCTCGTAGGTCACGACGTCCTGCACCACTTTCGGGGCGTAGTATACTTTAACAATGCGCGAGGGGAAGCGACGATCCGGATAGGCGTCGACGGTGAAGGTCGCATCCTGTCCAGGTTGGACGTGCCCCACATCGGCCTCGTCGACATCGATATGTAATTCCATCTTGCTAAGATCCTCGGCCAGCGTGAAAAGCACCGGGGTCTGGAACGAAGCGGCAAAGGTCTGGCCGGGCTCCACGTGGCGTTGCAGGACAATCCCGTTGATTGGTGAGCGGATGACGGCTTTCGCCAGATCCGTCCGATCCTGGCGTACGGTAGCATGGGCATGGGACACCTGGGCCTTCGCGCCAGCTTCCCCGGCTTGCGCTCGCTTAAACGCTGCTTCGGCTGCGTCTATGTCGTGCTGCGAAGGCAGTTTCTTTTTACTCAGCTCCGCGAGCCGCTTCAATCGCTTCAACTGATTGCGAGTTTCCAAAACGTTTGCCTCCGCCTCCAGCAACTTGGCCTGTGCGGATTCCAATGCGGCTTGAGACTGTAGAACCCTGGGCTCAAGTCGCTCGGTGTCCAGTTTCGCCAGCACCTGACCCACCTTCACGCGGTCGTTGTAATCCACCTCGACCGTTTTGATGATGCCGGACAGCTCGCTGCCTACCTCGACCTGGTTCGTCGGTTCCAGAGTGCCGGTAGCTGTCACGGTGATAGTGAGATTTCCTCTCTGCACTTCGGCCGTTCTGTACTGTATTGAGTCGCTTTTGTCAGTGAGGAAGAACATTGCAGCACCGGCTGTCAAAACCGTCACAATTGCTGCAACAGTCCAAAACCTCACTCTCTTATGCCCGGATGTTTGTTGATCAATCCCTAAGGTCTGGGCAATATCGGCATTTTTTTTCGAACTCAAAACCTACCTCTCCGTATCAGGCGTCATGGATGTCCATCCACCTCCGAGTGCCTTGTACAACATTATCAGATTGGATGTGACTTGGCCCTCACTCTCCGCTAACCGGTCCTTGAGTGATAACAATGACCGCTGCGCATCGAGCACGCTTTGAAAATCGGTCAGCCCAGATAAATATTGATTACGCGCAAGATCCACAGCACGTTGCGAGGCTTGTGATGCTTCTATGAGGGACTGCCGTCGAACCTGCTCTTTCGCGTAGGCGACAAGCGCATTTTCAACGTCTTCAAGCGCGGTGAGAATCGCGCCCTCATACTCGATTAACGCCTTTTCCTGAAGCGCATTTTGCACCTCGATACTTCTTCGTATCCGCCCTGCATCAAAAATAGCCCATGTGACACGCGGGCCGGCTCCGTGGAACCTGGCACCGGTCGAGAACAAATTCCCGAATGACAAGGCTTCGAGACCGACTGACCCAAGTAGGGTGAATTTCGGATAAAGCTCGGCGGTAGCCACGCCAATTCGAGCCGTCTGAGCCGCGAGTTCCCGCTCGGCGCGCCGGACATCGGGTCTGCGCCGCAAGACGTCCGCAGGCACTCCAACGACGATCTCGAATGGCGTTACCGGGATAGGTTGTCGGCTCGACAGTTCATCATGCACCGAGCCTGGATTCTCCCCCAGTAACACGGCAAGCCGGTTCTTGGCCTGCTCAAGCCCAATTTGTAACGTGGGGATCTGCGACCGGGTGCTTTCCAGATTGGTCTTAGCTTGTTCTACATCAAGCTGGCTGGTCAGGCCGGCTTCAAAACGTGACCGGACAAGTTTGTAGGTCTCGTCCTGTACATCGCGATTCGCCTCCGCTGTCGAAAGCCTGGCCTGAAACGAACGAACCTCGATGTAATTCAGGGCAACTTCGGCCACCAAGGTCACAAGCACGTCATGCAAATGCTCTTCGCTCGCCTCCAGATCTGCTTCGGCTGCCTCGATAGAACGCTGAATCCCGCCAAACAAATCCAGCTCCCAAGTTGCGTCAAAACCCGCGGCATAGAACTCTCTCTCGGAACCGCTACCTGTTTCTTCGCTGCTACGGCTCAACCTGGCGGATCCTGTGGTGTCGACAGTTGGAAAGCGATCGGCTTCACTGATGCCGCGGCGGGCGCGGGCCTCACGAACGCGATTCCTGGCCTGGCGCAGATCCAGATTGCCCTCGATCGAACGTTCAACCAGCTTCGTTAACGTGGGGTCATTAAGCGTCGACCACCAATTGGCCAGCGCCTGCGCATCTACACGCCCGGCAGTCAGACCACCCTCCAACTGAGCGCTCCACAGTCCAGGCGCCAACACCTCGGAAGGAACGTAATCCGGTCCGACGGTGGCGCATCCTGCGAGCAGTAACATCATGAGCCCTAATGCCGGTGTTGTTCGGTTGATAGTATTAGAAATAATTCGTCCCCTGACTATGCTTGCAACTATAGATTTCCAGATAAATAATTTCACTGCGTTACCAGTCGAAATCCTCGACGACGTACAACTCAGTACGATCCGAATATCTCCCCCACTGAATATTTTGAAGAGTTTTCTGCAATTTGATTTAAAATAAAGCAATCATTTTTATCCAATACATTTTAAATAGTTACCCTCGCTATGTACTTTATTTGGCAAAAAACTATCGGGTTGCGAGATGAGCTGCCGTCGGTTGGGGGCGGAAATTGCGTAGGCAATTTCCCGTGCCAACCGACCGAGCAGAGCGAAGCCCGAAGGGGGTCGGCTCGATTGAGCTTGATAGGCGGAGCGCGAGCGACGCCTGAAAGGGTGTGAGAGCCCACAGGGCTCAACAGCCGGCGATAAGCTGATCGCGAGCATCGCGAGCGGTCAGCTTATCATTTAGTTTAGATGGAAAATTATCTATATAATATTTTTATATCATAGATTATTTTCCATGTAAATTAATATCTAATATCACTACTGTCCAAGATAATTTTTGTAAAACATTATAACCAAATGATATAATTAAAGTTAATTGCCATTTAGACTGTTATCGACTTGAAATCTCATTTTCAGGAGGCATAATCCTTTCGATAGGGCATATAAGGGGACGCATTAAACTTATAAACTTATTTGCCAGTTAGCTAATATCTTTTAGTTTTTGCTGTCTTCTTGCCTCTAATTACTGATTTGCCGACCTGCCTGTGCAATGCACCTGTCTATGTTCGGATACGCGCAGGCAAGCGCAGACAGGTGGTCTGTACCGATCCCCTGGCAATGATATAGTGCAAGGTTCCCAGAGCCTGCCCCCCACCCGCCCGCCATTGCCACGCATGCCGGCGTTTGGGGTGTATGCAGTGATAGGCGAATAACATATTGAACTCATACGTAGTTTCAAGCATTGTCTTAATGTTTGTTTTTGGTGCCGTTGTCGAAGCTTAAGGTATAATATTTCGCTTTAAAAATTTATTTTGGCCCTCACCGTTTAAAGGATTTGATAAATAAAAAGGGTGCGAAACTTGAGTTTAGTACCCCCCTAAGCTTCCTACCGATGAAGGATATGGAACTATCTTCAAATGGGCTGGATGTCGCGTGGATTCCATCCTGCTGCAGAGCTGTGGCTCGCCGAAGAAATTTATCATAATGGAGTCGAGCCGCTTCTGAAGTACGGAATAGGAATAGTGACGGGCGGCTATCTCGTAATTATGATTCACCATTTTCTCTTTTCGTTCAGAAGACTTGAGAATATCCCTTACGCGTTGAACGGTCTTCTTGGTGAGAAATCCGTCCA
>JAUWQO010000178.1 GCA_030610995.1 Desulfobacterales bacterium
TCTGAGGCTCAGGTGTTTCCCCATAATGGCCCTGGGAATATTGAGGAGGAAGGTATGTTTGGGAATAGCCTCCACCAACAGGATATCGAGTAAGCCATCATCAAGGCTTGCTTTGGGTGTCAGGTTAAAAATGCCCCCAAAGCCTGTGCCATTGGCGGTCAACGCCATAAGGTACCTTCGAGGAGGCAAGGAATTATTATCAATCTCAAGGCGAAGCAGAGGAGGGGTGAATTGCCGGAACTGGTGCATGAGGCATTTAAAATATATCCATACGCTCAGGATCTTCCCCTTTCTTCGAATCTCATACATTTCTGATATTACTGCTCCATCGTACCCCACCCCCACTCCATTTATGAAGAATCTACCATTTACCTCCCCTGCATCTATGTATCGAGTCGAACCTTGTATCAGAACAGTATAGGCATCTTTTAGCCCACGTGGAATCCCGAGTCCCCTTGCAGTATCATTTCCCAGGCCGGCAGGTATAATCCCTAATGCCGGATAATTGCCGGGCCTATCTTTATCTTGCATGCAAACCCTTATCATGCCATTTACTACTTCATTGATGGTGCCATCACCTCCGATGGCAACGATCCTGTCAAATAATCCGGAGGCTGTGGCCTTTTCAGCGAGAGCTGTAGCATGGCCGGGTTTTGTGGTAATCTGGAATTCATAGGCAAGGCTGTCCCTTTCAAGAAGCGCCTTAAGCCTTCTAATAAGCGGATTGAACCTTTCCTTTCCTGATTTTGGGTTTATAATGAAACAGAATTTCATGGGTTACATTTACTAAACTTTCACATTTTTTGCAAACTAAGGGAGGTGTTATGAAAAGAGTTCCGGTATACCTTGGTTTCGTGTTGTTGCTGAGCGGGCCGCTTTTATCTTCGTGTTCGGAAAATCAGATGACTGATAAAAGGGGAAACTACGATTGGGCGGAAAAACGCGCCACAATGGTACAGCAACTGCGCGCGTACGGTAGTAAGGATGAGCGGCTGCTAAAAGCTATGAGTACTGTCTGGCGTCACAAATTCATCCCTGAAGAATATCTCGGTGTTGCCCCACCTTATGGGGACCACCCCTGTCCCATCGGTTATGATCAGACGATATCGCAACCCTATATTGTCGCTTATATGACAGAAAAACTGAATATTCAGACCGGAGAAAAGGTGCTTGAAATTGGCACCGGGTCAGGGTATCAAGCCGCCATTCTTGCCGAGTTGGGTGCGGAGGTTTACAGCATTGAGATCATACCCGAACTGGCAAATCATGCCCGTAAAGCTTTGACAACAGAGGGGTATGAGCAGGTCAAGGTGCTGACTGGTGATGGTTATAAAGGCTGGCCGGAACATAGTCCTTTTGATGCCATTATAGTAACCTGCGCGCCGGAAGATATCCCGCAAGCCTTGGTAAATCAATTAAAAGAAGGTGGGCGAATGATTTTGCCCCTCGGTGTCTACATGCAACGTCTGGTTATCCTTCGCAAAAAATCAGGACGTATAGAAAAAGTTGATGATCTTCCAGTGCGGTTCGTGCCAATGGTGCGCTGATCGTAAGCCTCCCGCGTGGACACCAAGCCGCTCGCTAAGCTGTTTGCGGTCTGGAATGCATGCAAAGAGCGAATTAACAGGTATGATGCAGATGTTAAGAAAAGAGGGTAATGATAATGGATAAGAAAAAAAATTTAGAATCCAAAGGCTATAAGGTTGGTTCTGTGGACGAATTCCTGGGGCTGAGCAAAGAAGAATCAGAATACATTGAGTTGAAGATGGCTTTAAGCCAAGCTTTGGCAACATTATTATCGATACAAACGCATTGACGTCTTGACATTTGGTTATACTTTGATAATTATTGAGTATAACTTAATTGCAATGGATGGGAAGCATGAGCACAACTTTAAAAGAAGCTGTAAAAAGGAAAGTTTTTCCTAAGGGGCAAATTGTCATTCCTGTTGCTTTAAGGAAAAAATACAGTATTGAGATTGGAGATCATGTTGGTGTAATTCCCCAGGCTGACGGCATCTTACTAAAACCTATACCAAAAAAAGAAGGGAAACAATCTCTGACCGACTCCTTATTCGGAATATTTGGGAAATATACAAAAGGCAAGCCCAGGCTTAAGAAAGCAGATGTCAACAAGGCAACCAAAGCAGGATTTGTCGAGGCATGGAAAAGATGACCGCGCCAAGGAGCCTTAACCCATGCCTCAAGAGCTCTTCGGTGATTGTCGTTTTCCCTGAGCCGTTCGGCCCAGCTACAACGATAAGCCTCAATCTCTGCATGTCTTTCACAATGAAGTCCCGGTCTACTCCATATTCCTTCTTCGCCGTTACATCGCTAAGAGTTGCCCTTTGCGATTCCATTCACCGTATTCCGCCATGTTTTATCTCTGTGACCAAACCAGTGATGAAGCGCCATTAAGAGCAACGCGAGCGCGGCTTTTAATAGTCGTTCGCAATCACTTTGTTCGGCTTTTTCTATTGATTAATATTCATCTCGATTAAGTACCGTATTTGATTTACTTAATGCTCGTTCCACTTTCCTCAAAGATTTATAGAGATGATCCAAGTCATCTGAATCAGATACCGATAGTTGAGCAAATTCAATACTCGCCTTTACCAAACTGAATGCCGGACTATAAATTGCTGGATGTTCAGAGCTTCCACGTAATTTTTTTGCTTTGCCAGCAAGTTCGTTTAATTCAGGCAGCCAATTTTTGAAAGGTTTGCTCAGTTTTTTCTTTTGAGTTCCCTTTTGAGTTGGGTCAAGACTTTCGATAATACGATTATTTTGTTTTGCTTTCATATAGGATTCTTTTAAATTGCGTTTGATTCCACCACCAAAATAGATATTGTATGCTTGAAAAAGACCATCGTATACAATTTTTCCCTTAAACGGTAATAAAACAGTCTGCACATATAGCGGAAGGTGGGAACGATGAACCAACTCATCGAATCCTTGATAAAGTCCCAGCACTCCATATACATCAGCGCCTTTAATGAAAACGGTGTATCTGTTTAAAATCCGTTCAATATGAAAGTCTCCTTCAATAAAGTTTTTCCAATTAGAAACAATTGACAGCTTCTCTTCAGAAAAATTTTGAGGGTTTTCTTGAATAAAGGAATCAATCAGTTTTTTGTCTGCATAAAGAGCTTTCCGGACTTCAAATTTTTCTTCACTAGAACACTTAGCATAGTCATCTAAACTTTTTATGTTGGTATGAATTTTAAGCTTTTGATTTACAAAATATTGGAGGGCCCACATCAAATCAAAGAAAAGTTTAGCATCATGTTCAGAAAGTCTCATAATTTTACCTGTTTTGTAAAGTTCTCAACTCCTTGCGAGTTAGTATGAGTTTGGAGACATCCCTTTACATTTCCATATTTACCAATACCAAGGTCTCTTGCCACCCAACAGCACAACAGACTTTTTGCCTTAACGTGCACAAGAATCATAATTTCAAACCTGTAAATGTAAAGGGCCCCTAAGTCAAGTCCTGGCCCTAAATCCTCTTAGAGTGCCACAGTTCCTCTTTGAGCCGCTCGAATACGTTGTAGACGATCGGGCAAACTGAGCAGTTATTCACCACCTGGATGAGCCTGAAGACGAACTCGTCCTTGTGCAAGTGCGGGAACGAACGGCAGTCATCAGGACGTGCATCGTAGACCGTGCAGCAGTTGTCTCGGAGGAAGGAACACGGCTTCTGCCGGAAACAGTATGCATCCTCGTCTTCGGTCGGTCGGAGGTGCGCGGCGGTCAGTTCCGAAGGCGAGATCCCGAGGCAACTCGCCAGCCGTGTTACATCCTCCTCCGAAAGCTTCGGTGAGACTTCCTTGCAGCAGTTCGCGCAGGTACCACAGTCTATCTGCCGGGCGATGTCTTTGTAGTGCCGATGAGCAATGCTGTCCAGTTCCTTGACAGACAGATCAACGCCCTTGAGAAACGTCCGGAAGCGCCAATTCTGGTCTTCTTTGGCCTCAGCAAGCTCGCGCACTCGCTCGATGTCGGTTTCGATGTGCATGAATCCCTTTCGTGCAAAACCTATTCTTGAAGAACGATTTCAAATTTACTTATTTATGGATGTGCCGCAAGTCTATTCAGTGTTAATCTATTCCCATTTGGCCGATTTGCCAATATTGGCATTTTGACCAAATAGCGATGGTTTTAAGCATGTAGCACGGATAATGCCCCATAAAAAAGCTATTTACCCATTTTGCCAATGCTGGCTTTTTCGGTAAAAGGGTTATGAACTAGGCATTTGACACCCATGATGCTTTTGAGCGATTGCTTTTTGGCGGATTTGGCAGCGTTGCCATTTCCGCCAAATGCCTATGAAGTTGAGCACTTT
This sequence comes from Desulfobacterales bacterium, assembly GCA_030610995.1. Taxonomy (GTDB): domain Bacteria; phylum Desulfobacterota; class Desulfobacteria; order Desulfobacterales; family ETH-SRB1; genus Desulfaltia. The sequence continues at coordinate 4,345 of JAUWQO010000178.1, forward strand.
CCATAGATATTATTTCTCAATAAATTATCATTTAGGAGATTTGCCATTGTTGGCTTTTCTCCTAAATGTATTTAAAAAGATAGCTGAAAGATTTAATGCCTAAAAAACAGTATTTTGCTAATGTTGTGGGCCTTATGGGACGGGCATTGAAATATTGATTACTTAAACGTCCCAGTACTCGCTCAAGATTTAATCGACATATCAATTTATCAAGGAGCGTCCCGAAACTCCTCCCGATTGAGTTATTTGAGTATTTAAGGACGTCCCCCTCACTCTACTATGTTTCTTTTGAGGACCTCTATAGCCGCGTTGATGCTCGACAGGAAACTGACGTGAATACCAGCGGCAACCTTAACATAATCTGCGCCTATGTGAATGTACCCAAAAGACTCTCCTGGATTACCGGAATCCCTCGAGAGTAAACGTAAACGTACTGGGAGTTCGGCAACCAAAAGGTAGGCTTGTATGACGGGTTCGATTTCTTCAAGAGTTAGGAGCCCAATTCGGTCAAGAAGCTGGTGATATATCTGGTGAGGGACGTACTCAGGAATGAAGATTGACCTCCCGTTAGAATTTTCGTACGACCGACTTCTGTCCTATAGCGCTCAGATAAATTGATACACTTTCGCTCAGATAAATTGAGACGTTTGTTTTCAGGGTGGACAAGCATATCCCGCTTTTAATTTAAAAAATAATACCCCGCTTGCCTATAGAGGATTAAGGTCGTTTTTAGGGG
>JAUWQO010000087.1 GCA_030610995.1 Desulfobacterales bacterium
GGCTATTAGAAGTCCCTGTCTCGGTGTACAAAAATCTTCAGGATAATTGGTGGCAATTCAAATATACCTAATTGATTTATCAGTACATTTTGCGATTATATTCAAAAAATATTTTTTCAAAGAGCGAAATGTAAGATTTAACGTCTAAGGAGATCAAAAAATATCATCTTGCCTACTTAGAATCAAGAATCCCTTACGAAAGGAAAGATGACGAAACAACAGATGATATTATAGCAGAGATACAAAAAGAGGATGATGTTGATTACCTGCGACTTAAATCAAAATTGCTGGCTTTAAATGGAAAACATAAAGAAGCCTTTGAAATTTTGGAAAGCCACGACGAAAAGGACGTTTTCATTCTTAAGGCACTGATACATTTGCTTTCAGGCTCATACAGTGACTGTATAAACCAGATTGATAAAGCATTTTCGGAACAAGAGTTAACTCATAGACAAGAGCTTAGTTTAAGATCATTAAAAGCCAGATCATACTTCAACCTTGGATTCAGCAATACTCCTGAAAACACAACAATACCGTTTTCCGGCACGTCAGACATGAATCCGGAAATATTAAAAAAAGCCTGGATAGAGCTAATATCTGCGTGGGACTTAGCTGATCAATTGGGATACCCGCGTGATGTGGAAACAATGATAGATATGTTTTCCATTTTAGGCATGTATTTTTCTGAACCAGATGCCGTCAAAAAACACCTGACTAAGTTAGCAGAAATCAGACCGGCTGTTCAAATTATACAAGAAAGTCTTCTTCAAATTGCAATGCATTTAGATGATAGAGCCACTGCAGAGCGACAATTATCTAAATTGCCAAAAACACTAAAAAACACAATCCACAAAATAATTTTAGCTTCCCGTAAAAATAACAAATCCGAAGTTGTCAACTTAACCAACGAGATACTTGATGATCTAATCCAGAAAAAATTCGCTAATTATGACACCGTTGTCGCAATTGCATCTGAATGTGCTAACGACCTTTTGATGTATAATGAACGAGACCGATTTATTGAAGCATTACAAACATTTCCTGATTCAAGGGCGTTGATGGCTGTATATGATTTTATTGTTCAAGTAAACAAGGAACCGTTAAAAAAGCCTCAAGCAGTCGAGAAACTATATGAGGTTTACAAAGAAGGCCATAAACACGATCAAATATTAGTTCAACTTTTTGATAACCTTAACCCATATAAGGACGATACAGCACAAAAAATTATTGAAATATCAGATGATATCATTTCGGAGAGGGATTTATTAGACAGCGAATATATTATTCTTTGCCAGGCCAAAACAACAGCTCACGATTGGCAGGGCGTATTAGAAACATCCCGTAGGGCGCAAATTAGATTTTCAACAAATCCTCGCTTTAAAGCATTTGAGGCTTTAGCATTGGATGAAATCGGAGAAACAGGGAAATCAATAGAACTTTTAGAAGAAATCGCAAAAGGAGAGAAACACGACCCGTTAGCATTCGAAATCTATATTAATATTTCTGCGAGATGCGGTCTGGTCGAAAAAGCCAAAACTTTGGTCGCACGACTTCTTGAGAAAGCTAATCAAAAAAAACAGAAACTACATCTTTTGAGGATGATGTTTAACATTGAAATGTATATCGATCCCAAAAGTGAAGGTTTAATTGATATATGTTTGAAGTACGGCCAACTGTGTGACCAAGATGACGAATCTGAAGAAGGGCTTTACCTACTACAGTTCTTTGCGGCAACTCTTGATCCTGAAAAAGCGGTTCAAGATGATGACGTTAAAGAGTTTCAAAAACGTTTGAAAAAATATGTAGAAAAATTTCCGGAGTCAAAAGTCTTAAGATCCTTCTCTGTAAAAGAAAAAGAGCCCGAAGAACTATTATCTCAATTAGAAAAGATAACAGGGTTCACAGAAGAGAAAAAGAGATGGTATCAACGAAATGAAAATCTTTTAAGTCGTAGTCAATTCCCTGTCCCATATTTAATCAGGCACAAGGTATTATTAAACGTTTTAAACTTTATTCACTTGTGGGAGTTATCCAAAATTGCCGACAAGGATTATCCACAATACCAACTGACTATTAGTGCTAAGCGCTATAAACCCCGGAAAATTGAAAATTTTAAAAAAAGAATGCCCCTCGTTGATGAAGTGGCTTTAGTGGTTTTATTCGATTTGGGGTTATTAGAATATCTTTTCAAGATTTTTCTTAAAGTTGCGATTGCAAAAGATTCAATTGCCAACTTACAGATGTTGGCTCAACAATTTATTTATTCCCCATACACTACAAAAGCCAAAGACGTTGTTGAATTATTGTCAAAGCATGTTGATCAAATCCAACAACCCTCAAGCAAAGAAACAATAGATGAAGATCACTTTTTCAGTGAATTAGATCTGATTAAATCTGTCTATGACCCCTCAATACATTTATTTTATTCAGATGATGCAATATCAAGGCTTTATGTTTGTGGTGAAGATCATTTCAAAGATACCATATCCACCATTGATATCATTGCGATATTGAGAAATGACCAAAAGATATCAGAGAAAGAGGCGGCTGAAAAATACGCCAGACTCTGTGAATTCAACGTAATTGGAACCCCGGTTAATTATAAGGATATATTGATTGTCCTCAAAGAGGATCTTCCAGAAGGAGAAAGCATAGAAGACTATTATGAGAGGTTGAAAAACCACCAAAACTTCAATTCATTTATAAATGGGATTTGGTGGTTCCAGGGGAATTACGTGAAGGCATTGACTGAGATTGGGCAATTTTTGTCTTACATGATCAGTGGTGGAAATGATATATTCGTTGAACAAAATATAATCACCGCTATTTGGTATGTTTGGTATCAAAAGGTACAGTTCATTATAAAATCAGAGAAGAATAAATTGCACTTTTTAGCGAGATCATTTCTGGCTACATCAATAGAGTTATTTAAGAGAATAAGGCTTGACCACGAAAATAAAAAAAGATGGGAACAAGCATGGAGCATATATGATGATATAGTAGAATTTTCTTATAGGAATGTTATGAACAGAGATATAGAGAATAAATCAAAAATGATATTAGCACAAATGATTGCAAAATTTGAGTTTGAATCTAAAACGAAAATTTTCAATTATATCGCATTAGGATTAACAAGTGGTACGGCAGAAAGCGACCTTTTTCAAAAAGCTTATACTAAAAGCAGTATTACAATGCAGCACAAAAAAAACACCAAATAGACTTTTGAACGGGAGGCTACGTGACGATGGTGATATGTTGACATTTGAGCGGGCGAAAACAGGGACATGTTAAAATTTCATATCAATGTCCATCGCGACGACTTTTACAATCTCATGATAATAAATGAAAAAGAAAAGTAAAAAATATCCTGTTTCAATTCGTAATTGGGCGGAGGAAGATCGCCCGAGGGAGAAATTACTGAAATATGGTGAACATACTCTGAGCAACGCCGAGCTCTTGGCGATTTTGATCAGGACGGGAACACCTGGTCGAAGCGCCGTTGATATTGGCAGGGAACTGCTCCACAAATACAAGTCGCTCCGCGCCATGAGTGGCATTGATGCTTCTGAGTTTAAAGAGATTTCCGGGCTTAAAAACGCAAAGATTGCACAGATCAAGGCGGCCATCGAATTGGGCCGAAGGATGTTGAGCGAAGAAAAGGCCATGGAAGGTTCCATTAAAAAATCGTCCGACGTAGCAAACTATCTTATGCCCCTCATGAGAGACTTAAAAAAAGAGCGTTTTGTGCTGCTGCTCCTCGACAGACGGAATGCGGTATCAGATATGATTGATATCGACTATGGCACAGTTGACCGGGCAAATCCATATATCCGCGATATTATCCAGACAGCCATCAAATATAATGCCCCATCGATCATTGTCGCCCACAATCACCCTTCCGGCGCAGTAACCCCCAGTAACGACGATAAAGCATTCTCAAAAAGCCTGATGATGGCGACCAAAGCAACCGGCATCAGTTTTTTCGACCACATCATCATCGGAGACAACCGCTACTTCAGCTTTGCCGATGAAGGGCTGATTGAGGAATATGAAATGAAAGCGGTACGAGAATTATAAAAGAAAAACAAGGATTCAAATGAATGGAAAACATTGAGGCATTAGAAAAGAGGCTCTGGAGCAGCGCAGATAATCTGCGCGCCAACAGTCCCTACGCAAGTAACGAGTATTTCCTGCCTGTAATGGGCCTCATATTCCTCCGGCACGCTTACAGTCGATATTTTGATGTAAAAGACGGAATTGAGGCGAGTCTGCCGAAGCGCAGTGGTAAGACCCGCCCGCTGACCAGGGAAGATTTCTCACGAAAAGGTGCTATATTCCTTCGTCCCGAAGCGCAGTTCGAGTATCTCGTAAATCTGCCGGACAGTGAGGATCGTGCACAGGCCATCATTAATGCCATGGAATCTATAGAAGAAGACTATGAAACGTTGCGCGGGATTCCGCCAAAAAGCGAATATCTGGAGCTCGAAAATGACGTGCTGGGCTTGCTATTACGGACATTCGATGATCCCGCACTTAAAAAGGCTTCCGGGGATATCTTCGGCCGTATTTACGAATATTTCCTTACCCAGTTTGCGGATCAGAAGGCACACGATAACGGCGAATTTTTCACTCCCGTGTCTCTTGTGCAGATGATAGTCAATGTAATCGAGCCGGATCACGGGAAGGTTATGGATCCCGCCTGCGGCTCGGGTGGCATGTTCGTTCAGAGCGCTCACTTTATTGAACGTATGCATGAAATCCCCCAGGAACACGTCACCTTTTACGGGCAGGAGAAGAATCCTACCACCATCCGCCTGGCAAAAATGAACCTCGCTGTCCACGGACTGGAAGGCAATATCCAGAAGGGTATCACATACTATGAAGATCACCACGAGATGCTGGGTAAGGCCGATTTTGTAATGGCCAATCCCCCTTTCAATGTCGATGAAGTGGATTCCGGCAAAGTCAAAAACGATCCGCGTCTTCCCTTTGGACTTCCGGGGGTGAATAAAAAAAAGGCCGTTTCAAACGGCAACTATCTGTGGATTTCCTATTTTTACAGCTACCTGAACGAGCAGGGACGTTCGGGATTTGTTATGTCTTCCCAGGCTTCCGGTGCCGGTCGGGATGAAGCAAAAGTCCGGCGCAAGATTGTCGAGACAGGTCATGTGGACGTGATGATCGCCATCCGTTCCAATTTTTTCTATACCCGTTCAGTGCCCTGTGAACTCTGGTTTTTTAACAAAAACAAACCCAAGGATAAACACGACAAAGTGCTGATGCTCGATGCACGCAACGTCTATCGTCAGGTTACCCGGAAAATATATGACTTCAGCCCTGAACAGATGAAAAACCTCACAAGCATTGTTTGTCTCTACCGTGGGCAGAGCGAACGTTTCCTGAGTCTGGTGGCTGAATATATGGATACGACTGTTCGTGAAGCCGGGGAAACTTTCAAACCTTTGGAGGGTTTCAAAAAGGGAATCGACACTTTGATGAATGTGATGGAGCCGTTCCTGAATTCGCTGACGGAAGATGACGCGCACGGCGAAACGCTGGCCGACCTGAAAGAATCACAAGAGATTTTTGGTAAAGATATAGAGGAATTTCAGAATGCCGTTAAATCGGCAAACGCCGCCTGGATTTCTGCGGGCAGAGACAATGAGGGGCTGCACCCGTTCTCGGAAGTCATCGCACCGGTTGCCGAAAAAAGCCGCGAATTGGGCAGGCAGACAGACCAGATATACAGACTTGCGCTTCGCCTCATTGAACTGTGCGAGAAGAAACTGAACGCTCGTGAAAATGATTTCTGGGCAAAAAAAGAGATCAATCAGTCGAAAAAGCCTCTTGATGAAAAGCGAAAGTCCTGCGTGGAACAGCTAAAACAAGCGCGATATTTCTATCGACAGGCCCGCTGGCTTCAGGAACGTTTCCCGGATGCAAAACTTCGAGATGTTGAGGGGCTCGTCAAGCTGGTCGGAATCGATGAAATCGAAAAGAACGACTGGAGCCTTACCCCGGGACGCTATGTGGGTGTTGCGCCGGAAGAGGTGGATGAGGACTTTGACTTCGAGGAAACCATGCGAGCGATACACGCCGAGATTAATGAACTGAATGCGGAAGCAATGGAACTGGCAGAGCAGATTGCAGAGAATTTTGAGGAGTTGGGAATATGAGCAAACTTTCGAAGCGATTGCCTGCCGATTACGCCGTGCTTCTGGCGGAAGTGAAGGAGCGCGTCCGTTCAGCCCAGTACGAAGCCCTCAAAGCAGTCAACAAGGAACTGGTTGCACTCTACCGGGATATTGGAAAACTGATTGCCGAGCGGCAGAGCAACGCCGACCATGGCGCTGCTATTGCCGAACAGCTTGCCGCAGACCTGCGACAGGAGTTTCCCGGCGTCAGCGGCTATTCCCGCAGAAATATATTCTACATGCGGGAATTTTACCTCGCATACTGCGATCTGCCAAAAGTGCAACCCCTGGTTGCACAAATCGGCTGGTCCCATAACCTGATCATCCTCCAGCGCTGCAAAGACCCTCTGGAACGCGAGTTCTACATCCGTATGACCCGAAAGTTCGGCTGGTCCAAGAACGTGCTTATCCATCAGATCGACAACCAGAGTTACGAGAAGTCTCTCCTTGGCCAGACCAATTTCGATAAGACGCTGACGCCCGGCCAGCGCGCACAGGCGAAACTTGCCGTGAAAGATGAATATACTTTCGACTTTCTTGAAATGGGCGAAGAGCATTCCGAACGCGAACTGGAACGCGCCCTTATCGCACGGATTGAGGACTTTCTTCGCGCTATGGGCGGTTTGTTTGCGTTTGTCGGCAGCCAGTTCCGTCTTGCCGTGGACGATAAGGAATACTTCATTGATTTGCTGCTCTATCACCGCCGCCTCAAATGCCTTGTTGCTATCGAACTCAAGATTGGCGAGTTTCAACCGGAGTTCGTGGGCAAGATGCAGTTCTATCTGGCCGCTTTGGACCGGCAGGTGCGCGAGGAGGGTGAAAATCCTTCTATCGGTATAATCCTTTGCAAGGAGAAGAACCGCACGGTTGTCGAATATGCCCTGCACGATGCACGCAAGCCCATCGGCGTGGCGACCTATCGCATGTTTAAGCGCCTGCCCAAAGAACTCAAAGGGCAATTGCCTTCACCCGCTGAAATCGCTAAACTCCTGGAGGGCGTGGAATGAACGATCTTCAATCACGATGGGATATTCACGTCGAGCTGGAAGACCTTAATGCCGAGGCGGCCAAGCTGGCGGCAAGCATTAAGAAGAACTCTGAGGAGTTGGAGGTATGAAGGTGTGGGCCAAAGAAACCCTCGGAGACTTGTGTAGCCTAATTACTGACGGCAAACACGGAGATTGCAGGAATGAAGATAACTCTGGTTACTACTTCATAAGTTGCAAGGACGTAAGAGAAGGTCGCATTCACTATGAGAATGCAAGACAGATCGTGCATGGGGATTTTGCCGAGACTCATCGGCGTACAGACCTCAGGCCGGGGGACATCCTGCTTACAAATAGCGGTACCATCGGAAGACTTGCGATAGCGCCTGATGACAAGAAGACGCAGAGAACTACTTTCCAGAAGAGTGTCGCGATACTCAAGCCACTACCCGAAATGATAACTTCCCAATTTCTCTATTACTCTCTCGCAGTAGACAGAAATAGGCTGATCAACTCTGCTGGCGGAGCCGCACAGAAGAACCTCCTATTGGGTGAACTACGACGGTTCCCCATCCGAGTTCCACCGATAGCTGAGCAAGCTGAAATCGCCTTCATCCTCTCCGCCTACGATGACCTGATTGAAAACAACCGCCGGCGGATTCGGTTGCTGGAGGAGTCGGCTCGGCTGCTTTACAAAGAGTGGTTCGTCCGTCTCCGCTTCCCCGGCCACGAGCATGTGAAGATTATCGACGGCGTGCCAGAGGGGTGGGAGAAAAGCATTGTATCAAAGTTGGGTGATGTTGTTACTGGCAAAACTCCATCTACAAAAGAGCCCGATAACTTTGGTGGCAAGATACCCTTTATAAAAACACCTGACATGCACAAAAATCCCATCATAGTAGAAACATCACAGTATTTAAGCGAAAAGGGGGCAAATTCTCAAGCGAAGAAATATATCCCTAAAGATTCAATAATGGTTTCATGCATTGGAACTGTGGGTATAGTCGCAATAAATGCGATCAAGGCGCAAACCAATCAACAAATCAATACAGTTATTCCCCAAAAGGAGCATTTCCGGTACTATATTTATTTTGCACTTAGCGATTTAAAATCGAGGCTTGAGGCTATGGGTGGTGGCGCCACGATGGTAAATGTGAACAAAGGCAAGTTTGAATCTCTTCCGGTAGTAATCCCATCAGATTTAATACTTCAAGAATTTCACGAGGTTTGCAACCCAATGTTTTTACAGATTAAAAATTTGTTGATTCAAAACAAGAAGCTTAAAACCGCCCGCGACTTGTTACTCCCACGCCTGATGAACGGAGAAATCGAAGTATGAATGCATATACCGAAGATACCCTTGTACAGCAGACCACCACCGATTACCTTCGAGATCAACTCGGATGGGAGTCGGTGTATGCGTATAACGAGGAGTCCTTCGGGCCGGAGGGAACCCTCGGCCGGAAATCAGACAGGGAAGTTGTCCTCACGCGATATTTTGGCGAAGCCCTCGTGAATCTGAACCCCGGTCTCCCCATGCCGGCCTATCAGGAGGCGATCCGCCGGATAACAGAGTATTCCGTTACCCAGTCAACGCTCCAGATAAACATGGAAAAGTATGAACTGTTGAAGAACGGCGTTCTTGTTGACTTCCGCAACGAAAATGGCGAACCGGTCAAGCGCCGCCTGCGTGTATTCGATTTCGACAAGCCGGAAAACAACCACTTTTTGGCCGTGCGTGAACTCTGGGTGCGGGGGTCACTGTACCGGCGCCGGGCTGATATCATCGGTTTTGTGAACGGAATTCCCCTGTTCTTCATGGAACTGAAGAACATCCACAAAGATATCCGCGCTGCATACGAAAAGAACCTCTCTGATTACAAGGACACGATTTCTCACCTTTTTCATCACAACGCCGTTATCGTCCTGGCCAACGGCGTGGACGCGAAGATAGGCTCGCTGTCCGGCAATTACGAACATTTTCACGAATGGAAGCGCCTTGAAGAGGATGAGCCGGGCGTGGTGGATATGGAAACCCTCTTGAAGGGGATATGCAACAAGAGCAATTTTATCGATCTTTTTGAAAACTTTATCGTCTTTGATGACAGCTCGGGCGACCTGGTCAAGATTATCGCGCGCAACCATCAATTTCTGGGCGTTAACAGGGCTATGCAGGCGGTGAAGGAGCGCAGGCTTCGCAAGGGCAAACTTGGAGTGTTCTGGCATACGCAGGGCGCGGGAAAGTCTTATTCCATGGTATTTTTCTCCCGAAAGGTTCACCGCAGGCTGGGCGGGAACTTTACCTTTCTCATACTGACCGACCGTGACGATCTGGATACCCAGATCTACAAGACCTTTGCGGGCTGCGGCCTTGTGGATAACGACAAGGACCCCTGCCGGGCGGAATCGGGTAATGATCTTGAAAAACTTCTCAAACAGCGAAAGGCATATATCTTTACCCTCATACAAAAGTTCAACAGAGACGTGAACCCTGACGATCCCTATTCCCCACGGGATGATATAATCGTCATCAGCGACGAGGCCCACCGCACTCAATACGGACTCTTGGCGCTGAATATGTGGAATGCCCTGCCCAAAGCGGGTTACATCGGCTATACAGGGACGCCCCTTTTCAAGGACGACGAAATAACCCGGCGGGTTTTTGGCGATTATATTTCAACCTATGATTTTAAGCGCGCCGTGGATGACAAGGCAACGGTTCCTCTCTATTACGATGCAAGGGGTGACAAGCTGGGCGTGGCAAAAAGCGATTTGAATGAACGAATTGCCGAGAAATTAGAGGAACTCGAGATCGAAGACATTGACGTGGCACAGCGTCTGGAAAAGGAGCTCAAACGGGACTACCATATTATCACCAGCAAAAAACGCCTTAATCAGATAGCCCGTGATTTTGTGGAGCATTACTCAACGGCGTGGGAATCCGGCAAGGCCATGCTTGTGTGCATCGACAAGATTACCTGTGTGCGAATGTATGAACTCATCGAGAAGTACTGGGCGAAAAAGATTCGGGAGCTTGAAAAAGGGCGTATTGAAGTTGCCGATGAGCAGGAATTGATATACCGTCGCCGTCAAATCAAGTGGATGAAAGAGACCCTTATGGCGGTGGTCGTCAGCGAAGAGCAGGGAGAGGTGGATAAGTTCCGCAAGTGGGGGCTGGACATCACGCCGCATCGCAAGCTTATAAAAGAAGGGTTTGAAACCGGTGACGGGAAGCGCATTGATGTCGACGAGGCATTTAAAAAGGAGAATCATCCTTTCAGGATTGTCATTGTATGCGCCATGTGGCTGACCGGTTTTGATGTGCCGAGCCTTTCGACAATGTATCTTGACAAGCCATTGAAGGCGCACACGCTCATGCAGGCCATTGCGCGGGCAAACCGCGTGCACGAGGGGAAAAACAACGGACTTGTCGTTGATTATTGCGGAATCCTCAAAAACCTGCGCAAGGCGCTGGCAACCTTTGCCGGACATCAGGGAACCGGTGTGATCAATGGTGAGAAGCCCCAGCCGGAAACGGACCCGGTCAAACCGGAAGAGGAACTACTGGATCACCTGGCTGAGGCAATCGACATGATAGTTGCTTTTCTCGAGGTACGGAAATTTCGCCTCAATGATATAACTGAAAAAACCGGTTTTGACCGCAACAAGGCGATAATCGATGCCAAGGAGGCAGTGAACGAAAACGACGAAACGCGAAAACGCTTTGAAATAATGGCTCGCGAGGTGTTCAAGAAATTCAAGGCATGTATCACCATAAGTGGTATAAACAAATACCGTCATCAGTACGATGCCATCAATATCATTTATAAAAGCCTCCAAAAAGACAGAGACAAGGCGGATATCGCCGATATCATCCGCAAATTGCATGAAGTTGTCGATAAGGCAATTCGAACGTACAATACGGATACTACCACTGAAGATTTCATCCCATACGATATAAGCAAGATCGATTTTGATAGACTGCGAAAGGAATTTGAACGCACTCCATCAAAAAATACGACGACGCAGAACCTTAAACATGCAATCGAACAGAGGCTTCACCGGATGATTCAGCAGAATCCTCTCCGGACGGATTTTCAGAAGCACTTTGAACAAATAGTTGAGGAATACAACCGTGAAAAAGACAAAGTCACCATAGAAAACACCTTCGAGGAACTGCTGCGTTTTGTCGATGCCCTAGATGAAGAATCACTGCGTGCCATGCAAGAGGGACTTGATGAAGAGTCACTTGCGATTTTCGATCTGCTGGTCAAACCGGATCTATCAGGCAGGGACATCAAACAAATCAAAGAAGTGGCCCCAAAGCTTCTCTTCGAGTTGAAGTCAGAAAAATTAAGAATCGATAACTGGCGCGAGAAGCAGGCAACACGTGATGACGTAAAGGTTGAAATTGCAAATTTTCTGTGGAATGAAAGAACCGGGTTGCCGAAAAGCTACTCGGAAAAAGAAATTGGAAGCAAGGCGGATGTGGTCTACCTGCACGTGTTTCAGCAGTATCCCAATGAACAGCCGGATGTTTATGCAGGTGCTTTTTAATGCGTGTGAAAAGCAGGTGGTCAAGTATGCTCTTGACTCATGCTAGTGTGAAATCCGAATTAATATTGAGTTCAAAGCCTTGCCCGTATTCTTGGGGACGTTATGTTGTGAGTTTTGTTATGTTGTGAGTTTTGTATATACTTTTCTTTGAATATCAAAAAATATATTTTCTTTGAATTTAATTCTTATACTTGAGTTGTCATCAGAATACAAAAGAAATTGTATGACAA
>JAUWQO010000141.1 GCA_030610995.1 Desulfobacterales bacterium
CCTCAAGCCAGGTGGAAGCTATCCATGGAGTTGTGGTAGAATCCCTAACACTGGATACCTTAACAACAGACTCCCTGAGAGTAGCGGGACCCAATCTTAACATAGCCCCTATTCTGTCCTGATGATGGGGACCACCTCAGGGTACTGGGTTGTTTTTAGCGATGACGACACGTTGAGCCAATTCAAGTCCAAACTTGCAACCTATGGCAGCGAGGAGGGGCATAAATACGATTTTTTTAATGCGATTGATTCCTTCCGGGATATCCCCAGGGAAAAAAAGATTGGAAAAGGGTTAAGGGAAAAGCCGTTAGGGGAAACTGCGGAGTTTATTGACATAGAATTATGGCGGATGACTGATCCACAGAAAAATGAGCAATTTATCAATGAATTAAAACAGACATATTCCGACTGGAGTCAATTCCGCATTACCGACACCCTCATATCAAAAACATTCGTGCTTTTGAGGATTAAACTATCAGCGGCCGTATTTGACGAAATCATAGAACTCAAGGAAATATCCAGAGCTGACCGGCCTTCCGTTCCCCGATTCAATCCATTCGAGTATACGCGACCGGATATTTCCAACATGGAATTTCATGAACCTGATGAGGCTGCACACGGTATTCTGATTATTGATTCCGGCATTATTTCAAATCACCCGATGCTGGAGAGATGTATCGGCGGAGAAGAAAACTTTCAAGCGGGAGAACCCCAAATTCAAGACACCGTCGGGCATGGCACTGCAGTGGCGGGTTGTGCCGCATATGGTGATATTGAAAGCTGTCTGGAAACAAATGACTTCATCCCATCCAACTGGATTTTTTCCGCCAAAGTGATGTATGCGGAAAGAAACGAAATTACCGGTACGGTCTCAGCAATATATGACCCGGAAAAACTCGTTGAGCATCAATTAAAAGATGCGGTCGAGAGTTTTCTGTCCAATGCGGAATATCACATCAGAGTAGTCAATATTTCACTTGGGAACAGCAACGAGGTCTGGCACAAACATTATGACAGGCAACTCCCCCTTGCGGCTTTAATTGATGAACTGGCTTTTGAATTTCCCAATGTCGTTTTTATTGTGTCAGCCGGTAATAACAAACCGTCAGATATATATAACACCATTGAGGAGATTACTTCAAGCTACCCCGCTTATTTGACAAAGTGCTCTGATTTTAAAATTATAAATCCGGCCACGTCGTCGCTTGCTTTGACGGTGGGTTCAATAGCAGGAAAGGTGCGGATTGAGCAAGAACGATATGGCGCTGAGCAGATAAAAACGGCTGTCGCGAGTGAAGATCAGCCTTCGCCATTCACAAGAACAGGATTTGGCATTAACGACATGATAAAACCTGAACTTGTCGAATATGGCGGCAATCTCATCTTGTATGATAACTACGGAAGAGTTGCCGAGGATAGAGGGGGGAAAATTGCCCTACTAAATAATCGAACGACCGAGGACATTATTCAATATGATTACGGCACCAGTTTTTCTGCCCCCAAGGTAGCACATCTTGCCGGTAAAATCGTAAATCGTTTTCCACAAGGGTCAGGTAATTTTATTAAAAACATGCTGCTTGTTGGCGCGGATTACCCTTGTGAACCAAGCAAAAACTTTTATCAAACTGCTGATAAAAAAAGAGCGGAAGTAACTCATTTGGAAATTTGTGGTTATGGGTTGAGTAGTTTTGAGAGAGCTATAACCTCATTCAGTAACAGGGTGGTTCTCTGGGATGAGGGACAAATCGGATTAAACCGGATGAAGGTTTATTCCCTTCAGCTTCCCAGTATTTTCTTTTCCGAACAAGGCAGGAAGAAAATAATCGTTGCGCTCACCTTTAATCCTGAAACCCGCCTTACCCGTGGAGACAGCTATCTGGGGAATCGGATGGAATTCCACCTTTTTCATTCGATAAATCCACAAATATTAATAGAAAAATACGGCGTAATAACTGAACAAGCAGAGGAAATTGGGGTACCGGATTATTTAAAGAAATTTGAAATTGATTTCTTCCCAGGTGGTAACACAAGGAAATCCGGATGCCATCAAAAAGCGTGGAAGGAATACAGGCGGCAACCCAAAAGTATCCCCGCAACCCCCATTTCTCTTGTGTTGCTTAATTTCAACAAATGGATTAGTGATGAAAACAGGATGCAGGACTACTGCATTTCTGTAACATTTGAACATGAGAAGGAGATAGCTCTTTATAATGAAATAAGGACAAATATTCAAACGAGGGTTCGGGTTTAGACCATGGTGAGGAATTTATCGTTATGAATAAAATCACCGAATCCGAAATAGAAAAATTCGCCATCGAACTCCTTGAAAAGCAGGGTTACCAATACATCTATGGCCCATCCATTGCCCCGGATCTGCCTACATCCGACCTGCCTGCGCTAAGCGAAGCGCGGCAGGCAGGCAGTGAGACGCATAAAAGGAAAATGTAATGAAAAACAATCTTCCCGATAACCAGTCCAATTTTTTCCTCTACACCGGAAGCGATGGGAAGGTGAATGTTGAAGTCTTTCTTAAAGACGAAACGGTTTGGTTGACGCAAAAGGCTATCGGCGAGCTTTTTGGCAAAGAGAGAAGCGTCATCAACAAACATCTAAAAAATATTTTTGCCAGTGGTGAATTAGAAGAAAAAAGCAATGTGCAAAAAATGCACTTTAGTTATTCGGATAAACCCATCAAATTTTATAACCTTGATGTTATCATTTCTGTCGGCTACCGCGTCAATTCCTACCAAGCCACACAGTTTCGCATCTGGGCGACGAAAACTCTGAAAGAATACATTATCAAAGGATTTGTTCTGGATGATGAACGGCTCAAACAGGGCAAACAGGTTTTCGGTAAAGATTATTTTGACGAACTGTTGGAGCGTATCCGGGAGATTCGGGCCAGCGAACGCCGTTTTTACCAAAAAATTACCGACATATATGCCCTCTCCGCTGATTATGATAAAAATGCGCCAATCACCAAAGGGTTTTTCGCCACAGTCCAAAACAAGCTGCATTGGGCCATAACAGGAAAAACGGCTGCTGAAATCATTTATGATTCAGCGGATGCGACTAAAATCCACATGGGCCTGACCAGCTGGAAATATGCGCCGGACGACAAAATCTTAAAATCCGATGTTGCCATTGCCAAAAATTACCTGAGTGAAGCCCACATCAAGGAACTGAATCAGATCGTCTCAGCCTATCTTGATTTGGTGGAAAATAGAGCAGAGCGGCAGATTTTGGTGAAAATGGCGGACTGGGTTGAATTTCTACATAACTTTTTGGAATTGTCTAACTATCCCATTCTTCAGGATAAGGGTAAAGTCAACGCATTGGAGGCCAGACTCAAAGCTGAACAGGAATATGAGGGGTACCGTATCGAGCAGGATAAAGACTATCTCTCTGATTTTGATAAAGAAATAAAGTGGATTACTGGGAAAAAAGATGGAAAATAAAGTCACCGAATCCGAAATAGAAAAATTCGCCATCGAACTCCTTGAAAAGCAGGGTTACCAATACATCTATGGCCCATCCATTGCCCCTGACAGCGAAACCACGGAAAGGCAATCCTTTGAAGATGTATTGCTCATAGAGCGACTGCAAACAGCCGTCGGCAGGATCAACCCGTCAATTCCGGCGGATATCAGGGAAGATGCCATTAAGCAGATACAAAGGCTCAATTCCCCGGAACTCATTGCCAACAACGAAGCCTTCCACCGGATGCTGACCGAAGGAATAAATGTCAGTTACCGGAAGGACGGCAACAGCCGGGGCGATCTGGTCTGGCTCATTGATTTCAAGAACCCTGATAATAACGAGTTTCTGGTTGCCAACCAGTTTACGGTAATCGAAAACAATGTCAACAAACGTCCGGATGTGATCCTTTTTATCAATGGCCTACCTTTGGTGGTCATTGAGCTTAAAAACCCGGCAGACGAAAACGCGACCATCAATTCAGCTTTTCAGCAGTTACAAACATACAAGCAGGCAATTCCCAGCCTTTTTAACTACAACGGGTTCATGATTATCTCCGATGGACTGGAAGCGAGAGCCGGTTCCATTTCCGCCGGTCTTAGCCGTTTCATGGCATGGAAAACAGCGGATGGCAAGGTTGAAGCCTCGCCTCTCATCGGCCAGTTGGAAACCCTGATAAAGGGCATGCTCAACAAGAAAACCCTGTTAGACCTCATTCGCCATTTCATTGTCTTTGAAAAGTCGAAAAAAGAGGACAAGTATACAAGCATCATCGCCATACAGACAGAAAAGAAGCTGGCAGCTTATCATCAATATTACGCTGTAAACCGAGCGGTAGAATCGACACTCAGGGCAGTCGGGTATGTGCCTAATTCGAATACATTCGAAGGCAATAAGGTGATGGAATCCCCTACCAGCTACGGATTAACCGGTGTGGAATCGCAACCTTTGGGCGACCGTAAAGGTGGTGTGGTGTGGCATACCCAGGGAAGCGGCAAATCATTATCGATGGTTTTCTACACAGGGAAAATCGTACTGGCTTTGGACAACCCTACCATCGTGGTCATTACCGACAGAAACGACCTGGATGACCAGCTTTTCGATACCTTCGCCGCCTCGAAGCAATTGCTCAGGCAGGAGCCGGTGCAGGCAGAAGATCGAGAGCACCTGAAGGAACTTTTGAAAGTTGCTTCGGGCGGTGTTGTTTTTACCACCATCCAGAAGTTCCAGCCAAATGAAGGCAATGTCTATGAGCAATTATCGGATCGAAAAAACATCATCGTCATTGCCGATGAAGCACACCGAACCCAGTACGGTTTTAAGGCCAAGACAATCGATGCGAAAGACGAAAACGGCGCTGTTGTCGGCAAAAAGATTGTGTACGGGTTTGCCAAGTATATGCGGGATGCTTTGCCGAATGCCACTTATCTTGGTTTTACCGGAACGCCCATTGAAAGCACCGATATCAACACACCGAAAATCTTTGGCAACTATGTCGATATTTACGATATTTCACAGGCTATCGAAGACGGCGCAACTGTAAAAATATTCTATGAAAGCAGGCTGGCCAAAATATATCTCAGCGAAGAAGGGAAAAAACTTGTCTCTGACTTGGATGAAGAGCTTGAACAGGACGAACTGACCGAAACTCAAAAAGCCAAAACCAAATGGACACAACTGGAAGCTCTTGTTGGTAGTGAAGACAGGATAAGACAAATGGCTCAGGATATTATCAGCCATTTTGAACAGCGGCAGGAAGTCTTTGAAGGCAAGGCCATGATAGTAACCATGTCCCGCCGCATTGCCGCCGCTTTATACAAAGAAATCACCAAAATCAAACCTCAATGGCACAATGATGACCTGAAAAAAGGCATCGTCAAAGTGGTGATGACCTCTGCATCCTTTGATGGTCCTGAGATAGCCAGGCACCATACAACCAAAGAACAACGCAGAGCGTTGGCTGATAGAATGAAAGACCCGGAAGATGAACTCAAACTGGTCATTGTCAGAGATATGTGGCTTACAGGCTTTGATGCGCCTTGTCTGAAAACGCTCTATATCGATAAGCCAATGCGCGGTCATAACCTCATGCAGGCTATTGCGAGGGTGAATAGAGTATACAATGAAATCAAAGGTGGTCTGATCGTTGACTATCTTGGAATTGCTTCCGACCTCAAGAAAGCACTGTCATTCTATTCGAACAGTGGCGGCAAGGGCGATCCCGCGATTCTTCAGGAAAAAGCTGCGCAAATGATGCTGGAAAAACTGGAAATCGTTTCACAGATGTTTCACGGTTTCGCTTATGAAGACTACTTCGAAGCTGATACTTCTACCAAGCTTTCTCTTATTCTTGCAGCCGAAGAGCATATTCTTGGTTTAGAGAATGGCAGAAAGAGGTATATCGACGAAGTAACTGCATTATCTCAAGCCTTTTCCATTGCTATACCCCATGAGCAGGCAATGGATGCGAAAGATGAAGTCTCATTCTTTCAGGCGGTAAAGTCACGATTGGTAAAGTTTGACAGCATCGGATCAGGCAAGACCGATGAAGAAATTGAGTCGGCAATAAAACAGGTCATCGATAAGGCATTGTTAACCGAACAGGTCATAGATGTTTTCGATGCCGCTGGGATTAAAAAGCCGGATATCTCCATACTTTCGGAAGATTTCCTTTTGGAAGTCAGAAACATGGAGCACAAAAACATCGCCCTCGAAGTCCTGAAGAAGTTGCTGAATGACGAAATAAAGGCAAGAACGAAAAAGAACCTGATACAGGGCAAATCCTTAATGGAAATGCTGGAGAATTCCATCAAGAGATATCACAACAAAATCATAACCGCCGCAGAAGTCATTGAAGAACTCATCGAATTGGGCAAAGAGATTCAAGAAATGGACAAAGAGCCTCTGGAGATGGGCTTATCCGATTTTGAATATGCCTTTTATACGGCCATTGCCAATAACGATAGCGCACAAGAGGTAATGGGAAAAGACAAATTGAGAGAACTTGCTGTTGTGCTATTTGAAAAAGTAAAGGAAAATGCCTCAATCGACTGGACAATTAAAGAAAGCGTGAAGGCTAAATTGAAGGTCATCGTCAAACGAACATTGCGTCAGTATGGTTATCCACCGGATATGCAAAAACTGGCAACAGAAACTGTACTGAAGCAGGCCGAATTGATAGCGGAAGAGATTGCAAAGGCGAGTTGAGTTGGAAAGAATTATAATAAGTCAATGCACCCGACCGCCAGGGGCGCTCCCGAATTAAGCCCGATCTTGCTTCCGAAAGCTGTTTTATTCCCACTTGGCGGGCTAATAAAGGGTAGTATTCAGTTCGGGTCATCTGCTGCAATTGCTTCGAGGAAGGTGGCTGGCAAGGCAAGGACAAAGGAGACAGTACAAATAGAGAGCAAGCCAAATAATGAGGAGGAAGCACAAGTGGAAATCATACTTGTTAAAGAGAAAGAGACCCCGGGTACATGGAGATTTAAGGAGAAGAAGGAAGACCACCCAATGACCATATATTTAACAAAAGAGCAAGTCAAAGAGCTAGGTAGTCCGGAATCCATCAAAATCACAATAGAAGCTGCTTAGAGGTCCGATTGATTATTTCGCCTGAATACTATCTTTCTAATTCTGCCAAACAAGCCAAAGTCAAGGAAATAGAGCGCCAGATTGACAAGATGGTATACCAGCTCTACGGCCTCACACCGGAGGAGATTGCAATCATAGAGGGGGCCAGCGCAAAAGAGGGGAAGGGGGGAAACCTGATAAATCGTTGCAGTCCGAACACACTTG
>JAUWQO010000101.1 GCA_030610995.1 Desulfobacterales bacterium
TATTCGAAATGAAGAAACAATCGGTCATTTAATTTTGTTTGCAATTTACGAACAACATCTTTACGCCATTTTGTTCTATCGGTGAATAAAACTATCGGTATTACCAGCGCATGCGGGTGGGCCTCCATCAGGTCTGTTGTATAACGCAGCAATTTATAAATTGAAAATTTTGCCTTGTCTTCCTGAAATTCAACCAGCCACAAAAGCAGTTGCTGATTCTCAAAAAAGAACAGAATTGGCATGTCTAATGCGAGGCCTGGATCAGAGAGATTGCGCTTTTTGGGCTCCTGGCGAACAAATTCAACTTTACGGACCTGCCCCCAATTTTGCTCTGCTTGAGGGAAAAACCACTCCAATGTTTCCTTTGGAAAGTCTAAAAACAGGTTTTTGAAATTGTGGTCGTGTGATTGTTTTGTCATATAAATCTTGTAAATCCTGTCTAAAAAGTCTTAGCTTTTGTTTGCTCAGTTCCTTTTGTACCAACAAGTAAATCAACAAGATTGAGGTAAAGATATTTTTTTACATCCCAGTTGTTTTGTTCAGCGTATATACCGGCATTTTTTATAGGCCACCATACAGGCTTTGATGTTATTTTTTACACTATTATGGGATTGAGAGAACTTGTTCATAAAGAATTTAGTATATAGTTTTTAAAATTAGCCGCAGACAGGCGCAGACTAAGGCGGACACAAAAGCTCATAGCTGATAGTTTAAAAGCTTGGAAGCCAGGAAGCTTGGAAGCTTGGAAGCTGGGAAGCTTGGAAGCTGGGAAGCATAAAAAGGTGATAGGGGAAAAGATGAAAAGATGAACGTCGAACGTCGAATAATGATGTCGCTCCGCTCTTCAAATTATTTTAAATTAGCCGCAGACACACGCAGACATAAAAAGCTCATAGCTGATAGGTGAAAGCTGATAGGTTATAGGAAATAGCTTGGAAGCTGGGAGGCTTGGAAGCTTGGAAGCCAGGAAGCTTGGAGGCTGTGAAGCACAAAAAGCTGAGAGCTTAGAGCATAGCGCAAGGAGCATGGAGCATAGAGGTTGCTGGTTACTCGTTGCTGGATAAGCGCATGGGGCAAATTATCATGTCCTTCGGGCAAATTGAGAAGGTTTGTTAGGTTGCACATCGCGAGTGTTGAGTAGCTCATAGGTTATGGTTGTATCTGGTGAGTACTCTATGCACCTCATCCACAATCTTTTCGAGTGATGGCTCGTCGCACGGTATATGATTTTCGGGCTTTTCAATTGGGTGGTGATGCAAAGCTTTTCTTACCTGTTATCCCATTGACGTACGATTCCATGAATACTTCAGAAGTAAAGAATATTCTGATTTCGAGTATGGCAGACCGTCGTTCATTGATACTAATCTCTGCGTCAGGAAATTGTTTCTTGAACAAACTGCATAACTTATCTCTAAGAACATTCAGGAAGATCACAAGCGTTCCTCGAGTTGACGAATAATCCTCAATCGAAGCCATTTCTCGGTTATAAGATCCTCCCATAGCATGGCATCTTTTTCCAGTGGATAGGAAAATGGGTCTCCGAGTTGTCCTGAATCTAACTTTGATTTGAATCCTTCATAAGGCATGCCGTATTTGATTTCCAGATTCAGAATTTCTTCCTCGCATTCTCGCAAGATCTCTTTCAATCCCATATTGAAAATTTTGACGGCTTCCATCTCCGGATCATATCCAAGGCTGTGGATCATATCTTTCAAAGCTGGTTCTATTTTAATCAATGACATGGTCGTTCCCTTTGTTATGAACATTTATCATCGCAGTTTAAAATTAGCCAATGAGGGCTTGGCACCGAGATTTAATATGGACTAATACAATTATAATACCCCACATAAAACATTGCGTCAAACGATATGCAATATTTTCAGCAATTCTAATTTTGAAGAATTACATCCCCCTAATGCCCTTCAAACGGGGGATTTAACGAAAGGATTAGCAGGATATTAATTAGCCGCCCCGGTTAAATAGTCCTACGGAATTTAACCCCAGTACCATCTGCCTGAGCTACCCCGATACGATCTTCCGGACCTATGGGGCAGGCAGAATTTGCGGAATTGTATTTCTTTGAATTTTTGCTTTCTCCGGTGCGTGGTGGGAGATAAAAAGCCTTAAATATAAAACTCAGTTTTGACCTTGATTATAATCTCTTTTAGTAGAGCGGGATTAATGTACAAAGTGCTTTTCAACGGTATCTCTGCGAGAGTGCGTACAATTTCTTGAAAATCAGTAAGGAGATCAAGACAGTTGAGTTCGTCAAGATGTATGACGGGGCCAGCGTCACATACTACCTTAGTTGTCGATTTAATCATTACCGTGGAGGCCCCATTCCACGTCATTACGAACGAACTTTTCCATCAGTTCCGATTGATGGGTGTCCAGAAATCGGCGTATTGCCTCAGCAAAAATGTCCTTTTCATCTCGAAACCAGCCCTCTTTAACCAACGATTCGGCCTTTTTATAAAGCTGCTCCGGCACTTCAGTTTGAATTGATTTCATAAATCCCCCAAATCACAGTTTTTGAGTTTTTGTGGTAATTTGACTTGTTGACACTAAAACACTTCTATTATAATAAACTATCACATATTTATTCATAAATCCAGCTTGATTTGCGTTTATGATTCAGCGTTTAGCTTGCTTCCCGCAAAATTCGATAAAACCGTATTGTCCAGTAATATCATTACGAATGGGACTCAACTTGCATAGAGTGAGCCGATTCCCACTCTGCCAGGACCTCTTCCACAGAAGTTACGCCAAACCTGAGCGGAATCCCTCTTTCCTGCCATCGCTTTCGCAAAACAACCGGATGCTCATTCAAAAGCTCAGCGGCTTTGCCAAGATTAATGTCGCCATCAAGATATGCACTCATAACTACTTTTTCTTTAAGCCCCTTGTCATGATCTAATAAACAGAGGATCTTCTTCTCTGCCTGCTCTGCTTCGATTTTGAGTACTTTATCTAACTGCTTTACTGGCCACATAGCTTCATCTCCTTACTCTATCACTCACCGCGCTTTAGCTTAAAAGATATATCATCATTTGCCCAAAACTCCCCGGGCTTTAATTCACCGGTTTTTTCAGACATGCCGACCATGGATCGTGCAATGTCCTGCACTCCGTAAAACATCAAGCGTTTTAGAGACTTGCAAAACTTTTTGGAAACACCTTCTGCTTTTATCAAAACATCAGACATAGAATTTAGCTCCGCAATTGAAATAATGGAACAAAAGTTTCGACACGGATTTCACTGATTACACAAATTCATATGAGTTTACTTTTTCGACACGGATTTCACGGATTACACGGTCGTACTAAGCTGGAAAAATCCGCGCATGCGGATTTCTCCAGCACCGCATCCCACCTCTGGTGGGAAATAATTGCTGATTTCACCGGCGAATCTCTGTCCGCGTAATCCGTGTCTAACCTTTCGTGACATCAAAAACTTTCCTTTTGATCTGCACTGAAGGACCAAAGTTGATCAGCAACCCCACTTCAATCCCAGTGGCCTTCAAGTAGTTAACCAACTGCACCTCATGTATATCATTCAATTCTTTTACTGCCTTCAACTCCAGGATGACTTTGTCATCTACTACTACATCGGCAACGTAATCCCCAACTACGTGGTCTGCGTAAAGGACCTTGATGGGCTTTTCACTCTCTGCTTTGATTCCCCTTTTTAATAGTTCAATGATCAGGGCGTTTTGATAAACCTTCTCCAGAAACCCAAACCCGAGGGTATTGTGCACTGTGTAAACAGCATCAATAATCTTACTGGTCAATTCCTGGTATTTCATTTTGTTTTTTGACACGGATTGCACGGACTACGCGGAGTTTTGTTTAGCTCGTTTAGGTTTTACTTATCAAAGGTGTCTTTCGGAAGGTCGAACTTCTTAATAAGACCCTTTAAGGCATAAGTTAACATTTCTGTTTTCCTACCATGACATTTAACCGGAAACGATTTGCCACCTTTATAAAATTTTCCAGTATGTTTACCTCCGCTTGCGTAATCAAATTGTATATCATAGTCTGATAGGATTTTAATTACCTTTCTCAACTCCATTAGCTTAAGCATAGGTTAATCCTTTGGTTAGAATCTCGCCCTTAATCTTATCAAAATGTGCTTGGAAGATATCTTTTTCGGTCTCGATTTCTAACCTCTGATACATATCCCAATGCTCTTTCAGATCGGGATCAAACAGATTCTTCAGGCTATTATTTTCAATAACGTATTTCAAGTAATCAATTAATGCACTACTCATTGATTGTCTTGCTTCTTCAATAGTATCTCCATGGCTTGAGATGCTAAAATCTAAGCACCTAATGACTATAACGCCATCTTCCTCAGTTAAGAGCATATGTAATGGTGGCAATTCATCAGAAATATAACATTTCTCTGCCTTTATAGGCTTCATGATTATTTCCTCCTAAAAACTCTTTTTTACGTATTGTAAACTATATTCACCAATACCTCTTGATTGTCCCGGCAAAAAAAACCGTGCCCATCCGTATAATCCGTGTCTAACCTTTCGTGACATCAAAAACTTTCCTTTTGATCTGCACTCGGGAAGCTGGTTTTTGGAAGCTACTTTATGGTTTAGCCTTCAATAACAGGTCGAGGTTGCAATCACTGTAAACTGTTAGTATTTTTAATACTCAACCCTATTGTTGTCAAGAATTCCTCGTTTTCAGTTCACATATGAGATTATTGGGTTATTGGGTTTGGGCAAAAATAAAGTCTGTGATTGTCTGCGTAAGTCTGTTTACCCCGTTAAATTCCGTAGGACTATTTATCTGGGGCGGCTAAATCTTTCATTTTAGTTTGAGCGCTTTTTTAAGTCTCTGCATTTGTTCTCTTCTATGGAATTCCATGAGTTCCTGTGAGACAGGTCTTTCAACTCTGCTTATATATGCCCAATTATATCCGAAAAATAATAGAAGACCTCCTATGATATAAGGCTTTTTTGACATCTGATAAACAGTTCTAAACAGTTGCCACATTGGATGACCGCCAAGGAAATAGTCCTTGTATCCTTGTCTAAAGCTTGTCATCAGAGCACTGCTGTTGCCGGTTCCCATTTTTTTGTGATGAAAGCATACTTTTTCTGTAAATGTTCTTGTCTTCCAGCCCTTCATTCTTGCTGTTGTAACAGCAGTCCAGTCAATACCACCGCCCTTAATTGGAATATATCCCCCTAGTTCTTCAAAGCATTCACGCCTGAACAACTGGCAAGCGCCTGATACATGCTCAATATTTGTAAATCTATAATCATAGTGTGATGAATCCTCAACAAATGGGGTCCCGCCTACACCGAGTTCAGAAATCTCAGCAAATTTGCCAAGAAGAAATTCAAAATAATTTTCTTTAAAAGAAATGTCTGCATCAAGATTTCCAATAATGTCATAGTTAATGTCTTTAACCTTTTCATAACCGGCGTTAAAACAATGTACCTTGGCTGCAAATTGACGATCTCTATGCTCAGGCATCCGTAATAATTCAATCCAGGTGTTTTCAACTATATGTTGTTTCACAATCTCGTCAGTTCGGTCGGTAGAGCCGTCACTGACGATCACCCATTTTTCGGGTAACACAGTCTGTGAGATAACGGATTGAATTGTCTTTTCTATATATGCTTCTTCATTACGAGCAGGAGTTATGAGGACATATTTTAAATTATTTTTTAAGGCCATAATTGAATGGATTCTATTCTTATTTTTTTAATTGGACAGGATTTACATGATCTTCAGGATTATTTTTTTGTTCTTCTTCATTTCCCGGAAGGAAATGAAGAAACCCAATCGCACTTATAAGGCCGGTAAGACAAACGGTTTCCTGAATTAAATAGCGAAGGCCATAATATGTAATGCTACCGTCATGCAAACTGCTTATTCTTATTCGTCGAAGACAAATAAATTTTTTGGCTGTCATCTGGAAAACCAAAAATTAAAAATCCAACTAATCCTGTCAATCCTGTCTAAAAAGAAAAAGCTTTAATTTTTTCAGCTATGTATTCTATCTGCGATTCGGTTAACTCTGGAAACATTGGGAGAGAGAGAATCTCCTGGGAGGCTCTGGTTGCTTCCGGAAAATCATCTTCTCGGTGGTTTAGATATTTGTATGCTTTCAAGTTTGGCAGGGTAATGGGGTAATGGATACCCGTGGCTATGCCTTTTGACTTTAAGCGCTCCTGAAGTTTCTGACGTAACTCTTTTTTTACCCTGACCACATAAAGATGATAAACTGCTTTGACATCGTCAATCTCAACAGGGGTGATCAGGTCTGTATCTTTCAGGTGTTTGTTGTACAGATAAGCGTTTTTTCTTCTACTTTCCGTCCACTCAGGAAGATGCCTTAATTTAACATCTAAAATAGCGGCTTGTAAACCATCCAGGCGGCTGTTTACTCCTTCCATTTCATGATTGTATTTTTCTACTCTTCCATGGTTGGCAATCATTCTTGCTTTTATCGCCAAGTCTTCATCGTTTGTCACGATAGCGCCGGCATCACCATAAGCCCCAAGATTTTTTCCAGGATAAAAACTGAAACATGCCATATCTCCTATTGATCCGATCTGACGTCCTTTGTACACTGCTCCGTGAGCCTGGGCAGCATCTTCGACTACTTTTAAATCGTATTTTTTTGCTATGTCCAGAATAGGATCCATATCAACCGGCTGGCCATATAGATGAACAGGGATTACGGCCTTCGGTCGAAGCGTTAGGCTTGAGGCGTTAGGCTTGAGGCATTTTTTGAGGTAATCTTCTAATTTGTTCGGATCCATGTTGTATGTTTGCGGGTTTATATCGACAAAGACTACTTTTGCGCCTGTCATTGTTATTGCTTCTGATGTAGCAATGAAGCTGTTTGCGGCAGTTATGACTTCATCCCCCTTGCCAATTCCAAGGGCTTTAAGCGCTATGAAAAGAGCGTCGGTGCCGTTTCCAACTCCTACGCAGTGTTTGACGTTACAAAATTCTGCAAAGGCTGATTCAAAAGTTTTGGCATAAGGACCGCTGATGAAGGCAGTTTTTGAAATTACCTCGGATATGGCGCTATCGATCTCATTTTTTATGCTCTCGTATTGTGTTGTTAAGTCAACAAAGGGGATGTTCATGTGTGGGTTCCTCCTCAAATAAGTTTTGCCGCAGACAGACGCAGACTAACGCGGACTAACAAAAAAATGGCTGGTGTGATGCGTAGCGAAACACCGGTCAGGTACTGACGGGTTCGGTGATTTGGCAGGTCACAACAAACGACTGCGCCACTTCTTTGGATCACGGGATGTATGGAAGATGCAGTAGACTGTCACCTTCCCACTGGCGTACTCGTAAAAGATGGCGTATGGAAATCGCCTCAACAACGCCCGACGATATTCCTCGTAAACTTTCGCGTAAAGTTCGGGCATGCGACAAATTGCTTGAATACAGGCGTCCACACAGCCGAGAAACTCTTCTCCCAAACCAGGTCGCCGCTCTTCGTACCAACGATATATCCCATCGACGTCCTGTTGTGCTTCCGGCGCGATTATCAGTTCAGCGGCCATAGCGACTTCGAACCCTGCGTTTTACCTCGTCCCACGAAAGCCCCGAAGCTGGGTTGCTCATCAAATTGGCCTTTCGACGTGCCAACTCCTCCTTTTGCCATTCATACACAGGAACATCTGACGGTGTAGCCGCCAGATCGTCCCAGAGATCTTCCACCAGTTGTAGCTTCTCTGGTGGACTTAGGTCGAATATGGAAACAGCATTTAAATTCATTGTTACCTCCTAATAGCAGGGCGATGCTCATGTTCGAATTGATTGTTTTGGTTGCCGACTGCAAGTCAGATTTTCTTCGCCGGATAATAAGAATACTACGTTCTTGGATAAAAACCAATACAATAATTATGGTCTATTCTGTTTGGCCATATCGACCAAAGAAAAATAAAGTCTGCGTTTGTCTGCGGCTAATATTAATAAGGCAATTCTGAGATGTTTTTTATTATTTTGGCAGGATTACCAACTACAACTGCGCCATCCGGGACATCTTTGGTTACTACGGAACCTGCCCCGACAAATGCGTTTTCACCGATAATTATACCCGGCAATATGGTACTGTTCGCACCAATTTTTGCTCCTTTCTTAATTGTAGGGCCCATGAGAGTCTCTTTTGCATCCAGAGATAATGGATAACGGGAGTTTGTCAAAACAACATTCGGACCGATCCATGCATGATCTTCAAGAACTGAATATTCAGATATAAAAGCCTGGCTGTGAATTCGGACATTGTCTCCAATGCTGACATGGTGTTCAACCGCAGTTAGCGTGCCGATACTGACATTATTGCCGATTGTATTGAGTTCTCTTATATTTGCCTTGTTTCCGGTTGCAAAACTATTTCCGATCCGGTTGCCGGCATATATGACAGTGTGAGAGCGTATGCAGGCATTGCGGCCAATAACCGTCTCAAAATCCCCCTCTTTTTGACCCTGTGGGGGAATGCCTATAATACAATAATCCTCGATGACTGCCCCTGTGCCTATCTTCACGTTCTTATATATCATATACGACCTTACCAATTTAAAAATTAGCCGCAGACAGACGCAGACTCACGCAGACATTTTCTCTGCCGACCTGGCAGAGAAAAAACTATCATGCCCTTTGGGCAATAAATTCGTGTAAAGAAAAACCAAAAAATCAGAATTAGCCGCCCCAGATAAATGGTCCTTCGGTCCCGGTGAAATGATCTCCGAATTTCACAGGATAAAAATTTAACCCCAGTACGATCTGCCGGAGCTACGGGGCAGGCGGGGTAAACAGACGGACGCAGACTAACGCGGACACTTTCCTCTGCCGACCTGGCAGAGAAAAAACTATCATGCCCTTCGGGCAAATTCCTTTTTTCTTTTGACAGGATGAACAGGATTTACAAGATATTGTATTTTCATTACTTTCCCCCGATTTGCGGGACAGACTACTGGAAGTTATGAAGATAATCCGGCTTTGCCGGAAAAGAACAAATTAGACACTAAGTTTGGAGTCGCCTAATGAACTGCACTTACGTTCGTGCAGAGTGTGCACAACTCGAGAGTTTTGCGTAAAGCCCATGAATTTATGCGTTTCTACCCGATCGAAAATTCCTATCCTTTTTACTCTCCAGCCTGTTCCAGCGCATATTCATATACAACCTTGCTAACACGAAATCCGCCTTTTTTTTGCAAAAGAGCTAATTCGCTTGATAGACTGGAGATGATGTGCTTTCTTTTTGCCCAATTTCCTGCCCAAGAGCGATCACTTCAGCCTCGCCTTGATCCAAATATGCCTGAAGCGCGGTAGCAAAAACTTTATTTTGGATCTGCTGACGACAGATCCATTCAGCAGTCGCTACCTGCTTCGCTCCAGTTCGTCCATGACCGGTTTCGACAACTTCTTGCCATACAGCATCGGGAACGATCACACCTTCTGGAAACCGACGGTGCAAAAGTTCCAGCCTGCCGATAGCGCTTAATCCAATTAAAATAGAGGAATTGGAGATAACTTTCATGGGAGGTGATTCAATGTGGACAGATCGCGATCCAGTTCCTTTTTATCGTACTGTCTGGATATGCCATCTTGCGCTAATAATAAAAGGAAATTCCACTTTTCCATTCCCGCCAACTGACGAGCTTTTCCAAGCGAAAGCAATCCTTTTTCATAAAGCCGTAAAGCGAGTTCCCTTCGAAGCCGGCCTTCCTGCTCATCTGGAGGGATACGTAAAGCATCCTGGACGAGTAGGGGACGTTATGTTGTGAGTCTGATTATGTTGTGGGTTTTAGCCTTTAAAGTTCCTTTTACTTCTTCTTATTCCATTTAGTTCTTTTAATTCCTCTGGGTGTGGTGTATTCTTTAATTATTGAAGCACTACAAATAT